>DASRRQ010000056.1:0-62979 GCA_035695505.1 Marmoricola sp. | reverse complement strand
TTCCTGCTGGCCTTGGCCGTCGTGGTGGCGGCCTCGGTCTGGTGGCAGCTGCCGGGCTCGGTCTTCGCGGGCACTCGTGCCGCGGTCGCCGGCTCGGTCGGCCTACTGGCGTACTTCGTGCCGCTGCTGCTCTGCTACGTCGCCTGGCGCAACATGCGCGACCCTGACGCCAACGGCCCGGCGGGCCGCCAGGTCGTCGGATGGGGTGCGTTCCTGTTCGGCGTCCTGGGCATCATCCACATCGCGAACGGCTCGCCGAAGCCGGAGCTCGGCGACACCACCGACCTGCAGAACGCCGGTGGCGCGCTCGGGTTCGTCGTCGCCAAGCTGCTGACCGACCTGCTGCACACCGGGTACGTCGTGGTGCCGCTGCTGGCCCTGCTTGCCATGTTCGGCATCCTGGTAGTCACCGCGACGCCGGTCTACCAGATCCCGAACCGCCTCGGTCTGGCCCGCGACAAGGTGCTCGGCCGCGAGGTCGAGGCCGACCTCGAGCCCGACGAGGCGCCGACCAAGCGCCGCCGACGCGGCGCGGTCGTCGACGACATCGACCCGGATATGGGCGATGCGGCGTACGACACACCGATGATCGTCGAAGGGCAGAACGAGGAGCGCGAGGTCCGCAAGCGCTCCCGCAAGGCAGCTGCCACCGATGTCGGCCTGGACGTGTTCAACGTCGAGGACCTGACGCAGGAGAAGGGCGAGCTCGAGCCGCCTCCGCACACCCCGCTGCCCGCCCGCGTCGAGCAACTCAGCCTGTCCGGCGACGTCACGTACACCCTGCCCGAGAGCGACATCCTCAAGCAGGGCAGCGCCCACAAGGCCCGGACCCCTGCCTCGGACGCGATCGTCGAGCGCCTGACCGGCGTCTTCGAGGAGTTCGACATCGACGCCACCGTGACCGGCTACACCCGCGGCCCGACGGTGACCCGGTACGTCGTGGAGCTCGGACCGGCCGTCAAGGTCGAGAAGATCACCAACATCGCGAAGAACATCTCCTACGCGGTCGCCTCGGCCGACGTCAGGATCCTCTCGCCGATCCCCGGTAAGTCCGCGGTCGGTATCGAGATCCCGAACAGCGACAAGGAGATCGTGTCGCTGGGCGATGTGCTGCGGTCCAACACCGCCCGCAACGACCATCACCCGATGGTCGCGGGGCTCGGCAAGGACGTCGAGGGCGGCTTCGTGGTCGCCAACCTGGCGAAGATGCCGCACCTGCTGGTGGCCGGTGCCACCGGCTCGGGCAAGTCGTCGTTCATCAACTCGATGATCACCTCGATCCTGATGCGCTCTACGCCCGATGAGGTCCGGATGATCATGGTCGACCCGAAGCGGGTCGAGCTGAACGCCTACGAGGGCGTCCCGCACCTGATCACGCCGATCATCACCAACCCCAAGAAGGCCTCCGAGGCACTGCAGTGGGTCGTCCGTGAAATGGACATGCGGTACGACGACCTGGCCAACTTCGGGTTCCGGCACATCGACGACTTCAACAAGGCCGTCCGGGCCGGCAAGGTCCAGGTGCCCGCGGGCAGTGAGCGCCAGCTCACGCCGTACCCGTACCTGCTGGTGATCGTCGACGAGCTCGCGGACCTGATGATGGTCGCCCCGCGCGACGTCGAGGATGCGATCGTCCGGATCACCCAGCTCGCCCGGGCCGCCGGCATCCACCTGGTGCTGGCGACCCAGCGGCCCTCGGTCGACGTCGTCACCGGCCTGATCAAGGCAAACGTGCCCTCGCGGCTCGCGTTCGCGACCTCCAGCCTCGCCGACAGCCGGGTCATCCTCGACCAGCCGGGCGCCGAGAAGCTGGTCGGCCAGGGCGACGGCCTGTTCTTGCCGATGGGCGCCTCGAAGGCGGTCCGGGTGCAGGGCAGCTGGGTCACCGAGGCCGAGATCCACCAGGTGGTCGCGAAGTGCAAGACGCAGTTGGAGCCGTCGTACCGTGAGGACGTCACCGCTCCGGCCGCCTCCAAGCGCGAGCTCGACGACGACATCGGGGACGACCTCGACCTGGTCATCCAGGCCGTCGAGCTGGTGGTCTCGACCCAGTTCGGCTCCACGTCGATGCTGCAGCGCAAGCTCCGCGTCGGATTCGCCAAGGCGGGACGCCTGATGGACATCCTGGAGAGTCGCGGCATCGTCGGGCCGAGCGAGGGCTCGAAGGCACGCGACGTACTGATCAAGCCCGATGACCTCGACGACGTCATCGCGACCTTGCAGGGGGAGCTGTGAGCACCTGGACCCGCCACGATCACGACTACCTGGAGCCCGGCGAGCACGATGATGTCGCTGATCAGGCAGACCTTGTCAGCGAGCAGGGCCCGGTCCAGGAGGACCTCGTCGCGATCCGCCGCAACGTCCTGCTCAGCGGCGTCGTGGGCGGTCTCTCGATGCTCCTGGGCATCGCCTACCTGATCCGCGGCCACTCGGCGTTCGACGTCCTGCTCGGGCTCGTCCTGGTGGCGCTCGCCTGCCTGCATCTGCCTGCCCTGGTCTCGGCCCGTACGCCGGTCCTGGTCGCCGATGACCACGGGATTCGGCTCCGGATCGGCCTGACCTGGCGCGGCCTGACCTGGGGATCGATCCGCCAGGTCGTCGTGGAATACGCCGACTCGCCGCTGCGTGAGGGCCGGCTGGTGCTGGTGCCGCGCGACCCGAAGGTGGCGTTCAACCACCTCGGCCTGCTGGCCGAAGCGCACCTGCGCTGGAACAACGTCTGGTACGGCGCACCGCTGAGCGTCCCGCTCGGCATGACTACCGTGATCGACTCCACCGACCTCGCTGCCGACCTCGCGATGTTCGCAGACGGCCGGGTCGAGATCGTGAACCTGCGCGGCCGCGAGCTGTCCAGGCTCGATGAGACCCCGGGACGCTCCCTCCCTGACGGCGACCTGGCTGAGAGCGCGCTGCCCGACGGCGAGCCGCAGGACGATCGCGATGAGGCCGACGACGAGCCGCGTGACGAGCCGCGCGACGAGTACGGCGACGGCTACAGCCCCTTCGATTTCACCGAGCAGGTCATCGTGCACGAGCTCAGCCCAGCTCGTGAGTCGATCGGCGGCCCCTGGGACGCCGAGGATGCCTGGGACGTCGAGGAGCCCGTGCGGATGCCGGACCCGGTCTCGCCGTTGCGCGAGGTGAGCGAGCCGTCCCGCGTCGACGTACGGATCGATCCGCCTGCGCTTCCGGCGCAGCGGCCGACCGCCGACGACGAGCTGACCTCCCGGATCCAGAACGGCCCGGCCTGGCACCAACTCCCGGCCGAGCTGGTCGTGGACGACGTCACGCCCCGCGGGGCGGCTGCGGAGCCCGTCATCGGGCCGAAGATCACCCATGCCCGAGAGATGCTCGACATGAGCGTCGAGGAGCTCAGCCAGCGCACCCGGATCCGCCCGCACGTGCTCGAGGCGATCGAGGTCGACGACTTCGGTCCGTGTGGTGGCGACTTCTACGCTCGGGGGCACCTGACGGCCATCTCGCGCGCCCTCGGGCTCGCCCTCGACCCGTTGATGAAGGCGTATGACGAGCGCTACGCCCAGGCGCCGATCAATGCCCGCCGTGTCTTCGAGGCCGAGCTCTCCACCGGCTTGTCCGGCGGCATGCGCGCGACCCTCGGCGGCCCGCGTTGGAGCCTGCTGATCGGCTCGGTGCTCTGCCTGGCGATGGTGTGGGGGCTGGCCAGGATCTTCGCCGGCGACCCCGAGCACCTCAGTGCGGCTCCGGACCCCAGCAGCCAGGCCGGACTTGCCGCCAATCATCAGCCCAGCCATCAGCCGATCACCTCGCCGCTGATGAAGACGACGGCGATGACTGTGACGGCGGCGCATGCGGCCACTCACGTCGTGGTGAAGGACCGGACCGGCAAGATCCTCTGGTCGGGCGACCTCGCGATCGGCAAGCACCGCAAGATCGTGGGACTGGCGCCGTTCAAGGTCAGTGCCGACAACGCCGGCGCCGTGGACGTCGCTGTCGGCGGCAAGGAGCAGGGCAGCCTCGGCACCGCCGGGACCACGGGCAGCAAGACCTTCCCCTGACCCGGCTTTGAAGTGCACGCAGACGCGTCGACTCGGCGCCGTCTGCTGCACTCGAGAGCCGGGTCGGCGAGGTCTTGGTTCGCTCTGAGGTAGGGCGGACCGGCATACTTCATCGGAGATGACTGCCACTTCCGACTCCCTGCACACCGTCGCCCTGGTGACTTTGGGCTGTGCCCGCAACGAGGTCGACTCCGAGGAGCTGGCCGGCCAGCTCGAGGCCGGTGGCTTCCTGCTCGTCGAGGACCCGGCCGACGCCGAGACCGTGGTGGTCAACACCTGCGGGTTCGTCGAGGCCGCGAAGAAGGACTCGGTCGACACCTTGCTGGCCGCTGCCGACCTCAAGGGAGACCCGGGTTCGGGCGCTGTGACGCGGTCCGTCGTCGCGGTGGGCTGCCTCGCCGAACGGTACGGCGAGGAGCTGGCCGACTCGCTCCCCGAGGCCGACGCGGTGCTCGGCTTCGATGCCTACCCTGACATCGCCGACCGGCTGCGCTCGATCCTGGCCGGCGAGGCCCAGCACGCGCACACCCCGTCGGACCGCCGCAGGCTGCTGCCGATCTCACCGACCCAGCGGATCGACGTCGAGGTCGTGGTCCCGGGCCACAGCTTCGAGGTCGCGACGACCGAGGACATCGGTACCGGTGCTCCCGTGACCGGCCCGCGCGCCGTACGCCGACGCCTGGACGGTGGTCCGATGGCTCCGCTCAAGCTGGCCTCGGGCTGCGACCGGCGCTGCGCGTTCTGCGCGATCCCGAGCTTCCGCGGCTCGTTCGTCTCCCGCCGGCCGGCCGACGTGCTGGCCGAGGCCCGCTGGCTGGGGGAGCAGGGCGTCAAGGAGCTGTTCCTGGTCTCGGAGAACTCGACCTCCTATGGCAAGGACCTCGGCGACATCCGGCTGCTGGAGACGATGCTGCCCGCGCTCGCCGCGGTCGACGGTGTCGAGCGGGTCCGGGTCTCCTACCTCCAGCCTGCGGAGACCCGGCCGGGTCTGGTCTCCGCCATCGCCGGCACCGACGGCGTCGCCGCCTACTTCGATCTCTCCTTCCAGCACGCGTCGCCGACCGTGCTGCGCTCGATGCGCCGGTTCGGCGACCCGGAGTCCTTCGGCAACCTGCTGGACCAGGTACGCCGGCACGCACCGGCCGCCGGGGTCCGCTCGAACTTCATCGTCGGCTTCCCTGGTGAGAGCGAGGCCGAATTCGCCACCTTGTGCGACTTCGTCACCGACGCCCGGCTCGATGCGATCGGCGTCTTCGGCTACTCCGACGAGGACGGCACCGAGGCCGAGACCTACGCCGACAAGATCGACCCGGACGAGATCGCCGAGCGCCTCGAGCACCTGCGTGCCCTGACCGACGAGCTGACCGCCCAGCGCGCCGAGGAGCGGATCGGTGAGCACGTCATGGTCCTCGTGGAGGCTCTCGAGGAGGAGGGCCCGGGCACTGCCGAGGGCCGTGCGGAGTGCCAGGGACCGGAGGTCGACGGGTCGACGACCCTGACCGGCCTGTCCGGCTCTGTCGCCGTGGGTGACATGATCGAGGCGGTGGTGGTGGGCACCGAGGGCGTCGATCTGGTCGCAAGGCCGCTCTAGCGACCCAGGGCGGTCGGATGGACACAGCGACGAGACAGGGAAGGGGAACGATGACCGAGCAGCAGCCGAGCAACTGGAACGTTCCCAATGCCCTGACCACGCTGCGCATCGTGATGGTCCCGTTCTTCGGGTTCGCGCTGCTGCACGACGGCGGCAGCAGCAACGGCTGGCGCTGGATCGCCTACGTGCTGTTTGTCGTCGCGATGGTCACCGACAAGATCGATGGGGACCTGGCCCGCAAGCACAACCTGGTCACCAACTTCGGCAAGATCGCCGACCCGATCGCCGACAAGGCGATCACCGGGATGGCTTTCGTCGGCCTGGCGATCATCTATCCGGTGATGTGGTGGATCGCGGTGCCGGTGCTGATCCGCGAATGGGCGGTCACGTTCGCCAGGCTCTCGATCGCCAAGCAGGTCGTGATGCCGGCCAACCAGAGCGGCAAGGTCAAGACGATGGCCCAGGCGCTCGCGCTGGGGGGGCTGGTCGCGCCGTTCCATTACCTCTCCGGCGGCTGGGACCTGCCCGGCGACATCGTCTGGTGGATCGCCATCGCGCTGATGGCGGTGGCTGTCGTGCTCACGATGACCTCCGGGCTCGAGTTCGCGCGCGACGTCGTACGGCACCGCCGCGGCACCGGAGCACCGGCCCAGGCCTGAGCCGGCTCAGCTGATCCGGTAGCGCTTCAGTGCCTCGGTGATGACGGACGGGTCGACCTGATCGGGGCCGAGCTCGATCAGCCTGCCGTCGATCGTCTCCATCAGCAGCCGCCAATTGGGGCGGTCGGGTCGGCCCTCGGTCCGCAGGCGACGGACCTTGCGGGACAGGTCGAAGACGTCGTCCATCTCGCCACGGTGCACGGTCAGCACGGGGCCGTCCAGCGTCACCGTCGTCGGATCGTTCAGCGTCAGGCTTCCGTACGTCATCACGGCGACCACCGTGGAGACCGCGAGGACGGTGATCGAGCCGGTGCTGGCCTGGACGGCCGTGAGCACCAGGCCGGCGAGCGCGCCGATGCAGCCCAGCGTCACCACGATCCGCGCAACGGCGCGTCCAGGGGACGGCTGGTGCCACTCCCCGCGGGGCTCGGGTCCGATCGGCGTGAGGTCTGCCGGCGGCTCGGGCTGACGGGGGAGCGGGATCGACGGTGCCGGTCGCACCGCACGGTCGTGACCGAGCTCGGCCTCGCTCACGGCACCTCCTGGTCGATGTAGTCCCCTCGAGCACATTGTCCCCGCGGATCGGCGTGGCGTCAGGCCACGCGCCGCAACGGTGCGAGCTGGTATGGACCTTTTGCCTAGGAGCCAGGCACTGCGGTGGACGCCCGTGCGCGATCCAGTGCCCTCGCGGCCTGCACCAGGGTCAGGTGTGTGAATGCCTGCGGGAAGTTGCCGGCCATCCGCCTGCCGCGGGGGTCGTACTCCTCGGAGAGCAGGCCCACGTCGTTGCCGAGGCCGACCAGCCGATCCATCAGCGTGGTGGCGTCGTCGATCCGCCCGGCCCCGGCGTACGCCGCGACCAGCCAGAAGGAGCACGCCAGGAACGGATGCTCGTCGCCGCTCAGCCCGTCGACGCCGCTCTCGGTCCGATAGCGCAGCAGGAGCCCGTCGCGCAGCAGGTCCTCCTCGATCGCGACGATCGTGCCGACGACCCGAGGGTCGTCACCGGGCAGGAAGCCCACGGCCGGGATCAACAGCAGCGATGCGTCGACCTCGCTGGTGCCGTAGTGCTGGGTGAAGGTGCCACGGGCGGCGTCGAAGCCGCGCTCGAGGATCTCGGCCCGGATGGTGTCGCGCAGTTCGCGCCACTGCTCGACCGGGCCGTCGAAGCCGTGCTCCTCGACGCCGGCGACCATCCGATCGAAAGCCGACCACATCATCACCCGGCTGTGCGTGAAGTGCTGCGGCTCGCCGCGGATCTCCCAGAGCCCATGATCGGGCAGGTCCCAGGTGTCGGCGAGGACCTTCACCAGGGCGCGCTGCAGGCTCCAGCTGTCGGCGGTCTCGGCGAGGCCGAGGTCGCGGGCGTTGGCCAAAGCGCCCAGCACCTCGCCGACGACATCGCCCTGGCGCTGGTCTACCGCGGCATTGCCTACCCGCACCGGGCGGGAACCGGCGTACCCGGCGAGATGGTCGAGCTCGCTCTCCGGGAGGTGCCGGCTGCCGTCGACGGCGTACATGATCTGGATGTCCTCGGGGTCGCCGGCGATCGCGCGCAGCAGCCAGTCCCGCCAGGGCCGGGCACGTTCGGGCTGGTCGTCGCCGATCATCGCCTCGACGGTCAGCGCCGCATCGCGTAGCCAGGAGTAGCGGTAGTCCCAATTGCGGGCGCCGCCGAAGTCCTCGGGTAGCGAGGTCGTGGGGGCTGCGACGATCCCGCCGGTGTCCTCGTGGGTGAGCGCGAGCAGCGCCAGCAGGCTGCGCTGCACCGCGCCGGCGTACCGGCCCTCGCCGGGCTCGGTGGACAGCCAGGAGCGCTGCGCGTCCAGGGTGGCCTCGATCCGGGCGTCGATGTCCGCTGGCCCTGGCGCCGGTCGGTGCGACGGCACCCAGGTGAGGGTGAAATCGAGCACGTCGCCCTCGCTGACCTCGAACTCGTCAGCGTGCTGGCCGTCGTCGGCGACCGGGAGTCGCGGGCCGGCCAGGACGACCTTGTCGGGACCGGCCACGGCGACGATGACCTCGGTGCCCTCGTTGGTCTCGCGGTGCACCCAGGGCCGGATCCGGCCGTAGTCGAACCGGATCACGAACCGGTGGCACACAGCGACCTTGCCGCGGACGCCGGTCACCCGGCGGATCACGTCCGCGCGCCGGTCGCCGATCGGCATCAGGTCGAGCACGGTGATCTCGCCCTCAGCCGAGCTGAAGGTGGTCTCGAGTACGTTGCTGCCGACGAGGTAGCGGCGGCTGACGGTGTGCTCGCCGACTGGCGAGAGCGACCAGCTCGAGCCGTCGGGATCACCGAGAAGGTTGCTGAAACACGAGGGCGAATCGAACCGCGGCAGGCAGAGCCAGTCGATCGACCCGTTGGCGCCGACCAGTGCGACAGTGTGCTGGTCCCCGATGAGCCCGTAGTCCTCGATCGCCAGTGCCGTCCCGGAGTGACGTGCCGTCTCGGGCGGAGCAGCGCGTTTGTCGGAAGCCATGATGCTGGAGACTAGCCTTGTCGGCATGACCGACGCTGCCTCGACTGTCGCTGCCCGGGTGCACCGGTCCCTGCTCGCCCGTGGCGAGACCGTCGGGTGTGCCGAGTCGCTAACCGGCGGTGCCGTTGCCGATCTGCTCTCCTCGACGCCCGGCGCCTCGGCGACCTTCGTCGGCGGGGTGGTCACCTACGCAACCCGGCTCAAGCGCCGGCTGCTCGGGGTAACCGCAGCCCAGGTCGTCTCGGCGGACTGCGCGGCGCAGATGGCTACCGGTGCCCGCGACCTCCTGCAGGTCGACTGGGCCGTCGCGACGACTGGCGTTGCCGGCCCCGACAAGCAAGACGACAAGCCGGTCGGCACGGTCTACGTCGGCCTCGCCGGCCCCCAGGGCGTCCAGGTCAGCCGGCTGGCGCTCAGCGGTGACCGGGCCGGGATCCGGGCGGCTGCGAGCGCCGCTGCTCTCGAGGCACTGGCCGATGAGCTCGGCTGACGATCTGGTCGCGATCGCGGACGGCCTGTACGCCGCCCCGGTCGCCGGCTTCATTGCTGCGCGTGACGCTGCCGCCAAGGCGGCCGACAGCAGGGAACTGGGCGCCCGGATCAAGGCGCTCCGCAAGCCGTCCGTCGCCGCGTGGGCGGTCAACCTGCTGGTACGCCGCGAGGCCGAGCAGATCGACCAGGTCCTCGGGATCGCCGAGTCGCTGCGCGCCGCCGCCGAGGCTCTGGACGCAGACGAGCTCCGGGCGCTGACCCGACAGCGGCGCCAACTGACCGCGGCGTTGACTACCGCGGCCGCCGGCCTCGTCCGCGAGGAGGGCGTCAGGTTGAGCTCTGCCGTCGCTGATCAGGTCGAGGGCGTCTTGACCGCAGCGATGCTGGACCCGGTCGCCGCCGACGTCGTCCGCAGCGGGCTGGTTCTCACCGCCTTCACCTCGACCGGGGTCTCCGACGTGGACGTGTCGGCGGTCTGCGCGGTCCCCGAGGCGCTCGGCCATCGCGCCGAAGCCGTGACCCCAGCGCCGCCGGTGCTGCACGTCGTCGTACCCGACGATGCGGTACGCCGCGAGGCCGCCGAGGACCGTGTCGCCGACGCGGTGCTGGAGTCCACCCGTGCAGCCGAGGAGCTGCAGCACGCGACGGTGACGGCCGAGAAGCTGCAGGCCCGTCGGCTCCAGCTCGCCGGCGAGATCGACGAGCTCCGGCGCCGGCTGTCCGGGCTCGAGGACGACGTGGACACCGTGGACGAGGAGATCGAGGAGGCCGACGAGGCCGCCACCGAGGCCGAAGCCGGTGTCGCCGAGGCTGACGAAGCCCTCGCCGCAGCGCGCGTGGCCCTGGCGGACCTCCGTTAGCGACGCTCAGGCCCAGCCCTTGCTGCGCTCGACCGCTTTGAGCCACCGGGCGTAGGCGGCGGCGGTCGCCGCGGCTGCGGCCGGGTCGGGCTCGAAGGCGCGGTCCAGCTGCCAGGTCTCGCGCAGGTCGTCGGTCGAGTCCCAGACGCCGGTCCCGAGCCCCGCCATGAACGCCGCCCCGAGCGCGGTGGTCTCCACGATCCGCGGCCGCTCTACCGGTACGCCGAGCAGATCGGCCTGGAGCTGGCAGAGCAGGTCGTTGGCCGCAGCGCCGCCGTCGACGGCGACCGAGGTCAGTGACGGCATCGTGTCGATCACGTCGCGGACCTCGTAGGTGATCGCCTCCAGCGTCGCCCGGACCAGGTGCGCTCGAGTGGTGCCCCGGGTCAGTCCGAGGATCGTGCCGCGCGCGTGCGGGTCCCAGTGCGGGGCGCCGAGCCCGGTCAGCGCCGGCACGAAGACGACGCCGTCGCTGGAGTCGACCGTCGCCGCGATCGCGGCCGTCTCGGCGGCGGTGCCGACGATCTGCAGCCCGTCGCGCAGCCACTGGACCGCGGCGCCGGTCACGAAGATCGCGCCCTCGAGCGCGTAGGTTATCGCCCCGGATGGGTCGCGCCATGCCGCCGTGGAGAGCAGCCCGGCCTCGGAGCGGACCACTTCGCTGCCGGTATTGGTCAGGATGAACGACCCGGTGCCGTAGGTGCACTTGGAGTCGCCCACGTCGAAGCACGTCTGGCCGAACAGTGCCGACTGCTGGTCACCGGCGATACCGGCGATCGGCAGGTCGAGGTCGCAGAAGCTGCGCGGGTCGGTCCGGGCCAGCGCGCCCCAATTGTCCACGACCTCGGGCAGCGCATCGGCCGGTACGCCGAGCAGTCCGCACAGCTCGTTGGACCACCGGCCCGCAGCGAGGTCGAAGAGCAGCGTGCGAGAGGCGTTGGAGACGTCGGTGATGTGCCAGTTGCCACGCGACATCCGGGCGATCAGGTAGGAGTCGACGGTGCCGATCGCGTAGCGGCCGGACTCGACCAGCGCCCAGGTGTTCGGCTCGTGCTCGGCCAGCCAGGCCAGCTTCGTCCCGGAGAAGTACGGGTCCAGCCGCAGGCCGGTCAACGCGGCGACCCGCTCCTCGTGGCCGGCTGCCTTCAGCCGGTCGCAGATCTCGCTCGTACGCCGGTCCTGCCAGACGATCGCGCGACGCGGCGACCCGAGCGTCTCGCGGTCCCAGAGCAACACCGTCTCGCGCTGGTTGGTGATCCCGATGCCGGCGAGGTCGGCGGGCTCACCGGGCCAGGCTTTGAGAGCAGCCCGGGTCGCCTCGAGGGTGGCCTGCCAGATCTCCTCGGGGGAGTGCTCCACCCATCCCGGCTGCGGGAAGTGCTGGGCGAACTCCTGGTAGCCCTTGGCGGCGATCGCCCCCTGCGGCGTCACCACGACGACGGTGACCCCGGTGGTGCCGGCGTCGATCGCCAGCACCGACTGCCCCCGGCTCATCGGCTCTGCCTCATCGGTACTGCCTCACGCGCCGGCGCGCAGGATCGCCAGGACCCGGATGTCGATCCAGCTGCCGTCGTCGGCGACCCGCATCTCGTAGTTCTCGGTCCCGGTCCACGCGGCCAGATCGGGATGGCCGGCGGCTCGCACCAGGCCCTCGATCTCGGTCGCCAGCTCGGAAGTGATCGCAACCTTCTCGTCCTCGGTGGACGCGGTCAGGTAGAGGTCGTTGAGGTCGAGCAGTCGGGCAAGCTCGACGATCGGGGCCTCGGCATCGTCGACGCGCAGGTCGACGGCGACATCATCCATCCCGCCGTATCCGGCGCCGTCGCTGACTACGAGCAGCGCTGCCGACTGACGGCCGCGTTTGTCGCCGCCCGCCTGATCGCCGGCGGACAGCGCGTCGAGGAGGCGCCGAGCCAGGGGAGCGGTCGGATCGGAGGCATCCCAGGACGACTTCATCGCCTCGACGACCTCGGGCCCGGCAAGGATGTTGCCCTGGATCGCGACGTCGGTGCCGGTGATGCCGCCAGCCCAGTCGTAGCAGGCCGAGCCAGTGTGCGTGACGGCCCCGCCGTCGACATCGACGATGCCGATCTGGCGGTGGTCGCGCTTGTCGTCCTCCTCCAGCAGCCGGTCCAGTGCCACCTGGGCGGTGGCGCCTTCGTCGAGCAGCGAGAGGCCGATGCCCTTCCAGGAGAGGTTGGCCTCGGCCTGGGTGGCCAAGGCGCCGATCCCGGCGACGGCAGCCGGGACGGCGTTGCCGACGGCGAGGAACTTGGAGGCCACGGCGACGCCCCAGCAGGGCTCGCCCCCGGGGCCGTCGGTGGAGCGGGCGACGATCGAGAAAGTCATGCCCCGAGACTATTGCGCCGCCACACCTGGCGCAGCGTCCGAGTAGCGGCGGCCCCCTCCGTTTCGCTGGCAGGCGGCGTACGCTGGTGGATCGCGCCGCCCGAACGGCGTGACGACATCGGTAGAAAGAGGTCCTCGTGCCCGAGCTCAGGTCACGCACCGTCACCCACGGCCGGAACATGGCCGGCGCCCGCGCCCTGATGCGTGCCTCGGGCGTGGCCAGCTCCGACATCGGCAAGCCGATCGTCGCGGTGGCGAACAGCTTCACCGAGTTCGTTCCGGGCCACACGCACCTCGCCCCGGTTGGCCGGATCGTCTCTGAGGCGATCCATGCCGCCGGCGCGGTCGCTCGCGAGTTCAACACTATCGCCGTCGACGACGGCATCGCGATGGGCCACGGCGGGATGCTCTACTCGCTGCCCTCGCGTGACCTGATCGCCGACTCGGTCGAGTACATGGTGCAGGCGCACTGCGCCGACGCGCTGGTGTGCATCTCCAACTGCGACAAGATCACCCCCGGGATGCTGATGGCGGCGTTGCGGCTGAACATCCCCACCGTCTTCGTCTCCGGAGGCCCGATGGAGGCAGGCCGGGCAACCCTGGTCGACGGCACCGTCCGCAAGCTCGACCTCATCAACGCGATCTCCGATGCCGTCAACGACCAGGTCTCCGACGAGGACATCCTGCGCATCGAGGAGAACGCCTGCCCGACGTGCGGCTCCTGCTCGGGAATGTTCACCGCCAACTCGATGAACTGCCTGGTCGAGGCGATGGGCCTGGCGCTGCCCGGTAACGGCTCCGTGCTGGCCACGCACACGGCCCGCAAGGCGCTGTACGAGAACGCCGGCACCGCAGTCGTCGACATCACCAAGCGGTACTACGAGCAGGACGACGCCTCGGTGCTGCCGCGTGCGATCGCGGGTCGCGCGGCGTTCGAGAACGCGATGGCGCTCGACATCGCGATGGGCGGCTCGACGAACACGATCCTGCACCTGCTGGCCGCTGCCCAGGAGGCCGAGCTCGACTACGGCCTGAGCGACATCAACGAGGTCTCCCGCCGGGTTCCGTGCCTGGCCAAGGTCGCCCCGAATGTTGCCCCTGGTGGCACGTACTACATGGAGGACGTGCACCGCGCCGGCGGCATCCCGGCGATCCTCGGCGAGCTCTACCGTGGCGGCCTGCTCAACAACGACGTGCACGCGATCCACTCGGACTCGATCAAGCAGTGGCTGGCGGACTGGGACGTCCGCGGCGGCTCGCCGACCGCCGAGGCCGTCGAGCTCTGGCACGCCGCGCCCGGCTGTGTCCGGTCGGCGACGGCGTTCTCCCAGTCCGAGCGCTGGGACACCCTCGACACCGACGCCGCGGGGGGCTGCATCCGCGACGTCGAGCACGCCTACTCCGCCGATGGCGGCCTCGCCGTCCTGCGCGGCAACCTCGCCGTGGACGGCGCGGTGGTGAAGACGGCCGGCGTGGACGAGTCGATCTGGACCTTCGAAGGGCCGGCCGTCGTCTGCGAGTCGCAGGAGGAGGCTGTCGAGAAGATCCTGAGCAAGGTGGTCGTCGCTGGCGATGTCATCGTGATCCGGTACGAGGGCCCCAAGGGCGGTCCCGGCATGCAGGAGATGCTCTACCCGACCTCCTATCTCAAGGGCCTCGGCCTCGGGAAGGTCTGCGCGCTGATCACCGACGGCCGGTTCTCCGGTGGCACCTCCGGTCTCTCGATCGGGCACGCCTCCCCGGAAGCCGCGGCCGGCGGCACGATCGCACTGGTCCACGACGGCGACCGGATCCGGATCGACATCCCGAACCGCTCGATGGAGCTGCTCGTCGACGAGGCCGAGCTTGCTGCTCGTCGCGCGGCCCTCGGCGGCGTCTACGCTCCGGCCGACCGGGAGCGGCCGGTCTCGCTGGCGCTGCGCGCGTACGCCGCTATGGCGACCAGCGCCGACCGCGGAGCCGTCCGGGACGTCTCGCTGCTGGAGCGGTAGTGCCCTAGGGTTGGAGCCTCAGTTGAACGTTCCAACCAGGAGGATCGATGCGCGTCGGAGTGCTCACCGGAGGCGGTGACTGCCCGGGACTCAACGCCGTGATCCGGGCCGTCGTACGCAAGGGCGTCAAGGAGTTCGGCGACGAGTTCGTCGGATTCCGTGATGGCTGGAAGGGTCCGCTGGAGGGCCTGACGATGCCGCTGGGCATCGACCAGGTGCGCGGCATCCTTCCCCGCGGCGGCACCATCCTCGGCTCCTCGCGCACCAACCCGTTCGCTGTCCCTTCGACAGGCTCAGGACAAGCGAGATTGGACGGAGTTGGGCAGATCAAGGCCAACCTGGCGGCCGCCGGCGTCGACGCCCTGATCGCGATCGGCGGCGAGGACACGCTCGGGGTGGCGACCAGGCTGCACGAGCTCGGCGTGAAGGTGGTCGGCGTACCGAAGACGATCGACAACGACCTCTCCGGCACCGACTTCACCTTCGGCTTCGACACCGCGGTCAACATCGCCTCCGAGGCGATCGACCGGCTGCACACCACCGCCGAGTCGCACCACCGGGTCCTCGTCGTCGAGGTCATGGGCCGGCACGCCGGCTGGATCGCCCTGCACGCCGGCATCTCCGGCGGCGCGAACGTGGTACTCATCCCCGAGCGGCCCTTCGACATCGCCGAGGTCTGCCGCTACGTCGAGGCCCGCTTCGAGACCAAGTACGCCGTGATCATGGTCGTCTCCGAGGGGGCCGTCCCGGTCGCGGGCGGCGAGATGTCGCTGGTCTCGGGAGAGAAGGACGCCTTCGGCCACGTCCGGCTGGGCGGGATCGGCGAGCGTCTCGCGAGCGAGATCGAGGCGCGTACCGGCAAGGAGGCCCGCGCCGTCGTGCTCGGCCACATCCAGCGTGGCGGCACCCCGACCGCCTTCGACCGCTGGCTCGCGACCCGGTTCGGTCTGCAGGCCATCAGCGCCGTCCACGACGGCGACTTCGGCACCATGATGGCGCTGCGCGGCACCAGCATCATCCGGGTGCCGTTGTCCGAGGGCACCGCCGAGCTCAAGCTCGTCAGCCCGGAGGAATACGCCGAAGCCGAAGTCTTCTTCGGTTGAGCGTCGCCAGACGCAGCACCTGGCTGCGTTGTCCTCGGCTCGACGTCCGCTCGCTTCGCTCGCAGGAAGGACGTCGTCGCTCATCCACCTTGCCAGCTACTACGTCCCAGGACGCTCAAGCGGTCTAGCGCTTACGGCAGCAGGATGACCTTGCCGTTCGCCTTGCCCTCGGCCAGCAGGCGGTGGGCATCGGCGACCTCGGCCAGCGGGTACGTCGCGCCGAGGTGGACGGTCAGGGCGCCGGTCCCGGCGAGACGGGTCAGCTCGGTGCGGGCATTGGCGCGGACCTCGTCGCCCGGGTCGGCGCCCGGACCGCCACCGAGCAGCTGGATGCCGGCCGAGGTCGCGCCGTAGTTGGCGATCGTGGCGATCCGCTGCTTCTCAGGCACCAGGGCCAGCGAAGTCTCGAGTGCTTCGTCGGTGCCGACCGGGTCGAGCGCTGCATCCACGCCGTCCGGGGCGAGCTCCTGCACGCGCTCGATCAGGCCATCGCCATAGACGACAGGCTCGGCTCCGAGCTCCTCGAGCAAGCCATGCCGGTGCTCGCTCGCGGTCGCGATCACCCGGGCCCCGCGCAGCACAGCCAGCTGCACCGCCATCAGACCGACGCCGCCCGACGCTCCGTGGATCAGCACCACATCGTCGGCCGCAACGCCGGTCGCCGTCAGCAGGTGCACGGCGGTCGCGCCGGTGAGCATCAGGCCGCCGGCCTGGGGCCAGTCGAGTGCGGCAGGCTTCTGGACGACGGCTGACGCCGGGACGACAACGTCCCCGGCGTACGCGCCCGAGATCCGGAAGGCGATCACTTCGTCCCCGACGGCGATCGGGCCCTCAGGGCCGTCCGCGTCCGGCCCGACCGCGGTCACCACTCCGGCCGCCTCGAACCCGAGCCGCATCGGCAGTGCCGACGGATCCGCGCCCCGCTGGCCGCCGTACAGCTTGAGGTCGATGGGGTTCACCCCGCAGGCGAGCACCGACACGGCCACTTCGCCAGGTCCGGGTGCGGGCACCTCGACGTCGATCAGGGCCAGGTTCTCGGGGCCACCGAAACCGGTGGCGACGACTGCAGAAGTCATGCCAGGCGAACCTGCGTCGCAGTGGAGCTATTCCCGGCGATAGTCCGCAAGAGCGGTGTCCGTGCGAGAAAGGCAGGTGCCCGGTTCGGTGGGGGCCACGTAGGCTTGGCTGGTGCCCGACCAGACTTCCCCGATCCCTGATCTCGCGGCGCTGCACGCCATCGGTGCAGCGCAGCAGCCGACGTACCCCGATCCGGCGGCCGTAGACGCGGCTGTCGCCCGGCTTCGCTCGTTCCCGCCGCTGGTCTTCGCGGGCGAGTGCGACGAGCTGACCGAGAAGCTTGCGGCCGTGAGCCGCGGTGAGGCCTTCCTGCTCCAAGGCGGCGACTGCGCCGAGACCTTCGACGGCGTGACCGCCGACATCATCCGCAACAAGCTCCGGGTGCTGCTGCAGATGGCGGTCGTGCTCACCTACGCGGCGTCGGTCCCGGTGGTCAAGCTCGGCCGCTTCGCCGGGCAGTACGCCAAGCCGCGCTCCACGGACTTCGAGACCCGCGACGGCGTGACGCTGCCGGCGTACCGGGGCGACGCGGTCAACGGCTACGAGTTCACCGCTGAGTCGCGGATCCCGGACCCGCAGCGCCTCGTCGAGGTCTACCACTCCTCGGCCTCGACGCTGAACCTGGTGCGCGCGTTCACCACCGGCGGGTACGCCGACCTGCGCCAGGTGCACGCCTGGAACACCGACTTCGTCCAGGGCTCAGCCGTCGGCAGCCGCTACGAGGCGGTCGCCAACGAGATCGACCGCGCGTTGACCTTCATGCAGGCGATCGGCGCCGACCCGGACGAGTTCCACCGGGTCGAGATGCATTCCAGCCACGAGGCCCTGGTGCTGGAGTACGAGCATGCGATGACGCGGATCGACTCGCGCACCGAGCAGCCGTACGACGTCTCCGGCCACTTCGTCTGGATCGGCGAGCGCACCCGCCAGCTCGACGGTGCTCACGTCGAGCTGCTCAGCCGGATCAAGAACCCGATCGGCGTCAAGCTCGGCCCGACGACGTCGGCCGACGACGCGATCGCCCTGGCCAGCCGGCTCAACCCGGACAACACCCCGGGCCGGCTGACCTTCATCACCCGGATGGGGGCCGGCAAGATCCGCGACCTGCTGCCGCCGCTGGTGGAGAAGGTCGAGGCTGCCGGCCTTCAGGTCGCCTGGGTCTCCGACCCGATGCACGGCAACACCTACGAGGCGTCCTCGGGCTACAAGACCCGCAGCCTGTCTGACGTCACCGCCGAGGTACAGGGCTTCTTCGACGTGCACCGCTCGCTGGGCACCTGGCCCGGCGGCATCCACATCGAGCTCACTGGCGACGACGTCACCGAGTGCGTCGGCGGCTTGGAGGACCTGGCCGAGATGGACCTGGGCAACCGCTACGAGTCGGTCTGCGACCCGCGCCTGAACCGGGTCCAGTCCCTCGAGCTCGCGTTCCTGGTCGCCGAGATGCTCAGAAAGGCTTGATCTGCTGGGTCGCCGGGGCCAGGCTCCACGCCCGGTGCAGGGTCACCCAGCGCTGCGCGGCGAGCGCCAGCGCGACGTAGAGCAGGACGCCGTCGTTGCCGAGGTCGCGGGCGGCGTGGCTGGTGTGCGCGATCACCGCGTCGATACCGAAGTGGATCGCGAGCCCGACCACCCACAGCACGATGGTCATCGCGTTGCCCTGCCGGAACAGGTCGCCGTCCTTGCGCCACACGTGCACCAGTGCGCCGCGAAGCGCACCGAAGCCGGCGCCGATGACGACGCTGATGGCCAGCAGAGCCCAGGCGCCCGCCGGGACGGTGGTGCCTTGGGCGTACTGGCCGACCTCGACGGCACCGACCACCGCGAGGATGATCAGCAATCGGAAGGGCGAGTCCTCGCGTACGGGGCGCGGCTGCAGCTGCCGGCTGACGATGAGGACCAGGATGAGGGCGGGGACGGCGACGTTCCAGAGGTTCACGCCTCAAACGTAAGGTCGAGACGGCTCGGGTAGCGATGCTGGTCGTCATCACCTGAGGGTGACACTTGTCAGGGTCCTGGCCCCCGCTACGCTCGCGACGTGATCGATCTGCGCTCTGACACGCTGACCAAGCCGACCGAGCCGATGCGCCAGGCGATGGCAGCTGCCGACGTCGGCGACGACGTGTACGGCGAGGATCAGACCGTCATCGCTCTTGAGGCGCGGGTCGCGGAGCTCTTCGGCCACGAGGCAGGTCTGTTCACCCCGACCGGATCAATGGCCAACGTGCTGGCGGTGGCAGCATTGGTGGCGCCCGGCGAGGAGGTGCTCTGCGAATCGCGGGCACACATCGTCCGCGCCGAGCTCGGCGCCCATGGCGCGCTGACCGGGATCACCAGCCGCACCTGGGTCGACGCCGCCGGCCAGATCGACCTGGACACGATCAAGGAGATGTACGCCCCGGACATGGGCAGCTACTTCGTCCGGACCACGGCCGTCTCGGTCGAGAACACCCACAACTTCGCTGGTGGCTCCGTGCTGCCGCTGGCCGATCTCACCGCGCTGCGCGCCTGGGCGGACTCCGTCGGTTGCGCGGTGCACATCGACGGCGCGCGGATCTGGAACGCGCACATCGCGACCGGCACCCCGCTTGCTGCGTACGGCGCGATCGCCGACACGATGGCAGTGTGCCTTTCCAAGGGCCTCGGGGCTCCGATCGGCTCGCTCGTCCTGGGCAGCACCGAGGTGATCGCGCAGGCCCGCGTACGCCGCAAGCGGATGGGCGGCGGCATGCGCCAGGTCGGCGTACTCGCAGCTGCCGGGAACTACGCACTGGACCACCACCTCGAGCGGATGGCCGAGGACCACGAGAACGCGGCGCTGATCGCCGAGGCGTGCGGCGTCGATCCCGCGACGGTGCCGACGAATATCGTGGTGATCGACGTCCCGGACGCGCAGGTGCTGGTCGCCGCGGCGGCGGACCAGGGCGTCCGGGTCGGTGCCGTCGGCCCGCGCCGGGTCCGGTTGCTGACGCACCTCGACATCAGCCGCGCCGACGCCGAGAAGGCTGCGGGCGTGCTGGCCGGCATCCTCGGCTGACCGGGCGCAGATGTCCCGCCGCGCGACGGTGACCGGGCGCAGATGTCCCACCGCGCGACGATGACCGGGCGCAGATGTCCCGCCGCGCGACGATGACCGGGCGCAGATGTTCCGCTCGGTCGCAGGCGTCGCGAGCATCTGTGCCCGCTGAGCGCAGATTCACGGGACATGTGCGCCCGGTCGGCGGTTAGCGGCGGATGCGCTCAGCTGCGTCGACCCGGCCGAGCACCGGGGGGATCTGCCGGACCGCCTGGGCGAGTGCGCGGAGGTCGTTGCCGAGCAGTGCCTGCGGGCCGTCGCAGAGCGCGTTCTCCGGGTCCGGGTGCACGTCGACGATGACACCGTCGGCGCCCACCCCGATGGCCGCCTTCGACAGCGGTACGACGAGGTCCTTGCGACCGCCGGCGTGCGAGGGGTCGACGATCACGGGCAGGTGGCTGATGCCTTGGACGACCGGTACTGCTGAGATGTCCAAGGTGTTGCGGGTGGCCGGCTCGAAGGTCCGGATGCCGCGCTCGCAGAGCACGACGTCGAGGTTGCCGCGCTGGGCGACGTACTCTGCCGCCATCAGCCACTCCTCGATCGTCGCGGTCATGCCGCGCTTGAGCAGGACCGGCTTGCCGGAGTCTCCGACAGCCTGCAGGAGCCCGAAGTTCGCCATGTTGCGGGTGCCGATCTGAAGCATGTCGGCATGCTCGGCCACGACGGCGACGTCGCGGGCGTCGACGACCTCGGTCACGATCGGGAGGCCGGTGGCCTCGCGCACGTCGGCGAGGATCTCCAGCCCCTTGCGGCCTAGGCCCTGGAACGCGTACGGCGACGTCCGCGGCTTGTACGCGCCTCCTCGCAGCAGCGTCGCTCCGGCGGCTTTGGCCATCTCGGCCGCCTCGAGCGTCTGACTCGGTGTCTCCACCGCGCACGGACCGGCGATGAATGTGAACGTCTCCGGCCCGATCGGCACCTGGTGCCCGACCCGGCCGACCCAGACAGTGGATCGATCAGGGTGGTGCTGCCGGCTCACGAGTTTGAACGGGTCGGAGATCCGGTGGACCGCGGCGACGCCGGGCATGCTGCGCAGGTTCAAGCCATGGAAGGACTCGATGTCGCCGACGAGGCCGATGATCGTCCGGACCACGCCGCGGCTGACGAACGCTTGCCCGCCGACGCCCTCGACCCGCTCGGTGACGTGCGCGACCTGCTCGTCGGTGGCCTCGGGGGCCATCACCACAACCATGCCCAGACCCTAGAGGCGGCGTCCGGTCCGCGGACCGTGGTCCCGCCCCTCGGGACGCATCGTCAGCTGCAGTCGAAGCTGTGGGTGTCGCCGCTGCTGGTGTCGTGGCAATTGCCGGTCGCGGCGATCACCGCGAACAGGGCGATGGCCAGGACGACCAGGATCATGTTGATCAGACCCAGGATCCACCCGGCGGTCGCCATCCCTCGACCGCCGATGCGGCCCTGCGAGGCGTCGATCTCCTTCACGGCGCTACGACCGACGAAGAACGCCGGGATCGAGGTGAACGGGCCGCAGAAGACGAAGCTCACGATGCCCAGGATCAGCGCCACCACGGCCTTGGTGCTGCTCTCCTGCGCCGGCGCGAAGCCGCCGACGGGCGCGCCCGGAGCCGGGTAGCCAGGAGCTGTCGGGTACGTCGGGTTGCCGTACGGGTTCGCCGGGGCGCCGGGAGCACCCGGAGCGCCGGGCCCGCCCATCGGGGGAGCCGGAGGCGTCGAGGCAGGTGGCGCCGGCGGCATCGGCGGTGCGGCCGGTGGCGGCATCGGGGGTGGCGGCGGGGTAGCAGCCGGTGGCAGCGGCGGAGCCGGGGGACTGACGGGCTGCTGCGGGTCGCTCGGGTTGTTCGACGGGGGCTGCTCGCTCATCAGTTCCTCCTCGGACGGATGCCCGGAGTCTAGGGTCCCGCGCCCGTCGTGACGACTCGACGTCCTCAGACGGCGATATGCGGCACCTCGGCCTCGATCCGCCGCCGTGGGACTAGCTCGGCCATCAGCATCGCGCACAGCACCAGCAGGCCACCGAAGATCATCCGGGCCGTCAGCGACTCCCCGCCCAGCCCGACGGCGAACCCGGCGGCGAAGACCGGCTCCATGCTCATGATGATCGCGCTGCGGGTCGCGGGCAGGTGCGCCTGGGCCCAGGTCTGGCCGAGCAGTGCGACCGCACTCGCGAACACGGCCGTGTACAGCACCGCGGCCCAGTCGCCGGACCGGTGCGGGAAGGTGATCCCGCCTGGGGCCGCGGCGACCACGGCGATCGCGGTGATCACCAGGACCTGCACGATCGACATGCCGAGGGCATCGGCCGGGCTCGACCACGCGCCGAGGCCGACGATGTGCAGTGCGTAGAGCATCGCTGCGATCAGCGTCATGCCCTCGCCGAAGCCGATGCTCAGCCCGTTGAGGCTGAGCACGCCCATGCCGACCATCGCCAGGGCGACTGCGACCCAGGTCAGGGGGGTGGTCCGGGTGCGCAGGATCGCCGCAGCGAACAATGGGGTCAGGACGACGTACAGGCCGGTGATGAAGCCGGCGACGCTCGCCGCGGTGTGCTCGAGGCCAACGGTCTGGCCGATCTGCGCCACGCCGTACAGGGCGCCGAGGACGACTGCGTGCTGGCGGGCAGCGGGGGAGAGGCGGCCGATCGCGCGCGGAGCGGCTACCAGCATCACGAGCGAGGCGATGCCGAACCGGACGGCGAGGAAGTCGGCCGCCGGCATCCGGGTGACCAAGCCGTGAATCAGGAAGAACGTCGAGCCCCAGCATGCCGTCATGGCCAGCAGCACCAGGGTCGCGGCGCCGGAGCGACGATCCGCGGTCACCGGCTTCGTGTCCACGCCGAGGATCGCATCGCACAAGCCTAGGGGCTGGTGCTCCGCAGCCTCGACGGCAGGTACGCCGCGCCCGGTGCCCGTACGGCGGCTTTGTCCCCGGGGTTCGAGAACGCACACCGGCGCAGGGACAGGCAACCGCAGCCGATACAGGTGTCCAGGCTGTCGCGGAGCTTCTCCAACGCGCTGATCTGGTCCTCGATCCGCCCCCGCCAGTGCCGTGAGATGCGCTGCCAGTCAGCCTTGTTCGGGTTGCGTGCCGAGGGCAGCGTGGAGAGCTCCTCGCGAATCTCCTGCAGGCTCAGCCCGATGTTGGACGCCGCCCGGATGAAGGCGAGGCGGCGCAGCACCCCGCGTTCGTAGCGGCGGCGGCCGTTCGCGCTACGCGACGCCGTGATCAGGCCCTGGTCCTCGTAGAACCGCAGTGCCGAGGCAGCGAATCCGCTGCGCTTCGCGACCTCGCTCACGCTGAGCACGTCGTGGGTATCCATCAGAGTCCTCCGGGATCAGGCTTGACTTCAAGTTCACTTGAACTTGAACGATGGCATGAGCAAGCCGTCGTTTCAAGGCAAGCCTGATCTACGAAGGAGCACCACGACATGCCTGTCGCACTCGTCACCGGAGGTTCCGCCGGCCTCGGCCGCGCCCTCGCCCGTACCCTCGCCGATCTGGGCTGGACCGTCGTCGTCGACGGCCGCGACGCCGAGCGCCTGGCGACGTCCGCGGATCGACCGGGCATCCTGCCGGTCCCGGGAGACGTCACCGACGCCGAGCACCGCGAGCGCCTCATCGCCGCCGTCCGGATGCACGGCCCGCTCGACCTGCTGGTGCATAACGCGAGCACATTGGGACCGCCGCGCGCCGACACGCCGTTGCCCGAGCTGGCGGACGTCACCGTCGACGACCTCCAGCACGTCTGGCGCACGAACCTCGGTGCGCCGCTGGTGCTCACCACCCAGCTGCTGCCGGACCTCGTCGCGGCCAACGGCCTCCTCGTCGCGATCACCTCGGACGCTGCTGTCGAGCACTACCCCGGCTGGGGCCTGTACGGCGCCTCGAAGGCGGGGCTCGAGCATCTCGTCGCGACGTTCGCCGCGGAGAACCCCGAGATCACCGCGTACGCCGTCGACCCAGGCGACATGCGGACCCAGATGCATGCTGACGCCTTTCCCGGCGAGGACATCTCCGATCGCCCCGAGCCCGAGAGCGTGGCTCCGCATCTGCTTGCGCTGATCGAGTCACGGCCGCCCTCGGGCCGCTACCGGGCCGCGGACGTGCTCCTCGGGGCGGGGGCGTGAGGTGCGCATCCTCGACGAGCGCCCAGCCACCGTCTTCCATCCCCCCGACGACGCCACCGCGCCCGCCCCGGCCGAGGCGCGAGGGCTGGAGCGAGACGCGGTGCGCCTTCTCGTCGCGCGCCCCGACGGCGTGGTCGACGCGGTCTTCCGCGACCTCCCGCAGTACCTGCGCGCCGGTGACCTCGTCGTGGTCAACGACTCGGCCACGGTCGCGGGTGAGATCGACGCGCGGCGGACCAGCGACGGAGCACTGTCGGTCCTGCATCTGGCCGCACCGCTCGACGACGGCTCGTGGGTTGCCGAGGTGCGGACCTCGCCCGATGCCGGTCGCGCCGTGCTGGACGCCGAGGCGGGGGAGACGTTCGTCGCCGGCCCTGTCGTCGTGACCCTGCTCGCGACGTACCCGCTGCGTGGCTCTTCACCGACTGGCCGCGGCAACCGGCTCTGGCAGGCCCGGGTCGACGGGCCGTTGGCTGCGCATATGCAGGCGCTCGGCCGGCCGATCGCCTACGGCTACCTGCCTCGGCGCTACCCGCTCGAGGCGTACCAGACCGTCTTCGGGGTCCGCCCCGGCAGCGCCGAGATGCCCTCCGCTGCTCGGCCCTTCACGCCTCGGCTGGTCACCGAGCTTGTGGCCCGCGGGGTGGCGATCGCACCCGTGACGCTGCATACGGGGGTGTCCTCCCAAGAGGCCGGCGAGGCACCGCAGGCGGAACGCTTCGCCGTCGCGGAGTCCACAGCACGGCTGGTCAACGCTGTCAGCGCCGGGGGTGGCCGGGTGGTCGCGGTCGGCACCACGGCGACCCGGGCGCTGGAATCGGCAGTCGACGACGCCGGGCGGGTAGTCGCTGGCGCCGGCTGGACTGAGCGGGTGGTTACCCCGGCCGACCCGCCGCGGGTGGTGACCGGGTTGATCACGGGGTGGCACGACCCCCAGGCCTCGCACCTGTTGCTGGTCGAGGCGGTCGCCGGTCAGGTGCTGGCGCAGCATGCCTACGATGCCGCAGTCGGCGGCGGCTACCTGTGGCACGAGTTCGGCGACGCAGCGCTGCTGCTGCCGTAGATCGCCTGCCGGGAGAGCCAGATCAGGCTGTCCGCAGACCGTCCATCACGATGCGTAGGATGCGCTGGGTTTGGTCGCGATCGAAGTTCGGCATCATCGTGCAGCCGCCGACGAGGCGGAGGACATCGGCGCCGTCGACGTCCTTGCGGACCTCCCCCGACTCCTGGGCGCGGGCGACCAGCAGGTCGACGTTGTCGTAGATCACCGCACGCGAGTGGGTCATCAGCTCGGACTCACGGCCGACGGCCTCGACAAGCTCGGTGAAGATGTGACGCTTGGTGGCCGCGTAATCCACGAACGCCTCGAGCCACATCTCGAGGGCCTGGACCGGCGGGTAGTTGGGGATGACCTTCTCTGCGGTCTCGCGCAGGACGTCCACCTCGTCGCGGTAGACGGCCTCGAGCAGGTCGAGCCGGCTCGGGAAGTGCCGGTACAACGTGCCGATGCCGACGCCTGCTGCCTTCGCGACCTGCTCCAGCGAGGCCTGGCCGCCCTCGGCGGTGAAGACGTCGCGAGCGGTCGACACGAGCTTGGCGCGGTTGCGCGCAGCGTCGGCACGCAGGCGCGGAGCCCCGTCGTCGAGGCCGTTTCCCTCACCTGTGACCGTCGTCACGTCAACTCCCCTCGATAAATCCCTTGCATAACCGGAGGCATCCTCCGTATAGTAACCGGAGGAACCCTCCGAATACCAATCGGAGGCGCCCTCCACATCATACGTCGACAATTGGACGGAGCACACTTCCGTGTCTGATCAACTCATCGCCGACACCCCGGCGAACCTCGCAACCGACCGGCCGCGCCACGAGCGCCGCGGGTTGGTGCTCTCGGTGATCCTGCTGGCCCAGCTGATGGTCGTGCTGGACCTCAGCATCGTCAACGTTGCCCTGCCCGACATGCAGACCGCGCTCGGCTTCAGCCCCACCGGCTTGTCCTGGGTCCTCAACGCCTACAGCCTGGCCTTCGGCGGGCTGCTGCTCCTCGGTGCCCGCACCGGCGACCTGATCGGCCGCCGGCCGACGTTCCTGGTCGGGATCAGCGTGTTCACTCTGGCGTCGTTCGCCGGCGGCTTTGCCAGCACCGGACCCGAGCTGATCGCTGCTCGCGTCATCCAAGGGATCGGGGCCGCGTTCGCGGCACCGGCCACGTTGTCGCTGCTGACGACGATGTTCCCCGAGGGTCGGGAGCGCACCCGCGCGCTCGGCCTCTACACGGCCGTCTCGGTCGGTGGCGTGTCCTTCGGCCTGGTGGCCGGCGGAATCCTGACCGAGATCGCGTCCTGGCGCTGGGTGATGCTGGTCAATGTCCCGATCGGGATCGTGGTCGCGTCGATCGCCTGGATCGCCGTACCGCACACGCCACGCCGGCACGGCCGCTTCGACGTTGCCGGTGCGGTCACCTCGGTGCTCGGCGTCTCGGGCGTCGTGTTCGGGTTCGTGCACGCAGCCAGCCACGGCTGGGGCAGCCCGGTGACCCTGGTCTCCATCATCGGCGGCGCTGTGCTGCTGGTGGCCTTCGTCCTGGTCGAACGGACCGCGGCCGAGCCGATCACGCCGCTGTCACTGTTCGCTAGCCGGGTGCGCAGTGGCGCGCTCCTGGCCCGGATGTTCCTGATGGCCGGTGCGATGGGAGCGTTCTTCTTCCTGACCCAGTACCTGCAGGACGTCCTCGCCTTCAGCCCGATCCAGGCCGGCCTGGCCTTCCTGCCGATGACCGCCGGCGTCTTCATCGCCTCGCAGTCGGGGTCGCGCTTCCTCGTCGAGCGCTTCGGCGACCGCCCGGTGATGATCGCCGGTGCCGTGCTCAGCCTGGCCTCGTTGCTCTGGTTGACGGGGCTCGACTCCTCCAGCGGGTACGGCGACGTGCTGGTCTCGCTGCTGCTGCTCGGCCTCGGCAACGGGCTCGCGTTCGTCCCACTGACCTCGTCGGCGCTGCACGCCGTGCAGCCCGATGAGGCTGGCGCGGCTGCCGGCCTGGTCAACGTGGCTCAGCAGCTCGGCTCGGCGCTCGGCCTGGCCGGACTCGTGACCGTCTCGGGACATGCCAGCCGGGCGGTCCATCTGGCACCGGGGCTCGATGCCGTCGCCCGGGCGCACGCCACGTTCCTCAGCGGAGCGCACGCGGCGTTCGAGGCCTCGACGGCGACGCTGGTCGTGGTGCTCGCCCTGGTCGTCTTCGTGATCCGTCGCGACCACGAGGTCGTGCTGACCGAGTCACCGTTGCTCGCCGAGCACTGAGCGACGACACCAGCAGGGCGGCACCCCCGAAACAAGGGGTGCCGCCCTGCTGCGTCGTCAGACGCATTCAGACGATGGTGATCGAGACGGTACTGCCGTGCGGCGCCAAGGTGCCCTGGGACGGGTCGGAGCTGACCACCACGCCGGCATGCACGTAGAGGCTGCTGTGCAGCACGATCACCCCGAAGCCCGCGTCCATCAGCGCCTGGGTGGCGTCGTCGGTGCTCTTGCCCTTCACGTTCGGGACCAGCACCATCATCGGGCCCTCGGAGACGATCAGGCCGATGGTGTCGGTGCGGTACCCGGTGCCGGAGTTGGGAGTCTGGGTGATCACGTGCCCGGCCGGGACGGTGTCGCTGTAGTCCTGGGTCGTGGAGACCTGGAAGCCGAGGCCGACCAGGGCCTTCTTGGCTGCCTTCGCGCTCTTGTTGGTCCAGTCGGGGATCGCGAGCGGCTGGCGGCCCTTGCTGACGTAGATGTCGACCGCGCTGTTCGGGCGCTGCTCGGTGCCGGCGACCGGGTCGGTGCGGATCACCTGGCCGTCGGGGACGGTGTCGCTGAACTTCGTCACGACGCTGCCCATCTTCAGCTTCGCGGTGTCGAGCAGGTCCTGGACCTCGGTCAGCGACTTGCCGTGGCTGGCAGGGACCTGATGCAGCTCGGGGCCGCGGGAGAGCACGACGACCACGGTGCCGCCCTTGCCGATCCGGTCGCCCGGCTTGGGGTCGGTAGCCAGGACGGAGCCGGCGGCGCGCTCGGAGTACTCCGCGGTGCCGAGCTTGAACTTCAGGCCGGCCTTCGTGATCTTCGCCTTGGCGGCGCCCTCGGACAGGCTGATCACCGACGGGGTCGTGGTGTAGCGGCCGATCTGCCAGGCGCCGATACCGACCACGAGTGCGGTCAGCAGCAGCCCGATCAGCATGTAGAGGCCACGGCGGGAGCGCTTCGGCGGGCGGCCGGGCTCGGCGGCCAGCACCGGCGGCGGCCCGTCGAGCGGCCGCGGAGGCGGTGGGGTAGCAGGCGGCGCAGGCGGTATCACCGGCCGCGGGACGGGCGGAGACACCGGCGGCCGCGCATCGAACTGGGCTGTGAAGTCCACGTCCTGGTCGTGGTCGTAGACCTCGTCGGCGCCGGCACGGTCCAGGGATACGACGCCGGTCGGGACCGAGTCGGAGTCAGCAGCAGGGCGCCGGGTGGGCAGCAGGTCGGCGACCAGCTCCGGGTCGTCGACGACGCCGTGGTCCAGGGCTTGGCGGACCCGGCGTACCTGGTGCAGCAGCATCCGGGCGTCGGCCGGCCGCAGATCGCGGTCACGTGCCGTGGCGCGCGCGACCAGCGCGTCGACGTACGGCGGGATGCCCGGCACCCGCAGCGACGGCGCCGGAACGTCCTCGTGCACGTGCTTGTAAGCGATCTGGATCGGGCTGTCGGCCTGGTGCGGCTTGGCGCCGGTGAGCATCTCGTAGATCAGTACGCCGGCGGCGTACACGTCGGAGCGGGCATCGGCCTTGCCGTCGACGACGAGCTCGGGGGAGAGGTACGAGACCGTGCCGATCAGGACCCCGCCGGTCGCGGTGTGCTGGGTCTCGGCGTTGACCGCGCGGGCCAGCCCGAAGTCGGCGACCTTGATCCGGCCGTCGTCGGCGATGAGCACGTTCTCGGGCTTCACGTCGCGGTGGATCATGCCGGCACCGTGCGCGGCAGCCAGAGCGGCGAGGACCGGCTCGATCAGATCGAGTGCGCGGCCCGGGTCCATCGGGGACTCGGCGCGGATGAGGTCGCGCAGTGTCCGCCCGGGGACGTACTCCATGACCAGGAACAGCGTCCCGGCGTCGTCGCCCTGGTCGAAGACGGCGACCACATTGTGATGCGAGAGCCGTGCTGCCGAGCGGGCCTCGCGCTCGAAGCGCGCCACGAACTCGGGGTCGTCGGCCAGACCGGAGTGCATGATCTTGACCGCGACCGTGCGGTCCAGCCGCATGTCGCGAGCCTGGTAGACGGTGGCCATGCCACCGCGTGCGATCCGCTCGCCGACCTCGTACCGGCCGTCGAGAACGCGACCGATCAGCGGGTCGTCGGCGCGACCCGCGCCGTTGCCCGGGTGACCCGTGCGCTCCACAACGTCCTCCATGCCCGACCGGAGGGGAAGGTCCCGGTCAGGGGCTGAGTTTAGTTGTTACCAGCCCGGAATCGCGGCAACGCGGCGCTGCTGGGAGCATGGACCTGTGAGCGACCAGACACCGCAGGACCCCGCCTCGAGCACCCCCGACCTCGCAGACCTGATCGAGGAGTGGCTCGACTGGAGGGCTGCGGCCGAGGCGCTGGGGGTCACGGTCAGCAAGGTCCGGCAGCACATCCGCGAGCACCAGCTCGCGGCCGCGGTGCCCGCTCCGGGTGTTGGTCAGCAGGTCCCGGCCGAGCTGATCATGGACGGCGAGATCGTCAAGGGGGTCCCCGGCCTGCTCACCACACTGCACGACGGCCAGTACGACGACCGCGAGATCCTCGCCTGGATGTTCACCCCCGACGACACCTTGCCGGGGCGCCCGATCGACGCCTTGCGGGAGAACCGCGGCTCGGAGGTCAAGCGCCGGGCGCAGGCGATGGCCCTGTAGGAGCGCCGGCCAGGTGCCGACGCGGCGTACTAGCGCTGTCCGCCGCTGTCCGCCGCTGTCCGCCGCAGACCGCCGCAGACCGCCTCGGGGAACATGCAAATGTGACGCAGGGGGCGCGAGTTCGCTGCGTGCGTCACTCCCGCGACATATGCATGTTCGGCGACGGGGAGCAGAGATGTCACTCACCAGTCAGTCGGGCCGGCCGTGCAACCGCTTCGGGGCTTGTGGGAGAGGCGTCGGCGGCAAGACCAGCCGGGTGGCTGGGTCGGGCTCGCTCGCCTCGTCGTCGAGCCAGCCGTCGTATCGGTCCACGAGCAGCTCAAGTGCCAGGGCCGGGGCGTCGGTACTGATCGCCCACGGGTGGTCCTCGTCGTCGTCCTCGCCGGCGTACGTCACCCGGGACAACGCGACCTCGTAGCCATCGCCGGACAGCAGCCGCTCGACTTCGCGGGCGGTGTCCTCGTCGAAGAAGATCCCGCGCATCACACGGCCCGCTGCGTCGCTGCCTCGGCCAGCTCGTGCAGCACGGCCGCCGCCTCGGGGCGCAGGCCGGCGCGGTCCAGGGCCGCCAGCGCCTCGTCGGTGAGGTCGGTGATCATCTGCTCGACCTTGTCGGCTGCGCCGCTGGCCTCGATCAGGTGCCGTAGGTGGGCGACCTCGTCCGCTGCGAGCCTGGTGCCGAGGTTGCGATCGAGCAGGTCCCAGTCCGCCCCGCTGAGCTCGTCCAGGGCGAGTGCGATCAGCACAGTCCGCTTGCCTTCGACGAGGTCGTCACCGGCAGGTTTGCCGGTCACCTCGGGGTCGCCGAAGACCCCGAGCAGATCGTCGCGGAGCTGGAAGGCCTCGCCCAGCGGCAGGCCGAACCGGCTCAGGTCGTCGATGACCCGCGCGGGAGCCCCCGCAAGGGCCGCGCCGATGTGCAGCGGCCGCTCGATCGAGTACTTCGCGGACTTGTAGCGCACCACCCGCATCGCGGTCTCCACGTTGCCGGCACCGCGTGCCTGGGCGGATACGTCGAGGAACTGGCCCGCGACGACCTCGGTCCGGGTCAGGTCGAAGTAGCCGAGCGCGTCGAGGACCCGCTCGGCGGGCAGGCCGCAGGTGCGCAGCATCTCGTCGGACCACGACAGCAGCAGGTCGCCGAGCAGGATCGCGGCCGAGGCGCCGTACTGCTCGGCATCGGCGCTCCAGCCGCGGTCGCGGTGCAGGGCCTCGAAGGCGCGGTGCGTGGCCGGCCGGCCGCGGCGTACGTCGGAGGCGTCCATGTAGTCGTCGTGGACCAGTGCGCTCGCGTGCAGCAGCTCCAACGAGGCGCACGCGCGCAACAGCGCTGCTGGGTCGTCCGGCTCGGCCACAGCGAGGTGCCCCCACCAGCAGAACGACGCACGGAAGCGCTTGCCGCCCGACACGCTGACCCGCGCATGCTCGACGAGCCGCTGAGCGTCTTCGCCGAGCTCCTCCAGCCAGGCCGACTGGTAGTCGACGAAGGCCTGGACGCAGGTCTCGATGCCATTGCGGAAGGCGGCGGGGTCCCAGGACTGGCCGCCTTCAGGGAGCGCGACTTCTTGAGACTCGGTCACGCCGCGAGCGTATCCCCGTATCCTCACGACCATGGCGACGGGACGACCTACCAGCATCGCGGACCTCCTTGCAGCCGGTGAGCGCTCCTTCTCCTTCGAGTTCTTCCCGCCCAAGGACGAGGCCGGCGAGGAGGTGCTCCTGCGCTCGCTCGGCGAGCTCGAGGCGCTGCGCCCGACGTTCGTCTCGGTCACGTACGGCGCCGGTGGCACGACCCGCGACCGGACCATCGAGATCACCGGCCGGATCGCCCGGGAGACCACGATGACCCCGATGGCGCATCTGACCTGCGTCGGCCACACGGTCGACGAGCTCGGCGACATCCTCGACTCCCTGGCAGATGCCGGTGTGGCCAACGTGCTCGCGCTGCGCGGCGACCCAGCCGGAGGACCCGGTACGCCGTGGGTCAGCACCAAGGGCGGCGTCGACTATGCCGCCGACCTCGTCGGCCTGGTCAAGGCCCGTGAGGAGTTCGCCGTCGGAGTCGCGATGTTCCCCGAAGGCCACCGCGATGCCGCCAGCATCGACCACGACGTCACCGTCATGCGCGCGAAGTACGACGCCGGCGCGGAGTTCGCGATCACCGAGATGGTGCTCCGCGCCTCGGACTACTTCGGCCTTGTCGAGCGCGCCCGCGCTGCCGGCGTGGACATCCCGGTCATCCCTGGCATCATGCCGATCCTGGCGCTCGGCTCGATGAAGAAGATGGTCGAGCTCTCCGGCCGGGAGATGCCCGAGGAGGTGCTCTCCCGGATCGAGCCGCTGGCCGGTGACCCGGAGGCGGTTCGTGCCGAGGGCATCAAGATCGCCACCGAGCTCTGCGACGCCCTGCTTGCGGGGGGAGCCCCAGGCCTGCACTTCTACACGCTGAACCGCTCGAAGGCGACGCGCGAGATCTACACCGCTCTCGCCGTCAACGCTTAAGCAGGCCCGATCACATCGGCCACCAGCGCGGCCGACAGCCCGACGCTGGGCAGTCCGCCACCGGGGGTCGTGTGCGCGCCGGCCATGTGCACGCCGGCGATCGGGGTCGTCGTACCGAGGCGGTGGCGGACCGTGCCGCGGCCCTGCCACAGCACGCCCTGAGGCGAGCCGTTCCATTCCTTGACGAGGTCCAGCGGGGACTTGTCGACCCGGGTCTCGATCTGGGTGCGGACCCGGATCCCGCGACGGGCCATCGCGACCACGATGTCCTCAGCTAGCCGCCCGCGCCCTAGCAGGGTCCAGGCGTGCGCCCCGTCGGGCGCCGTCCCGGTGGTGCGCAGCACGATGGTCGGGTCGCCGTGAAGGATCACTTCCGCGGGAAGCTCTGGGACCTCGCCGGAGACGCCGATGTAGGCCACCACCGGCGGGATGACGGGCATCGTGCGCTCGACGTACCGCTCCAGCGAGGGGAGTCTGCGAGGGTCGATCGCGACCACGACGACCTCAGCCGGATGGTCGGCCTCAGCCGTGTGCACCGCGACGACGCGGTCGCTCTCGACGACCAGGTCCAGAGCCTCGACCCCTGTCAGGACCGTGACCCCGCGGGTGCTGAGCCGGTCGGCGAGCACGTCCGCGAGCTGGCCCATGCCGCCGGGCACGGTCCAGGAGCCGAAGTTCTGCTCCACATAGCTCCACAGCCCGACCCAGGCGGGTACGTTGCGCGGGTCGTGGCCCTCGAACGTCGCGGCGTGGGTCGCCAGCAGCCGCAGCCGTTCGTCCTTGAACTCCTTGGCCACCATCTTGTGCAGCGTCAACCGGGTATCGAGGAGGTCGCGCGCCTGCTTCGACGCGTGCTCGGGCGACCACGGACGTTCGAACCAGTCCTTGCGCAGGACCTCCCAGACCTCGGCGAAGTCGTCGACATAGCTGGTCCAGCGCCCGCCGGCGCCCCGGCCCAATGCCGACTCGACGGCCTCCAGCTGGGCCGCGCGGCTTCCTCCCGGCAGGTCGAGGACAGTGTCATCGGCGAACCGGTGCTGGGCGACCGGCTCGACCGGGACCAGATCGAGCTCCTTCTCCACTGGCCGCCCGGACTTGCGGAAGAAGTCCCGGACCACGGCGGGAAGCAGCGTGCTGGTCGGCCCCATGTCCCAGCGGAAGCCGTCCTGCTCGACGTAGCCGAGTGCGCCGCCGAGGCGGTCGTTGGCCTCGAGCACGGTCACCTGGTGACCCAGCTTGGCCAGGCGCGCCGCGCTCGCCAGTCCGCCGAACCCGCCACCGACCACCACAACGCGCGCCATGCGGACAACATAGTGGCGCGGCCTGGCCCCGGTAGGGCGCGGCCGAAATCGATGGCCTCGGCCGGTGCAGTGCCGTAATTTCGGTGAGGTGGGCAACGACGACGACTGGCACTTGATCGCCGATGTGGCCGCCTTGGTGGCGCTGCTCGGCGAACCGATCCCGCGCGTACGTGACAAAGTGCGGTCCGGCCTCTCCGATCTGGACCGCAGCTGGCTGGATGCCTCGCCGTTCTGCGTGATGGCGACGTCGTCGGCCGACGGCCGTTGCGACGCCTCGCCGAAGGGCGACCCGGCAGGTGGTCTGGTGCACGTGCTCGACGACGTCACCCTCGCGATCGCCGAGCGTCCGGGCAATCGCAGGGCCGACGGCTACAAGAACATCCTGGAGAACCCGCACGTCGGGCTGAACTTCCTGATCCCGGGCCGTGGTGACACGCTCCGGATCAACGGGCGGGCGAGGCTGGTCAGCGATGCCCCGTTCTTCGACGACCTGGTGGTCAAGGGCCACCGGCCGCTGCTTGCCGTTGTCGTCGAGGTCGAGGAGGTCTTCAGCCACTGCTCGAAGGCGTTCCTGCGCTCGGGGCTGTGGAAGCCGGAGACCTGGGACCCCGATGGCCGCGTCCCGCGCCGCGCGGTCATCGCCCAGGAGAACGAGCGCCCGGACCTGACACTGGCCGAGCTCGACGAGTACTACGGCGAGAAATACGCTGAGGGGCTCTACCGCAACCCCTGATCAGCCGCGCTCGCGCTCGACGATGTCGGTGAGCGTGGCGGCGTCCCGGGCGACGACAGTGGTCCCATCGGTGGCGGTAATGATCGGTCGCTGGATGGTCCGCGGATCGGCGACCATCGCTGCGATCCACGCGTCCCGCTGCGCCGGCTCCTTGGCCAGGGTGATGCCGGCTGCCCGCGTTTCGGCCGGCCTGGCGATGTCCCACGGCGCCAGGCCCATCCGCCGCAGGACCTCGTCCATCTCGGCTGCGGTCGGCGGGACGTCGAGGTAGCGCCGTACCGTGTACGCGATCCCGGCGGCGTCGAGCTCGGTGGTCGCACTGCGGCACTTGCTGCAGGCGGGGTTGATCCAGATCTCCAGCTCGGCCACGGCTCAAGCCACCTCGATCTCGGTGGCGCCGGTCAACGTCGTCAGCTCGTCGTAGGTTGTGGAGAAGACTGCCGCCGGGTGGCCGGCGGCAGCCCAGATGACGTCGTACCGTCGCAGGGTCGGATCGAGGTAGGTGCGGATCGGGGCAGGGTGCGCAATCGGGGACACCCCGCCGATCACCTGCCCGGTGGTCTCCTTGACGAACTCAGGCTTGGCGCGGCGCAACGCCGCGACTGCGAGGGTCGCCGCCACCTTCTCGGTGTCGACGCGGTGGGCTCCGGAGGTGAGGATCAGGACCGGCTCGTCACCCGCGTCACCTGCGACGGCGAACAGCAGGCTGTTGGCGATCGCGCCGACCTCGCACCCGAGCGCCTCGGCTGCCAGCGCTGCCGTGTGCACCGAGTCGGGCAGGACGACGATCTCACCGGTGCCGCCTAGGGCTGTCCAGGTGCTCCTGAAGCGGGCGATCGAGGGGTGCTCATCGGTCATGTCCGGAAGTTATCGCACTGCCCTCGGCTGGCTCTTGATGCCGGCTCTTGACGGACTGTCGGGGGGGAGGTGTACCTTGGAGTTGTTCGAACATATGTTCGAACAGTGGCCCGGTGGAGGATCGACTCGACCCCCATCCTCCACCGGGCCACCGACAGAGCTGCTGACGAGTGTGGAAGGAGACGAGGCGTGCGGACATATGACGACCTGGTGGAGGTGCGCACCGGCCCGGTTCCGGGGTACGGCGCCGACGGCCCACCGCTCGACGACCGCGCTCGACCCGGCGTAGGCCTGCTCGACGCCCTCCCCGCCGACGGGCCGCAGCAGTTTCTGTGGCGCAGCCGGCTCTGGCAGGTTCGCGAGGTGATCGCGCAGTGGACGGAGAGCGGCGCGTGGTGGCTGCGTCGGCCCGAGTCGGAGCCAGGGCACTCGCGGCTGGTGACCGAGCGTGAGGTCTGGCGGGTCACGGCGGCGCGCGGTCGCGCGGTGGCGACGCCGGACGACCCCGGGTTCGGTGTCTTCGACCTGACCTTCGATGGGGCCGAGGGCGTCTGGCGCCTCGCCGGCTCGCTGGATTGAGGCGATGATGTCCAGGCCCCCGATCCACGTGCAGCTGCCCGCGGCGACGCATTCCTACCTCGAGCGGTCGGCGGAGTCGCTGCGCGAGGCGATCACCTGCACCGACGTGCCCCAGCGCTACGCGCTGGCCCACGTCTCCGCGCTGCGGGCGACGGCCGCGCTGTTAGCCGCGCGAGCGCAGCCGCTGCCGGTCGCACGTCGACGGCAGAAGAATGCCTGGGTCCTGCTGACCGAGATCGCCCCCGAGTTCGGCGAGTGGGCCACCTTCTTCTCCTCAGGTGCACAGAAGCGCTCGGCGGCGGAGGCGGGCTCACGCCGGGCAGTGACCGAACGCGAGGCTGACGACCTGGTCCGTGACGCCGACCAGTACCTGGCGTTGATCGAGACCTCGCTCGGTCTGGTGGAGCACCCCGCGATCCAGGTCGCGTGAGGCTTCCGGCCTCGGAGGTCCTAGTGTTCACGGCATGGAGCGACCTCTGGAGCGCCGGGCCTCGGTCCGGACGGCCGTCATCTGGGACGCCTGCAAGGCCCGCCTGGACCTGGCTCCGGATCAGAACGTCGTCGACATCGGCGGTGGCACTGGCGGACTGGCGGTCCGCGTGGCCGAGCTCGGTCACCGGGTCACCGTCATCGATCCCAGTCCGGACGCCCTTGCGGCCCTGGCCCGTCGCGCTGACGAGCGGGGTGTCGCGGACCGGGTCGCCGGACAGCAGGGCGACCTCGCGAGCCTTCCCGAGCTGGTTCCAGACGCGAGTGCCGACTTGGTGCTCTGCCACGAGGTCCTGGGGCTGGTCGAGGATCCGGCCCAGGCGCTGCGGACCATCGGCACCGTGCTGCGTCCCGGCGGCGCCCTCAGCCTCCTGGTCAGCCAGCGCCATGCCGCGGTGCTCGCTCGGGCGATGGCCGGCCATTTCGCGCAGGCGCGACTCACCCTGGATGGCGAGAGCGGCGGCGAGCGCCGGTTCACCTCCGAGGAGCTCAGCGCATTGCTGGGCACGGCCGGCTTCGCGATCGAGGCCGTCCACGGAGTCCGGGTCTTCGCCGACCTGGTGCCTTCGACGCTGCTGGACCTCGAACCGGGCGCAATCGCGGGCCTGCTCGATCTCGAACGTGCCGTCGCGGGCCGTCCTGAGTACCGGGTGCTCGCGTCACAGCTGCACGCGCTCGCGATCGCCTGAGGGTCAGGACCGCCGATGACGGCGGCAGATGGCTCTGCCGACTGCCCGATCCTGCACGTCGACATGGACGCGTTCTATGCGTCGGTGATGCTGCGCGACCGACCCGAGCTGCGGGACCAGCCGGTGGTGATCGGAGGCGGCCATCGTGGCGTGGTGCTGGCTGCAAATTATCCGGCGCGGGCCTTCGGCGTCCGGTCCGGTATGTCCGGCGCCCAGGCGCTCCGCGCCTGCCCGCATGCGATCCGGCTGGCTCCGGAGTTCGCCGAGTTCGAGGCAGTCTCTCGCTCGGTGATGGAGACGTTCCGTCAGGTGACGCCCCTGGTCGAGGCTTATTCGCTCGATGAGGCATTCCTCGACGTCCGCGGCTCAGCTCGCCGCCTCGGCACTCCGCTGCAGATCGCGGAGCTGATCCGGGCCACCATCTACGACGAGCAGCGGATCACCTGTTCGGTCGGCCTGGCCGGCACGGTCTCGGTCGCCAAGCTGGCCAGCCGTCGGGCCAAGCCTGACGGGGTCTTGATGGTGCCACCCGACCGGGTCGTGGAGTACCTCCACCCGCTCGACGTGGGCGAGCTGTTCGGAGTCGGGGACAAGACCAGGGCCAGGCTGCGCCATCTCGGCCTGCTCACGGTCGGTGACGTCGCGGCCGTCTCGCTTCCGGTGCTGCAGCAGATGATCGGCCGGGCATCTGGCGCGCATGTGCACGAGCTGGCCTGGGGGAGCGACCGGTCCCGACTGGCACTGCGACGCTCCGATGACGACCCGGAGCGGAGCATGGGGGCCGAGGAGACGTTCTCGCGAGACACCGCCGAGGTCGAGATCATCAACCGGGAGCTGCTCCGGCTCGCGGCCAAGGTGGCGGCGCGGATGCGTCGAGCTGGGCTTGCCGGTCGCACGGTCGCGATCAGGATCCGGTTCTCCGACTTCACCACGGTGACGCGCTCGCACACGCTGGCCGACCCGACCGACCTGACCAGCGAGGTGCACGCAGCCGCCTGCGCCTTGTTCGCGGTTCTGCGCGGCACCCCGGGCGGGACGGCCAGGATCAGACTGGTCGGCGTCCGGGTCGAGGGGCTGCGCCCGGCCGATCAAGTGCAGCGACAACTGGTCCTCGGCCAGCGCGAACGGGGCTGGGCTGAGGCGGATCGAGCCGTCGACCAAGCCCACCTCCGATTCGGCAGGGGAGCAGTCAGGCCTGCAACGCTGCTCGGCGGCGAGCGCCCCTGAGCCGTCCGAGAACGGCTGGGATGTGCCAAATTTTGAGGCTATGAATTCGCGATCTCGGGTACCGAGTTCACCAGACCCTGCCTAGACTTGTCGCAGATCGTTCACTGTCAGTCCTTGGAGGAAGTCGTGCCGCTCTCGGAAGAGGAGCTCCGTCTGCTTGAGCAGATGGAACGCGCCCTTGCCGCTGAGGACCCGAAATTCGTCTCCGCTCTGCAGGGTCGCACGCTGCGTCGGGTTGCGCGGATGCGCTCGCTCGCGGCCGGTGCCGTGTTCCTCGGCGGCATCGCCCTGATGATGACCGGCGCGATGACCGCGCAGATCTGGCTCGGCATCCTGGGCTTCGTTGTGATGCTCGCCTCGGCCATGGTCGGGCTCGCTGCCTGGCGCGGCCACCGCGTTCCTGAGGAGCGCCCCAGCAGCCCTGATGCGCTCTTCGACTTCGACGACCACCCGCACCGGTTCGAGGTGCTCGACGGTGGTCGGGCCAACCGGCCCAAGCGGCAGGTGCGTCACCCCAAGCAGCGCCGTGAGCGCGATCGCAAGCAGGGCACGTTCATGCAGCGGATGGAACAGCGCTGGCAGCACCGGCGCGACCAGGGCTTCTGAGCCTGGTCTGACCCGGCGCGACGGCGCAAGGTCAGTTGATCTCGCTCAGCGTGCGGTCGTCGGTGTCCTGAGGCACCTGGTCGCGCACCATCAGCGACCGCGGCAGCCAACGGGCCCGGCGTACCTGGCTGATCGGTACCGAGGCCGCGAGCAGGCCGCTCCACAGGACCACCGCCGCCCGCGCGCTGAGGAGCTCGGCAGCATCGGGCTCGAAGGAGCCGCTGTAGCGGGCCCGCTCGACGAGGTCCACGAAGCGGTCCAGGCGCCACCGCTCCTCGGAGCCGGCGCGGCGCAGGAGCGCCTCGGCGATGGTGCGCAGCGTGCGGCCCTCCGGCCAGGCGATGCCGAGGTCGATCACCGTTGCCCGGAGCTCGGCCCACAGGGCAGCAATCTCGAGGCGCGGGTCAGCCATGCTCGACATTCGACGGCGCCGGCGGGCGCGGCGGAGCAGTGCGGGAACGAGGGTCGCGGTGAGGAGGGCCAGCACCAGTAGGGCCAGTACCGGCTTCTTGCTGCTGTGGTGATGCTGCGCCGGTGCCTGGTTCTGGGGCACGTTCTTCTTGATCGGGGTGACCGGCTTGACTGCCTTGCTCGGCGCCGAGCTCACGCCGGTGCTCGGCACCTTCGTCGTGAGGCCGACCGACCAAGCGGGTGCGGGGCCGGTCCGGGTGCCCGGGGTGGGCTCGAACCTGACCCAGCCGGTGCCGCGGAAGTAGATCTCCGGCCACGCGTGCAGGTCGTCGCTGGTGTACCCGTAGCGCGTCGCTGTACCGGCCGGGGTGCGTGTGCTGGGGTCCAAGAAGCCGACCACCACCCGGGCCGGGATCCCCAGGGACCGGGCCATCACCGCCATCGCCGCCGAGAACTGCTGGCAGTAGCCGACCTTGTCGTCGGTCAGGAAGTGCACCAGGCCGGCCATCCCTTGGCCTGGCTGCGCAGCCAGAGAGTAGGTGAAGCCGCCCTTGGTGCGGAACCAGTCCTGCAGCAGGACGGCTTTGTCGTAGTCGGTGCTACCGGACGCCGTGACCTGCTGGGCGATCCGCTGGACTGTCGGGTCGAGGTGCGGGACCTTCGTCATCGCACGCAGCAGGGCATCCGGCGCGGGCTGGGTGCCTTCGAGCAGGGCGGGATCGATCTTCTGGTCGAACGCCGTCAGCTGGTAGTGGACGTCTGTCGGCGTGTATTTGCCGGCGCTGGCGATATCGAGTGTTGAACGGTCGTAGCGCCAGTCGCCCTTGTCGATCGCGATCGTGCTGGTCGGGTACGGCGTCGGCAACCATGTCGTCTGGAACTCGGGGTCGGTCTGGAACGTCCAGTCTGCTGTGGTCCCCGGCGTCGTCGGGTCGATGTCGACCGGCTCGGGCAGTGCGCCGTTGGCCACGTCGGTCGTGGAGAACTTGAGGCTCGACGGCACCCACTCCGAGCCGTCGAAGTCGTCGAGCACCGCGATCCGGACATACGTAGGGTCTGCCGAGGTGATCGCCTCGAGCAGCGGCTGGTGGTTCTGCTGCAGAAGGTTGCGGGTCAGGTCGACCGTCGGATTGGTCAGGGCGACTGTGCCGCCGCCGGAACCGCTGCCGTGGTGGTGGCCATGGTGGAAGACGCCACTGGTGATCGGGACCAGGGCGGGGAGCAGCAGCGCGACCGCTGCGGTCAGCGAGCCGATCCGCAGTCCGGGCCCGACCACCGAGGCCCGGTCGAGGATGTCGGCGCCCCGACCGTGGCTACCGGTGACGGCGGCTCCCCACGACACCAGCTTGTCGGTCTCGGCGGCGGCGAGGAGCAGCACGAACAGGACGCCGGTGCCGAGGAAGACTGGGACGGTAAGCCCGCCGTCGAGGACGCTGATCGGGACGGTCAGCGCGACGATCACTGGGAGGCCGGCCCACGGCGGCCGCTGCAGGCCGCAGGCGATCAGATCGACCGAGATCATCACCAGCAGCGCTGCAGCGACGAGGTAGATCGGCCCATCGACATGCTCGACGCGCACGGGGGCGGCGTACTGGTTGATCTCCGAGGCGCCATCGTGCACTCGCTGGACCATGGCCCGGATACCTTCGGGGGTCGGCAACCAGCCACCGAGTGCCGAGTCCACCGCGACGTGGTGGTGGAACCAGAGGAGCACGACCAGCAGTTGGGCCGGCAGGACCAGGTACCACCGCAGCCGGAGCGTCCGCAGGGTCCCCCCGACGGCCGCGACGAGGATCGCGGCGAACAACGCCGGTGTGCTGAACCGCTCCGGCTGCTCGACCAGTCCGCGCCACGAGCACGCGGCGGCCCACGCAAGGGCCGCCGCCGTCCCGGCAAGGAGGTACTGGGATGCTGCCCAGGCTCCGCCTGAGCGGGATTCGAAGGCAGCCCTCAAAACGCTGCCCCGATCGTCACGGTGGCTGCCGGTCATCGGCCGAGCTCCTGCCAGGCCGCCTGCAGGCTCGCGGAGCGCTCGAGCTCGGCAGCCTTCCAGCCGCGCTGCTGCAGCCACACCTTGCAGGTCGGGCCAGGCGCGGTCCGGTCCTCGCGCGAGGCCCAGCTGTCGACCGCGAGCGCCAGCGCGTACGACGCCCCGCCTCGCGTGTGCAGCCGAGACAGGAAGGCGCGGTCGTGCTCGCCGAGCGCGCCGAACACCCCGACCAGCAGCCCGCCGGTGGTGGTGTCGTCGACCCAGCCGGTGGAGAGCTCGGTGACGGCGACGGTGGGCAACCCGGCCAGCCGCTCCAGCACCGGACGGGCGTGCGCCATCGCATCGCCCTGGTGCCAGGAAAGGTCGTCGCCACGCCGGTGGTCGGCATCGCCGTCGGCGGTGACCAGCCGGATCTGGAAGCCGAGTCGGGTCAGGTGCACCGCGATGGACGCCGCTGCCGTCACCGCGCGCTCCAGGGACGAGTCCGGCCCGCTGCCGCGGTGCGCCGAGGCCCGGTTGTCGATGAACAAGGTGCACCGCGACTGCCACGGCTGCTCCTCGCGGCGCACCATCAGCTCGCCGGTGCGTGCGGTGCTGCGCCAGTGCACCCGCCTCAGGTCGTCGCCGAGGTGGTACTCGCGCACCGTCACATCGGCGGCACTGCCTACGGAGTACGGGCGTGGACGGTTGTCGCCACTGCCGGTCCAAGCGCCAAGCATCGGGATCGCCGGCAACGGCTCGGCGGCCGGTACGACCACCAGGGTGGTGGTGCGGGTGAAGGCGCGGTTCAGCGCAAGCATCCCGAACGGGTCCGCGACCCGGATCCGCAGCGGGCCGATCTCGTAGAGGCCGCGGACCTCTGCGCGCACGGGGTAGTCGAACCGCCGCGTCCACCCGGGCTGCATTGCATCGATCACGAACCGGGGACGCTGGCCAAGAGCCCAGGGGACCACTTCCTCGACGAGCAGCAGGCCGGTCGTCGAGCCGACGTTGGTCACCTCGAGCTGGACGGTCACGCTCTGATCGGCCTCGACCAGGTTCGAGGTGACCGTCCGGGTCAGGCTCAGCCGGTGACTGGAGCGGGAGACGAACGCGGCAGTGACCAGCGGCAGCAGCAAGATCAGCACGCCGACCCTGATCAGGTCGCGCTCGCCCAACGCGATCCCGCAGACCGCAGCGGTCACGCCGCCGGCGACGAACGCCCGGCCGCGCTGGGTAAGCGCCCGGATGCCGTCGCGCACGCTCGCGGTCCAGGCACCCAGGGGCCCGGGCTGGTCGGCCTCGAGGGGCCCCGAGGAGTCGGTAGTGGACGGGACGACAGCGGTCATGGGTCAGTCGGGGACCGGCACCGAGTCGAGCACGGAGCGAAGGATGTCGGCGGGGCCCCGGCCGTTCATCGCGGCATCGACCGTCGGCAGCAGCCGGTGCGCCAGGACGTCGACGGCGAGGCCGTGCAGGTCGTCGGGGACCACGTAGTCGCGTCCGGCGATCGCTGCCGACGCCTTCGCGGCGCGGACCAGGTGCAGGGTTGCGCGTGGTGATGCGCCGAGCCGCAGCTCGTGCCAGCTGCGGGTGGCGGTGGCCAGCCCCACGGCGTACCGCTGGACCGCGGCTGAGACATGGACGCCGGCCACGATGCTGATCAGCTTGCGGATCTCGGCTGCGTCGGTCACCGGCTCGAGGTCATCCAGAGGACTGGTCGTGGTGCGGGCCGAGAGCATCGCGATCTCCGCCGCGACCACCGGATAGCCCATCGAGACCCGCGCCAGGAAGCGGTCGCGCTGCGCCTCGGGCAGGGCGTAGGTGCCCTCCATCTCCAGCGGGTTCTGGGTCGCGATCACCATGAACGGCGCCTCGAGCTCGAAGGTCTGGTTGTCGACGGTGACTTGACCCTCCTCCATGCACTCCAGCATCGCCGACTGGGTCTTGGGGGAGGCCCGGTTGATCTCGTCGCCGATGACGATATTGGCGAACACCCCGCCCGGCCGGAACTCGAAGCTGCGGTTGTCGGGGTTGAAGATCGACACGCCGGTCACGTCGGAGGGCAGCAGGTCGGGCGTGAACTGGATCCGCCGGACGGTTAGGTCGATCGACCTCGCCAGCGCCTTGCACAGCATCGTCTTGCCGACCCCGGGGACATCCTCGATCAGCAGGTGGCCCTCGGCGAGCAGCACCACCAGCGCTGTACGGGCGACCTCGGGTTTGCCGGAGATGACCTTCTCGATGTTCGCCTGCACCCGATCGGTGACGGTCCGCAACGCATCCAGGTCGCTCGCCGTCCGCAGCACTGATTCCTCCATGGCCCTAGTGAACATCACGCCGCCCCAGGAGTGGACCGGAGTGGCGCGCTGAATCTCGGACGCCTTCGGCGGCACGGGGGTTCCTGGGGGTCGACGAGCACCCCCGGCGGATTCGTGGCGAGAAAGGGAGAGAAATGGAGCAAAGGTGGTTGACGGTGGGGGATCGTGGAGTAAAGTGGGGGAAAGTGGTGGAAGAGAAGGGTGAGGTGGCGCGATGTTCTCCGGCACCTTCAAGCCCAAGCTCGACGACAAGGGCCGTCTCTTCCTCCCAGCGAAATTCCGCGACGAGATGGGGGACGGGCTGGTGATCACCCGGGGACAGGAACGGTCCATCGATGTGCGCACCAAGGCCGATTTCGATGGCTTCGCCCGCAAGCTCCAGGACGCGCCCCAGACCGATGCCCGGCTGCGCGGCTACACCCGGATGCTCTTCGCGCTCGCCTCGGACCAGACCCCCGACAAGCAGGGCCGGATCACGATCACGCCCGAGCTGCGCGAGTACGCCGCGCTCGAGCGGGAGTGCGTGGTGATCGGCGTCTTCAACCGCCTCGAGATCTGGGAGCCGCAGGCGTGGGTGGACTACACCGCCGCGCAGGAGGCCGCGTTCTCCGACGTCGAGGAAGAGATCTACCCGGGCCTGTGACCCGGCCGCTCCACAGCACCTTCCGCAGGACCGTTCCACAACGCACCACCCAGCACCACAACTCAAGAACGGTGATCGCAGGGCGAGGCTCGTGTCCGCTCCTTCCCCACGTCCCTCTGTCGCACCTTCCCCGGTGACAGACGGACGCTTCCCGGGGACCGAGCGGACCCGAACCTGGTCAGGCGATCACCACCAGCAGCATCCACACACTCAGGTCAGCCAGCAGGGGTCGAGAGCATGAGCGGAACCAGTGGGTCGGTCGTACCGGCCCGGCGCGTGCGCCACGAGGTGCGCGACGGCCTGGCTGTGATGGCGTTCTCGGCCGGTGCGAGCTCCGCGATCGCCCTGCTCTGCCTCCTCCTCGTCGGACTCGGGAAGTAGGCCCGGGGGATGAGCAGCTCCGTACCCGCCCCCCGCCACGTCCCCGTCCTCCTGGACCGTGTCGTCGCTCTGGTGGCGCCGGCGCTGGCCGAGCCGGGCAGCGTCTTCATCGACGCCACTCTCGGACTCGGCGGTCATAGCGAGGCGGTGCTGGCCCGCTGTCCCGAGGCGCACGTGATCGGCGTCGACCGCGACGTGCATGCTCTCGAGCTGGCCGGACGCCGTCTTGCCGGCTTCACCGGGCGGACCACCCTGGTGCACGCGGTCTACGACGAGATCCCTGAGGTCCTCGCCGACCTTGGGCTCGGCCCGGTCCAGGGAATCCTGTTCGACCTCGGCGTCAGCTCGATGCAGCTCGACGTCCGCGAGCGCGGCTTCGCCTATGCCGAGGATGCGCCGTTGGACATGCGGATGAACGACACCGTCGGGCTGACGGCCGCCGACGTGCTGAACACCTACGAAGCGGCCGACCTGGCGCGGATCCTGCGCACCTACGGCGAAGAGAAGTTCTCCCGCCAGATCGCCCGCGCCGTGGTCGCTGCCCGGGAGACCGAGCCCTTCATCTCCTCGGCGCGGCTCGTGGAGCTGCTCTACGACGTGATCCCGGTGCCGGCCCGGCGTACTGGCGGCCACCCGGCCAAGCGGACGTTCCAGGCGCTACGGATCGAGGTCAACGACGAGCTCGGTGTCCTGCGCAGGGCGATCCCGGCCGCGATCGACTCGATCGCCGTCGGCGGTCGGGTGGTGGTGATGAGCTACCAGTCTCTCGAGGACCGGATGACCAAGCAGGCATTCGTCGACCGCACCAGGTCGACCGTCCCGCACGACCTGCCCGTCGTGCCCGAGGAGCACCAGCCGGAGCTGCGGTTGCTGACCCGAGGTGCCGAGAAGGCCACTGAGGCAGAGATCGCCGAGAACCCGAGAGCCGCGTCGGTGCGGCTCCGCGCAGTCGAACGAGTCCGCACTCACAGGGGAGCAGCAGCATGAGCAGCACGCTGAGCACGGCACAGCCCAGCCCGAGCCGGATCAGGACGGCGCGAACCGCTGCGGCCGCCGTCGAACGGGCCCGGCTCGCCCTGGTGCCCTCGCGCACGGTCAATGCGCCGCGTGCGCCGTTCGCCGTGCTCGTGCTGGTGGTCCTCGCAGCGGGGGTTGTCGGCCTGCTCATGTTCAACACCCACATGCAGCAGAGCTCGTTCTATGCCACCCGGCTCCAGCAGCGGGCCGACGCCCTCGACGCCCGCCGCGAGGCCCTGGAGCTCAAGCTCGACCAGCTGCGCGACCCGCAGAACCTCGCCGCCGCCGGTCACAAGCTGGGCATGGTCGTGCCGGCGAACCCGGCGATGGTGAACCTGGAGACCGGCAAGATCCTCGGTATCGCGGTGCCGGCCACGGGGGTCGATGCCATGCGGATCAACCCGGACAAGGCAGCTCGGCCGTCGCTGATCGACCCGAAGCCGCTGGTGCACAAGGTGATCGCAGCAGCGACCGGGACGACGGCACCCAGCACTACCGCCACCACGACGACCAAGACGGGCACGAACGCCGGAAATTCAGGACAAACCAAGGGTTCGCACGGCACGGCATCCACGGGCGCGGGCACCAGAGCGGATAGGAAGGGTGCAGGAACCGCGTCCCAGGGAGCTTCTCGTTGACCCAGCCTCACCGACCGGCCGCCCGGACCCGGGCACGCTCCGGCAAGCGCTCGCTTCGCGGGTCCTCGGAGAGCCGGCTGCGCGTCGGCATGATCGCCATCGCGATCGTGCTCTCGTTCTTTGGCGCGCGGCTCTTCCAGCTCCAGGGCCTCGACCCCAAGGCGTACGCCGCCAAGGCTGACGCCGAGGGCCTGGTCACGGTGCCGCTACCGGCCACCCGGGGCACCATCACCGATCGCAACGGCGTGCCGCTGGCCCAGACCGTCAGCGGGATGATGATCATCGCCGACCCGCACGTGACCCGGCCGCACGCCGAGCCGATCGCGCGGATCTTGGCCAACAAGCTCGGCCTGGACTACTTCGACGTGCTGGCGACGCTGCGCAAGAGCAACGGCCCTAAGGCCACCAGCGACGTGCGGTTCGCCTACGTCGCGCGCCGGGTTCCGTCGGGCGTTGCGACCGCCGCCGTGGACGCCGTCACCAAGGCGGGCTACCTCGGTATCACGACCGCCAACGACCCGCTGCGCGACTACCCGGCGCACGACATCGCCGCCAACCTGCTCGGTTTCATGGGCAGCGACGGCAACCCGCTCTCGGGCCTGGAGCTCTCCTTCAACAACCTGCTCGCGGGCAAGAACGGCAAGGAGACCTACGAGGTCGGCGGCGGCAACCGGATCCCGCTCGGCGAGAACACCGAGGTCAAGCCGGTCAACGGCAACAGCCTCAAGCTGACCATCGACCGGGACGTGCAGTGGTACGCGCAGCGGGTGCTCCGTACGGCAGTCCAGGGCGCCCAGGCGCAGTCCGGAGCGGCGATCGCGATGGACACCAAGACCGGCGAGATCCTCGCCCTGGCCGACTACCCGACGTTCGACGCTAACAACGCCGCCGCAGCGCGGCAGGCCGACCGCGGCAGCCGGGCGTTGAGCAACGTCTACGAGCCGGGCTCGGTGGAGAAGGTGCTGACGACCTCGTCGCTCATCGACGCCGGCAAGGTGACGCCGCGCACCAAGATCAAGGTCCCGCACCAGCTACCCGTCCTCGACGCCGTGATCCACGACTACTTCCAGCACAACTTCATCAAGCTGACCCTGGCCGGTGTGATCGCGAAGTCGTCCAATATCGGCACCGTGCTGGCGACCCGGGCCTTCAGCCACCAGCAGCTGTGGAGCTACCTCGACAAGTTCGGGCTGGGCCACAAGACGAACATCGGCATCACCGGCGAGACCAAGGGCCTGCTGCCGCCGGTCTCGTCGTGGAGCGAGCTGACCCAGGCGACGATCGCGTTCGGCCAGGGTGTCTCGGTCAACGCGCTGCAGATGGCGACGGCGGTCAACACCGTGGCCAACGGCGGCGAGTACATCTCGCCGAGCCTGATCGAGGGCAAGGCGACGGCGGCGGACGGCAGCGTCGTCGGCACCGATGAGACCACCCGGCACCGGGTGGTCAGTCCTGCGGCAGCGAGTGCCGAGTCGCGGATGATGGAGATGGTGGTGACCCAGGGCGCCGGCACCGCGCCCGGAGCCGCTATCCCGGGCTACCGGGTCGCGGGCAAGACCGGCACCGCGCAGGAGGTCGGTGCAACCTGCGGTTGCTACGACGGATCGCTGGCGGTCTCCTTCGCCGGCTTCGCTCCCGCCGACGCCCCGCGGTTCACCGTCTACGTCGTGATCCAGCACCCCAAGAGCAGCTCCGCGAGCGGTGGCGGCACCGCGGGCCCGGTGGTCCGCAAGATCCTGAGCTACATGCTGCAGAAGTACGCCGTGCCGCCGACGGACACCCCGCCGGCCCGGCTCCCGGTGCTGTGGTGAACCGATAGGTTCGACCCTGTGCTGAGCCGTCCTGCGAACCCGATCTCGACGCCGCTGGCGCATCTGGTCGAGCGCGTCCGGGCGCAGGTCGTCGGTGATCCGGCGGCCACGACGGTGACCGGGCTGAGCCTCAGCTCCCAGCGCGTCCAGCCCGGCGACCTGTACGCCGCCGTGCCCGGCGCCCGCGTCCACGGGGCGGCGTACACCGCCGATGCCATCGCAGCGGGTGCCGTCGCTGTGCTCACCGATGACGCTGGCGCGGCAATGCTCGATGATGCCGGCGTCCCGGTCCTGGTCGTGCCGGATCCCCGGCCGTTGTTGGGGCTTCTCGCCGCGCTGGTCTACGGCGATCCGGCGCGAGCTCTGACGCTGATGGCGGTCACCGGCACCCAGGGCAAGACCACCACCACGCGGTTGCTCGAGCAGGGCCTGGCCAACGCCGGCGTCACCGCAGCCGTCGTCGGCACGGTCGGCACTCGGATCGCCGGGGTCGAGGTGAAGACGGCGCTGACCACGCCGGAGGCCCCCGACCTCCATGCTCTGTTCGCGGTGATGCGCGAGCAGCACGTGGTCGGCTGCGCGATGGAGGTTTCTAGTCACGCGCTGGTGATGGGCAGGGTCGACGGCGTGGTCTTCGACGTCGCCGCCTTCGTCAACCTCGGCCGTGACCACCTCGACTTCCACCCCAGCATCGAGGACTACTTCGCCGCCAAGGCGTCGTTGTTCACCCCCGAGCGGACCAGGTCGGGCCTGACGAACATCGATGATGAGTACGGCCGCCGCCTGCTCGAGGTCGCCGAGGTGCCGATGCGCACGTTCTCGGCGTCAGGCGACCGTGCCGATTGGCGGGCTGTCGAGGTCGAACTGCGCCCGGACGGCTCGACGTTCACCGTGCTCGGGCCGGAGGGCCAGCGGCTCCTGGCCGGCGTACCGCTGACCGGCGGGTTCAACGTCGCGAACGCGCTGTGCGCTATCGCGCTAGCGGGCGAGGCCGGCTTCGACCCGGCCGCCGTCGCCGCCGGCATCGCGGCCTCCTCAGGCGTACCGGGCCGGTTGGAGCGGATCGATGCCGGGCAGGACTTCCTCGCGGTCGTCGACTACGCCCACAAGCCCGATGCGCTCGAGGCTGCGCTGGCTGCCGTCCGGCCGCTCACCGCAGGGCGGCTGGTGCTCGTGCTCGGAGCCGGCGGTGACCGGGACTCGGGCAAGCGCCCGCTGATGGGGGAGATCGGCGCCCGGCTGGCCGACGTCCTCGTGGTCACCGACGACAATCCGCGGACCGAGGACCCGGCCGCGATCCGGGCCGCGGTGCTCGCCGGGATCGGGGACGACCCGCGCGCGACGGTCGTGGAGATCGGCGACCGTCGCTCCGCGATCCGCCGAGCCATCGCGCTCGCGGGACCCGGCGACACGGTGCTGGTCGCCGGCAAAGGGCACGAGACCGGGCAGGAGATCGCCGGTGCAGTGCACCCCTTCGACGACCGTGACGAGGTCCGCGCCGCATTGGCGGTGGGTCGCGCATGATCACCCTGTCCCTGGCCGAGATCGCCGAGGTCGCTGGCGGCATCCTCGCCGATGCCTCCGACGCGGGCGTCCTGGTCAGCGGTCCGGCGTTCCTGGACTCGCGTGAGCCGCTCGCGGACGGCCTGTTCCTGGCGATCGCGGGCGAGCACGTCGACGGCCACGACTACGCGGTCGGCGCCGTCGAGGGCGGCGCGGCCGCGGTCCTCGGCAGCCGGCCAACCGGCGTACCGACGGTGGTGGTCGACGATGTCGAGCAGGCCCTGGGAACGCTGGCGGCGTACGTGCTGCGGCGGCTGCGGCGCACCAATCCGCTACTGCAGGTGATCGCCGTGACCGGATCGCAGGGCAAGACGGGGGTCAAGGACATGCTCGCGGCCGTACTGGCCGGCGATGCCGAGACGGTCGCGACCTACGGTTCCTTCAACAACGAGCTCGGGCTGCCGATCACGGTCCTGCGGGCGCAGGAGAGCACCCGCTACCTGGTGCTGGAGATGGGCGCGCGGGGGATCGGGCACCTGGCCGCATTGACGGCGATCGCGCCGCCCGATATCAGCGTCGTGCTCAACGTCGGCCGGGCCCACCTCGGTGAGTTCGGCTCGCAGGAGAACATCGCCGTCGCCAAGGGCGAGCTCGTCGAGGCCCTCGGACCCGACGGGACCGCTGTCCTTAACCTCGACGACCCACTGGTCGCGGCGATGGTCCCGCGGACCCGGGGACAGATCCGCACCTTCGGTAGGACGCCCGGGGCGTTCCTCCAGCTCAGCTCGGTCGATGTCGATGATCTAGGGCGGCCGTCCTTCGACCTGCACACCGCCACCGAGCGGGTGCGGGTGCGCCTGCGTCTGCTCGGCGAGCACCAGGCCCTGAACGCCGCCGCGGCAGCGACGGCTGCCCGCGCGGCCGGCGTTGCGCTGGACCGGATCGGATCCGGGCTGGAGCAGATCACCGCGCTCTCGAAGTGGCGGATGGAGCTGCACGAGCGGGCCGACGGGCTGGTCGTGATCAACGACGCCTACAACGCCAACCCCGATTCGATGGCGGCTGGGCTGCGTGCACTGGCCGGCATCGGTCGGCGTACTGGGCGCCCGACGCTCGCGGTCCTCGGTGAGATGCGCGAGCTCGGGGAGACCAGCGCCGCTGAGCATGCGGCGATCGCCGATCTGTCGGTCGAGCTCGGGATCGATCGGGTTGTCGTCGTCGGGGCAGGGGCCCGGGCGATCTACGAGCGCCGATGTGAGTCCGACGACACAGCGACGTTCTACGACGCGGTGCACGACGCGGTCGACGGCGTACGGAACAATGTCGACGGCACGCAGGTCGTGCTCGTCAAGGCGTCCCGGGCCGCAGGTCTCGAGCGGGTCGCCGAGGCGCTTCTAGCAATCGACGGGGAGGAGGCAGGCCTGTGAGAGCGATTCTGCTCGCCGGCGGACTGTCGCTGATCCTTACGATCATCGGCACCCGGCTGGCGATCCGCGTCTTCGCGGCCCGGGGATACGGCCAGCTGATCCGCGACGATGGTCCCACCACCCACCACACCAAGCGGGGTACGCCGACCATGGGCGGCCTGGTGATCGTGCTGGCCACGGTGGTCGCCTACTTCCTTGCCAAGCTCGTGACCGGAGTCGAGCCGTCCGCCTCCGCGCTGCTGCTCCTGTTCCTGTTCGTCGGCCTCGGCTTCGTCGGCTTCCTCGATGACTTCATCAAGATCTACAAGCAGCGCAACCTCGGGCTGCGCAGCAAGGCGAAGTTCATCGGCCAGACCGCGATCGCGGTGATCTTCGGGTGGCTGGTGCTGTGGCGGGTCAGTCCGTTCCAGGACTCCCGCGGGATGACCCCAGCGTCGCGGATGATCTCGTTCACCCGCGACATCGACTCCTTCAAGCTCCCGCTGGCGCTGATGATCGTGTTCATCGTGCTGCTGATCGCCGGCACCAGCAACGCTGTCAATCTCACCGACGGCCTCGACGGCCTTGCCGCCGGCGCGTCGATGATGGTCTTCGGCGCCTACACGCTGATGTGCATCTGGCAGAACAACCAGGCGTGCGGCGGCACCCGGGTCACCCTGGACGCGGCGACGACCGGCTCCTGCTATCACGTCCGCGACCCGCTGGACCTGGCCGTCGTGGCCGCTGCGATGACCGGGGCCTGTTTCGGCTTCCTCTGGTACAACGCCTCGCCTGCGCAGATCTTCATGGGCGACACCGGCTCGCTCGCCCTCGGCGGCGGCGTGGCGGGGCTGGCGGTGCTGACCCGTACCGAGCTCCTCCTGGTCCTGCTCGGCGGCCTGTTCGTCGTCCAGACGATGTCGGTGATCCTCCAGGTCGGCTACTTCAAGGCGACCAAGGGCAGACGCCTGTTCCGGATGGCGCCGTTGCATCATCACTTCGAGCTGCTCGGCTGGGAGGAGATCACCGTGGTGATCCGGTTCTGGCTGATCGCTGCGGTCTTCGTGGCCGCCGGCCTCGGCGTCTTCTACGCCGAATGGGTGGTCGGCGGGTGACCGCAGGCTCCGCTGACCGGCTCGACGCGCTGGGCCGGACCGATGCCTGGGACGGCGTCCGTGCGGTCGTGGCTGGGATGGGCGTCTCGGGGATGGCGGCGGCGGACAACCTGACGTTCCTGGGAGCTTCGGTGACCGGGCTCGACGACGGCGAGGCGGGCGCGCGCTCCGAGCGCGCGGCGCTGTTGGAGGACCTGGGCGCGAGGATCCGCTTCGGCGCCGGCAGCACGGCGGTCCTCCCCGACGACGTCGACGTCGTCGTCACCTCGCCCGGCTGGCGTCCCGACGCACCGCTGCTGGCGCAGGCTGCTTCCCGCGGGATCCCGGTCTGGGGCGAGGTCGAGCTGGCCTGGCGGTTGCGCGATCCGGATCGCCCTGCGCCCTGGCTCGCGATCACCGGCACCAACGGCAAGACGACGACCGTGCAGATGCTCGAGCAGATGCTCCGGGCGGGCGGCTTGCGCACCGTCGCGTGCGGCAACGTCGGCCTGCCGATCGTCGAGGCGGTGATGGATCCGGAGCCGTACGACGTCCTCGCCGTCGAGCTCTCCAGCTTCCAGCTGCACTACACCTCCTCGATGTCCGCGCACTCGGCTGCTGTCCTCAACGTCGCGGAGGACCACCTCGACTGGTACGCCGACATGGCCGCGTACACAGCCGACAAGGGCCGGATCTATGAGCGGGTCCAGCACACGTGCGTCTACAACGTCGCCGACCCGATCACCGAGCAGCTGGTCCGTGAGGCCGACGTCGCCGAAGGGGCGCGAGCGATCGGCTTCACCCTGGGTATGCCGGGAGTGGGCATGCTCGGCCTGGTCGAGGATGTGCTCGTCGACCGTGCGTTCGTCGCCGAGCGCAGCACGTCGGCCGCCGAGCTGTGCACACTGGCTGACCTGGCCACCCCTGCGCCGCACTTCGTCGCCAATGCGCTGGCGGCCGCGGCCCTGGCCCGCTCGTTCGGGGTCGAGCCGACGGCGGTACGCGACGCGCTGCGCGGCTTCAAGCCCGACGGTCACCGGATCGCCGAGGTGGCGACCTTCGACGAAGTCACCTGGATCGACGACTCCAAGGCCACCAACCCGCCGGCCGCACTGGCCTCGCTGCAGGCCTACGACCCGGTTGTCTGGATCGCCGGCGGTCTGGCGAAGGGGGCGCGGTTCGACGACCTGGTCACCCGGGTCGCCGACCGGCTGCGCGCGGTGATCCTGATCGGCGCCGACGCCGGAGTGATCGCCGAGGCGCTCGCCCGACACGCCCCGGATGTACCGGTCTTCACGCTGCCGGACGGCGAGACTTCTCCTATGGATCGCGTCGTGGCGCAGGCCGCGGCGTGGGCTCGTCCAGGGGACACCGTGCTTCTCGCTCCCGGATGCGCCTCCATGGACATGTTCGCCAACTACGGCGCACGCGGCGATGAGTTCGCAGCGGCAGTGCACCGCAGGCGGGGGACACAGCAGACCTAGAGCCCCCGCCCCAGGAGGATGACCGGTGAGCACCACCGCAGAGCCCGGACGCACGGGTCTCGCGCGACCGGTCGGGTCCTCACGGGTGGTTGCCGCCAACGTCGCGCGAGTGCGCCGTACGGTCCGCGACTATCTCGACCGGCCGCTGACTCCGTACTACCTCCTGCTCGGGGCGACCGCGATGCTGCTCGGCATCGGCCTGATCATGGTGCTCAGCGCTTCGAGCGTGGAGTCCTTCAAGGAGCACCACGGCAACAGCTACTACGTCGAGACCAAGCAGCTGATGTGGGTGCTGATCGGACTGCCCTGTGCCTGGACCGCGACCCGGCTGCCGTTGAAGGTGCTGCGCTTCTCGGCCTGGCCGATGCTGGCGGTGGCGGTGGTGCTGCTCGCCCTGACGCAGACCTCGCTCGGCGTCACGATCAACGGCAACAAGAACTGGCTCAGCCTGGGCGGCCCTCTGCAGATCCAGCCCTCGGAGATCGCCAAGTTCGCGATGGTGCTGTGGTGCGCGGACGTCTACGCCCGCAAGGACGCGCTGCTGGACAGTTGGCGGCACATCGCGATCCCGGTCATCCCGGTGGCCGGTGTGATCACCGGCTTGGTGCTGGTCGGTGGCGACCTCGGCACGGCGCTGGTGATGTTCGCGATCACGCTCGGGATGCTCTGGGTGATCGGCGTACCGGCCCGGATCTTCGTCGGTGCGGTCAGCATGGTCTCGGTTGCGGCCCTGTACCTAGCGGCCAGTAGCCCGGAGCGGCTCAACCGGATCACCTCGTTCACCAAGCCGTTCAAGGACTTCCAGAACTCCGGCTGGCAGGCCGGCCACGGCATCCTCGGCATGGCCAGCGGCGGCATCTTCGGCAAGGGGATCGGCGCCAGCCAGCAGAAGTGGGGCAACCTGCCCGAGGCACACACCGACTTCATCTTCGCGGTCCTCGGCGAGGAGCTCGGGCTGGTCGGGACCCTGTTGGTGCTCGGCCTGTTCCTGACCATCGCGTACGCCGGGCTGCGGGTCTCGATGCAAGCTCAGAATCTCTTCGTGCGCTACGCCACGGCCGGCATCGTGATCTGGCTGACAGCACACATGATCATCAACATCGGGATGGTCCTGGCCCTGCTGCCGGTGATCGGCATCCCGCTGCCGCTGGTCTCCTACGGCGGTTCGTCTCTGGTTCCAGAGCTGGTTGCGCTCGGGCTGGTGATCGGTTTTGCGCGCTCCGAGCCGAACGCCGCGGGGGAGCTGCGCCGCAAGCGCGGCGAGCGCCGCGCCCGTCGCGCCGTCAACGCGGGTGCGGTCCCGCGGCACTGGTCATGAAGCGGGTGCTGCTCGCGGGGGGTGGCACTGCCGGCCACACCTCGCCACTGCTCGCCACGGCCGACGCGCTGCGCCGCCGGCACCCGGACCTCGAGATCGTCTGCCTCGGCACGGCCCGCGGACTCGAGACCACCGTGATCCCAGCCGCGGGCTATCCGTTGGAGCTGGTCTCGCCGGTCCCGCTGTCGCGCAAGCTCAACGCCGACCTCGCCCGTACGCCGGGCCGGCTGCGCACAGCGGTCAAGGAAGCGACGGCCGTGCTGGACCGGGTCCGCCCTGACGTCGTCGTCGGCTTCGGCGGCTACGTCTCCGTCCCGGCGTACCTCGCGGCGCGGCGGCGCTCGCTGCCGCTGGTGGTGCACGAGGGCAATGCCAAGCCGGGCGTTGCGAACCGCCTCGGCGCGCGGTTCACCGAGTACGTGGCGACCAGTTTCCCAGGCACCCGGCTGCCGCACGCGGTGCTGACCGGGCTGCCGATCCGGCGGATGATCGCGACCCTGGACCGGGCTGCGCACCGCGACGAGGCCCGCACGTTCTTCGGCCTCGACGCGCACGCGCCGACGCTGCTGGTCACCGGCGGCTCCCAGGGAGCGCTGCGGATCAACACCTCGGTCCTCGCCGCCGCCGACGCGCTCGCCGCTGCCGGCGTCCAGGTGCTGCACATCATCGGGCCCAAGAGCGAGGCGGTGCTCGAACGTACGGCGACGAGGCCGCCGTACGTCATCGAGCGGTACGTCGACCGGATGGACCTGGCCTACGCCGCGAGCGACGCTGTCGTCTGCCGGGCCGGCTCGAACACCGTCACCGAGGTCTCCGGAGTCGGGCTGCCGGCGGTGTTCGTGCCGTTGCCGATCGGCAACGGGGAACAGGCGCTCAACGCCCGCCCCGTCGTTGACGCCGGGGGCGCGCTGCTCATCGCCGACGCCGCTTTCACCCCGGAGTGGGCAGCGACGGCACTGCCCGCGCTGGTCGCCGACCGCGATGCCCGCGAGGCGATGGGCCGTGCCGCGTCCGGCGTGATCCCGTTGGACGCCGACGAGAAGCTCGCCGACCTGATCGATACGGCCGCCGGAGCCGATTTCGAGGGTGGTCGGCGATGAGGGTGCCTATTCCCGAGGAGCTGCTGCCGGCCGAGGCGCTGGGCCGGGTGCACTTCGTCGGCATAGGCGGAGCCGGCCTGTCCGGGATCGCCCGGATCATGATCGCCCGCGGGATCGAGGTCTCCGGCAGCGACGCCAAGGCCTCGGCCACCATCGAGGCGCTGCGTGCCCTCGGCGCTGAGTGCTTCGTCGGCCATGCCGCCGAGCAGGTCGCCAAGGCCGACACCGTCGTGGTCTCCACGGCCGTGCGCGAGGACAACGCCGAGGTAGTCGAGGCGGTGCGTCTCGGGCTGCGGCTGCTGCCGCGCTCGGCTGCGCTGGAGGCCGTGATGCGGGGGCGTCGGGTGGTCGCAGTCGCCGGCACCCACGGCAAGACCACCACTACCTCGATGCTCACGGTGGCGCTGCAGCACTGCGGCGCGGACCCGTCGTTCGCGATCGGCGGCGACCTGAACGAGTCGGGCTCGAACGCCCACGACGGCACCGGGACGCTCTTCGTCGCCGAGGCCGACGAGTCCGATGGCGCCTTCCTGGTCTACTCGCCCGAGGTCGCGCTGGTGACCAACGTCGAGGCCGACCACCTCGACAACTACGGCACCGAGGAGGCCTATCGGGCCGCCTTCACCGAGTTCCTCGGCCGCATCGACCCGGACGGCTTCCTCGTCGCGTGCGGCGACGACCCAGGTGCTGCCGACTTGCTCGAGCAGGCCCGCGGCCGCGGTTTGATGGCGGTCTCGGTCGGCCTGGGCGATGCCGAGGTGCGGGCTGAGAACCTGCGCCAGATCGGCTCGACGTCCACCTTCGAGGTCGTCGACCGGGGCCGACGGCTCGGCGAGGTGCAGCTCGGCGTTCCGGGTCGGCACTACGTGCTCGACGCCCTCGCGGCCCTCGCTGCAGGGCTCCGGCTCGGCTTCCCGTTCGCCGACCTGGCCCGGGGGCTCGGCTCCTACAGCGGCACCCGGCGGCGGATGGAGCTGAAGGGCGAGGTCGGCGGGATCCGGGTCTACGACAGCTATGCGCACCATCCGCGGGAGATCGCCGGGGACCTCGAGGCCGCCCGCGCTCTGGTGGGAGGCGGTCGGATCGTGGTCGCGTTCCAGCCTCACATGGTCTCGCGCACCCGGATCTTCGGCGCCGAGATGGGCCGCGCCCTCGGCGCGGCGGACGAGGTCGTGGTGATGGACATCTACGTTGCCCGCGAGGATCCGGTCCCTGGGGTGACCTCGGCCCTAGTTGCCGACGCGGTCCCGCTGCCGTCCGAGCAGGTCGTCTGGGAGCCGTCCTGGTCGGCGACCGCCGATCATCTGGTCAGGCGGGCCCAGCCGGGCGACGTGATCCTGACGCTGGGAGCCGGCGACGTGACGCTGCTCGGCCCCTCGGTCCTGGCACTTCTAGAGCAGCAGGCGACGGCGGAGGCAGCCGATGACGATGATTGACGACGAGCCGGGCACAGCCGACGACGAGACCGTGGTCGTTGCGGCACCTGCGCTGCGCAAGCGGCGTACTCGAGCTCGCCTGCGCCGGGTCCGGGGCGCCGTGACCGGCCGGTTCCGCCCCGTCGTGTACGTCGCCGTGCTGGCCGTGGTCGCCCTGGTCGCCGTCTGGCTGGTGATGTTCTCCTCCGTGATCACCGTGCGCGGTGTCGATGTCACCGGCAACTCGTCGGTGTCGAGTGCCCGGATCCGGAGCCTTGCAGACGCTCCCATCGGCAGGCCGCTTGCGCGGGTCGACCTCGCAGCGATCCAGGCCCGCGTGGAGGCCCTCCCGTCGGTGGCCTCGGTCGCCGTCTCCCGGTCCTGGCCGCACACGATCCACATCGCCATCACCGAGCGGGTGCCGGTGGCCGTGGTCAACCGTGGAGCCGGACTGCAGGCCATCGATGCCTTCGGCATCCTGTTCGGCCGCTACGGCCGGGCGCCGGCCGATCTGCCACTGGTGAAGACCGCCCCGAACGTGAAGGCGGCCGCCCTGGCCGAGGTTGCCAAGGTGGTCACCTCGCTGCGCCCCGACATCGCCGCCCGTGTCGACCACATCGACGTCACGACCGTCGACCAGATCTCGCTGGTGATGAACGGTGGGATCACCGTCGAGTGGGGGAGCGCCGTGGGCTCGGCCGACAAGGCGGAGGTGCTCGCGGTGCTGCTGAAGCAGAAGGGCGTGCACCAGATCGACGTCAGCGTGCCGGGCCGTCCGACGACCCGTTGAGGTTGTCGACCTGCGGCCGCTGCGGAGAAATTCGCCGTACGTCGGGCGTGTTGCCGTCGAATGGGGAACCGGCCTGCCTACCTTGGTCTCACGTCCCCAGGTTGACATAACATTAACCTTCCACTGGAGGGTTAGGGTTCCGGACCCGAAGACGTGACAGACCAACAGCCACATCGACATCCACTAGCCACATCCAAGAGCCTTCAGAAGGGGCACCGCCATGGCAGCACCGCAGAACTACCTGGCCGTGATCAAGGTCGTCGGTATCGGTGGAGGCGGCGTCAACGCAGTCAACCGGATGATCGAGGTCGGGCTGCGCGGCGTCGAGTTCATCGCCATCAACACCGACGCTCAGGCGTTGCTGATGAGCGACGCCGACGTCAAGCTCGACATCGGCCGCGAGCTCACCCGCGGTCTTGGTGCCGGCGCGAACCCCGACGTGGGTGCCCGTGCCGCCGAGGACCACGCAGATGAGATCGAAGAGGTCATCAAGGGCGCGGACATGGTGTTCGTGACGGCCGGCGAGGGCGGCGGCACCGGCACCGGCGGCGCACCCGTCGTGGCCAAGATCGCCCGCTCGCTCGGCGCGCTGACGATCGGAGTGGTGACACGGCCGTTCGCGTTCGAAGGCCGGCGCCGCTCAAGCTCCGCCGAGGAGGGCATCGCCAACCTCCGCGAGGAGGTCGACACGCTGATCGTCATCCCCAACGACAAGCTGCTCTCGATCGCCGACCGCAACGTCAGCATGCTGGACGCGTTCAAGCAGGCCGATCAGGTGCTGCTCCAGGGCGTCTCCGGCATCACCGACCTGATCACCACCCCTGGTCTGATCAACCTCGACTTCGCCGATGTGAAGTCGGTGATGTCCAACGCCGGTTCGGCCCTGATGGGCATCGGCTCGGCACGTGGCGAGAACCGCGCTGTCGAGGCCGCCGAGCTGGCGGTCTCCTCGCCGCTGCTCGAAGAATCGATCGACGGTGCCCAGGGCGTACTGCTCTCGATCGCCGGCGGCTCGGATCTCGGCCTGTTCGAGATCAACGAGGCGGCAGCGATGGTCGCCGATGCGGTGCACCCGGAGGCGAACATCATCTTCGGCGCGACGATCGACGATGCGCTGGGCGACGAGGTGCGCGTTACCGTGATCGCCGCAGGCTTCGAAGGTGGACGGCCCAAGCGCCGTGAGGACGCTCCCGGTCTGCGCCGCCCGGTCGCACCGCAGAAGGTGCAGACGCAGGAGGAGACCCGGGCTGCCGCGATGGCGATGGTCGAGGAGCGCCGTAACGGGTCGACCCCGGTCGAGCACAAGGCGCCGGTCCCCGTCGGGGCGAGTACGCCGGGCCTGCGTCGGCCTGATTTCGCCGACGACGACCTCGACATCCCCGACTTCCTGAAGTAAGCACGACCCTCTCGGTGTTCCTGCTCCGAACCTCGCGTGACCCCGTCGACCTGGCCTTCACAGACAGGTTCGGCGGGGTCAGCGGCGTTCCGTACGACGAGCTCAACCTGGCCCTGGTCAGCGGCGACGATGCTGCGGCCCTGGCCGAGAATCATCGGCTGGTGCTCGCCGACTTCGCTCCAAACGACGTCCTCGCGGACCTGCACCAGGTGCACGGCGCCACGGTCGTGGCCGCCGGCACCGAGGGCTTCGCAACCCGGCCGGAAGCCGACGGGATCGTCTCGACCAGTGCTGGGGTGACGTTGATGGTGCGGGCCGCCGACTGCGTGCCGGTGCTGCTCGCCGACCCTGTTGCGGGGGTGATCGGCGCCGCTCACTCGGGCCGCCCCGGACTGGCTGCTGGCATCGTGCCCGCCACCGTCGAGGCAATGCGCGAGCTGGGCGCGGCCTCGATCACCGCGTGGATCGGACCGCACGTCTGCGGCGCCTGCTACGAGGTGCCGGCGCAGATGCAAGCCGAGGTCGGCGCCGTGGTGCCGGCCGCCATCGCCAGGACCAGCTGGGGCACGCCGTCGCTGGACATCGGCGCAGGCGTGCGGGCGCAGCTCGAAGCGGCCGGTGTCGAGGTCGTCGCGGTCTCGCGCTGCACCCGGGAGTCGCCCGATCTCTACTCGCATCGCCGCGATGGCACGTCCTCAGGCCGGCTGGCCGGCCTGATCAGGCTGGCCCGATGAGCCGCGTCGAGCAGCTCGAGAGCAATCTGGCCGGCGTACGGGCCCGGATCAAGGCTGCCGCCGCCGAGGCGGGGAGGTCTGCGGACTCGGTCGCGCTCACGGTAGTGACCAAGTACTTCCCGGCCTCTGATGTGCGCATCCTGGCCGGGCTCGGCGTCGGCGACGTAGGGGAGAACCGGCACCAGGAAGCCGCAGCAAAGGCCGAGGCGTGCGGGGACCTCGGCCTTACCTGGCACTTCATCGGGTCGATCCAGAGCAACAAGGCCGCGGCGATCGCGGCGTACGCGGACGTCGTGGAGTCGGTGGATCGGCTCAAGCTGGTCAGCGGTCTCGATCGGGGTGCCGCCGGTACGGGCAGGGTCGTCGACTGCCTGGTCCAGGTCAGCCTCGACCCGGATGACGCGACCGGGCGGGGCGGCGCCGCGGATGCCGACGCGCTGAAGATCGCCGAGGCGATCGCCGGCGCCGAGGCGCTGCGCTTGCGCGGTGTGATGGCGGTTGCGCCGCTCGGGCTCCCCGCGGCGCCGGCGTTCGAGCGACTGGCCGCGATCGCGGTTCGGCTGCGCGGCGAGCACCCCGATGCGTCCGTCGTCTCAGCAGGCATGAGCGGCGACCTCGAGGACGCCGTGAAATACGGCGCGACACACGTACGGATTGGCTCGTCGGTCCTCGGTCCGAGGCCTTCGGTCCAGTAATCTCACACTTAGGTCACACGGCAGAGCTGACGACCCATCCGGGTCGGAACAGGCGTACAGGAAGAGGATTCATGAGCGGCGCGATGCGGAAGATGGGCGTCTACCTCGGGCTGCTCGAGGACGCCGACGGCGAGTACGCCGAGATGGACACGGCGTACGACGAGCCGACCCGACGGACCTCCGAGCCCACTGCCCGGCCCGTCTCCAACATCTCCGAGCGTCGCCGTCCGGTGGCGCCAGAGATGCAGGCTCCGGCACGTGCCGCGGCGCCGCTCTCGCGGATCACGACGCTGCACCCGCGCACCTACAACGAGGCCCGGGTCATCGGCGAGAACTTCCGCGACGGCATCCCGGTCATCATGAACCTCTCGGAGATGTCGGACACCGACGCCAAGCGTCTGGTCGACTTCGCCGCTGGACTGGTTTTTTCCGTGCGTGGCACCATCGAGCGCGTGACCAGCAAGGTCTTCCTGCTGTCGCCGCCCGATGTCGAGGTCGCTGCTGAGGAGAAGGAGCTCATCGTCGAGGGCGGCTTCTTCAACCAGAGCTGAGCGTGTCTTGACCAACCCCGTAGGACTCGGTATCGAGTTCGCCCTCGATATCTTCATCGCACTGCTGCTGGTGCGGCTCGTGGTCGACTGGATCCAGGTCTTCGCGCGTTCCTGGAGCCCGCACGGTCCGGTCCTCGTCGTCCTCGAGGGTGTCTACTCGGTGACCGACCCGCCGATCATGGCGTTCCGCAAGGTCTTCAAGCCCCTGCGGATCGGTGGGGTAGCGCTCGACTTCAGCTTCCTTGCGGTACTGCTGATCTGCTACCTGCTCCGTACGATCAACGGCACGGTGTGGTCCTAGAAGAACACTGGGAAAACCTCGGCCTCGGGGTGAGAATGCCGCAGATCGCCCAACCGGCTATTGTTCAATCCGCACACTGTTCATCTAGAGCGGTGTTTTGTCCGACTAACGAAGAATGGGTGAGGTCATGCCGCTGACGCCTGAGGACGTGAGCAACAAGCGCTTTACTCCCGTCCGGCTCCGCGAGGGCTACGACATGGGTGAGGTGGACCAGTTCCTCGACGAGGTCGAGGCCGAGCTGGAGCGGCTCAACAAGGAGAACGAAGATCTCCGGACCAAGCTCGCCGCTGCTCAGCGCGGTGGTGATGCCACCTCCTCGCTGCCCCCGGCACCGATCTTCAAGGAGCCCGAGCCGGTCGTCGCCCCGACGCCGCCGCCCCCGCCGGCCCCCGTGCCCGTCGCTGCTGCCCCTGTCGAGGAGTTCCGGGTCGCGACAGTGGCCGACGCCTCCAGTGCTGCTGCGCGACTGCTCGAGATCGCGACCCGCAACGCCGACGAGCTGGTCGGCGACGCCAAGGACGAAGCCGACAAGATCATCGGCGCTGCCCGCACCAAGGCCGAGCGCCTCGAGGTCGAGACGAAGGCCAAGACCGACCGGCTCGAGTCGGACGCCCGGACCCGCGCCGCGATGCTCGACTCCGAGACCGAGGCCCGCCGCAAGGAGATCTTCGGCAACCTCGAGAAGGAGAAGGACGCTCTCAACGGCGAGATCGAGGGCCTCCGGTCCTTCGAGCGGGAGTACCGCAGCCGCCTCAAGAGCTACTTCAGCCAGCAGCTCGAGGCTCTCGACGGCTCGACCCAGGCCGGTGGCGGACTGCCGCCGGTGGGCAGCATCGAGCACGCCCCGAAGCGACTCCGCTCGATCCTCGGCGAAGACGGCGACGTCAAGCCCTGATCCGCACCTAGAACCACGCACGGGCGCCCCTCCTCCGAGGGGCGCCCGTGCGCTTTCCCAGGCGTCCAGTTGCCGACCGGCCCCCGGATACCGCGCTTGTCGAGACGTGGTGACCTGGAGAGAAATCCGAAGAAGGTTCTCAGAACGCCTGTTTCTAGGGCTTTCTGGGGCATTTGTGTCGGTGGTGGTCCGTAGCGTCTGGGGTATGAGGCGGAGCGGGCAGCGGGTGCATGGCGAGACGGAGTGCGCGAGCCTGCCGCCGTCGCCCCGGGTCCGTAAGCCCGGGCCGACGCTGGAGCAGGGCGCGGTGCTGGAGGCCGCGCGGCGGGCCAAGGCCGATGCGGATGAGGCGGAGGCCCGCAAGCTCGCGGCTGCGGTGGAGTG
>DASRRQ010000055.1:0-4015 GCA_035695505.1 Marmoricola sp. | reverse complement strand
CTTGGCCGGGGCCGCCTTCTTGGCCGGGGCCGCCTTCTTGGCCGGGGCCGCCTTCTTGGCCGGGGCCGCCTTCTTGGCCGGGGCCGCCTTCTTGGCCGGGGCCGCCTTCTTGACCGGTGCCGCCTTCTTGACCGGGGCCTTCGCTGGGGTCCGTGCGACGACCTTGCGGGCGGCAGCGCCTGCGCGGCTCACCAGGGATTTCTTGCCTGTCGTTGCCATCGGCGGTGCGCCCCCATCGGGCTAGAGGAAATATGACGAACGTCATAACCGTGGGCGCGAGGATATGTGGAACTCAGGAGCCCTTCAACTCGCCGTACCGCAGCAGCCAGGATGAATCCCTAGCCGCGCCCGTGGCACACTAGTGCCCGCAGCACGGCATCGATGGGGCCATCACCCCGGAGCCGCTGGAAGAAACGCGACGAAGCGCCACGAAGTGGACTCGGACGGACTAGAACCAGCAGCTGCAGCACAGAGCGGGTCGTCGGAGCCTCGGTGGCCAAGGAGGGTGGTACCGCGGGGCCGAACCAGCGCCTCGTCCCTTCGTTGCATCTCGAGCAGCACCGCACCAACCGAGACGACGAAGGAACACCGTGTCCCAGGACCAGACGCCGGCACAGCCCGCCCAGTACCGCTCCGTGCCGCCGCAGGTCGACCTGCCCGCGCTCGAGCGCGACGTGCTCGCCCTGTGGCAGGACCAGCAGACCTTCGCCGCATCAGTGGCCGCGACCCGCGACGCCGAGCCGTGGACGTTCTTCGAAGGCCCGCCGACCGCCAACGGGATGCCCGGGACCCACCACATCGAGGCCCGGGTCTTCAAAGACCTGTTCCCCCGCTTCCACACGATGCAGGGCAGGTACGTCGTCCGCAAGGGCGGCTGGGACTGCCACGGCCTGCCGGTCGAGCTCGCTGTAGAGAAAGAGCTCGGCTTCTCCGGCAAGGGCGACATCGAGGCGTTCGGCGTCGCCGAGTTCAACGAGCGCTGCCGCTCCTCGGTGCTGCGCCACGTCGATGCGTTCGAGCAGATGACCGAGCGGATGGGTTACTGGGTCGACACCGAGAACCCGTACCGCACGATGGACGCTTCCTACGTCGAGTCGGTGTGGTGGGCGCTGCAGCAGATCCACGGCAAGGGCCTCCTGGTCGAGGACTACCGGGTCTCGCCGTACTGCCCGCGCTGCGGCACCGGGCTCTCAGACCACGAGCTGGCCCAGGGCTACGAGACGGTGACCGACCCATCGGTCTACGTCCGATTCCCGCTGACCAGCGGACCGTGGCAAGGCGCCAGCCTGCTGGTGTGGACGACGACGCCGTGGACCCTGGTGTCCAACACCGCCGTCGCGGTGCACCCCGAGGTCGACTACGTCCTCCTCGAGAGCGGCGGCGAGAAGCTGGTCGTTGCCCGTCCGCTGGTTGAATCCGTCCTCGGCGCGGATACCACCGAGCTCGGGTCCCTCACCGGGACCGAGATGGAACGCTGGACCTACCAGCGACCGTTCGATTTCCTCGACTTCCCCATCCCGGCTCACCTCGTCGTGCTCGCCGACTACGTCACCACCGAGGACGGCACCGGCCTGGTGCACCAGTCCCCTGCTTTCGGTGCCGACGACATGATCGTCTGTAAGGCCTACGGCCTTCCGGTCGTCAACCCGGTCGAGAAGGACGGGCACTTCGCTGCCGACGTCCCGCTCGTCGGCGGGCAGTTCTTCCGGCATGCGAACGCCGACCTCGTGGCGGACCTCGAGAGTCGCGGTGTGCTGTTCCGGCATGTCGCCTACGAGCACTCCTACCCGCACTGCTGGCGCTGCCACACCGCGCTGCTCTACTACGCACAGCCGTCCTGGTACGTGCGCACGACGGCGGTCAAGGAGGCGCTGCTCCGGGAGAACGAGAAGACGACATGGTTCCCGGAGACGATCAAGTGGGGCCGGTACGGCGACTGGCTCAACAACAACATCGACTGGGCCCTGTCTCGCAGCCGCTACTGGGGAACGCCGCTGCCCATCTGGCGCTGCGCCGAGGGCCACCAGACCTGCGTCGGCTCGCTAGCCGAGCTCTCCGCACTGACCGGCACCGACCAGTCGGGCCTCGACCCGCACCGCCCGTACATCGACGCGATCACCTTCCCCTGTGGCCACGACGGTTGCACTGCCACGGCAGTCCGGGTTCCCGAGGTCATCGACGCCTGGTTCGACTCCGGCTCGATGCCGTTCGCCCAGTGGGGCTACCCGCACGTCGAAGGATCGAAGGACAAGTTCGAGGCGGCGTACCCGGCCGACTTCATCTGCGAGGCCATCGACCAGACCCGCGGCTGGTTCTACACGCTGATGGCAGTCGGTACGACGGTCTTCGACCAGTCGTCATACAAGAACGTGCTCTGCCTCGGCCACATCCTGGCCGAGGACGGCCGCAAGATGAGCAAGCACCTCGGCAACATCCTGGAGCCGATCCCGTTGATGGACGAGCACGGCGCTGATGCGGTCCGCTGGTTCATGGCCTGCGGCGGCTCACCGTGGTCGGCGCGCCGGGTCGGGCACACGACGATCCAGGAGACTGTCCGGAAGGTGCTGCTCACCTACTGGAACACGGTGGCCTTCCACGTCCTCTACTCCCGCACGGCCGGCTGGACGCCCGGGACTGGGGCTGCCGCCCCGGCCGTGGCCGACCGGCCCGTCCTGGACCGGTGGTTGCACGCCGAGACGGCTGCGCTGGTCGTCGAGGTGACGGCCGCCTACGAGCGGTTCGATACCCAGCGGATCGGCAGCCTGCTCGGGCAGTTCGTCGATGACCTCTCCAACTGGTACGTACGCCGCTCGCGGCGGCGTTTCTGGGACGGCGACCCGTCGGCACTGACCACGTTGCACGAGACTCTGGCCACGCTGACCCAGCTGATGGCGCCGCTGGTCCCGTTCATCACCGAGCGGGTCTGGCAGGACCTGGTCGTCCCGGTGACGCAGGACGCTCCACCGTCGGTGCACCTCTCGTCGTGGCCTGTGCCCGACCCCGGAGCCATCGATACCGAGTTGTCGGCTGGTGTCGCGATCGCCCGCCGCCTGGTCGAGCTCGGGCGGGCTGCGCGAGCGGATGCGAAGGTCCGGACCCGGCAACCGCTCCGGCGGGCGCTGGTCGGCACGACCGCTTACGAGCAGCTGACCGACGAGCTGCGGTCCGAGGTGGCCGACGAGCTCAACCTCGGCTCTATCGAGCCTCTCAGCGCTGCCGGCGCCGACCTGGTCGACCACTCCGCCAAGGGAAACTTCCGGTCGCTGGGCAAGCGGTTCGGCAAGGCGACCCCGAACGTCGCAGCCGCCATCGCGGCAACAGACGCCAGCATCCTGGCTGCCGCGCTGGCTGCCGACGGGCGCGGCAGCGTGGACGTGGACGGCGTTGCGACCGAGGTACTCGTCGACGAGGTGATCATCTCCGAGCGTCCCCGCGAAGGCTGGTCGGTCGTCAACGAGCAGGGCGAGACCGTCGCCCTAGACCTGGAGCTGACCGACGAGCTGCGCCGCGCCGGCCTGGCGCGCGAGGTCATCCGGATGATCCAGGAGGCGCGGAAGACCAGCGGATTCGAGGTCTCTGACCGGATCGCCCTGACCTGGTACGCCACCGGCGACATGGAGACGGCCTTCGCCGAGCATGCCGAGCTGGTCGCGAACGAGGTCCTCGCCTCGACGATGGCCGAGTCGGAGTCTGCGGACACGCTCAACTTCCGCGACCACGAGCTTGGCTTCAGCTTCAGCGTCTTCAAGGTGTAACCAGCACCGTTGGTCAGGGAGCGAGGTACGAGCGTCACGAGACCCCGCGACGTGGTCGCACGCCCATCCCGTTCGTCGGGCGCTTGTCAAGACGTGGTGTCTGGCGTAGTGGTGTTCAGCCGGGTGGTGCGAGGGGTCTGGGGGTGAGTGGATGGGTGCCGTGGGGTGTCCGGAGCCAGGTGTAGCCGTGGGGTGATCGCCACAGGAAGTAGCCGGGTTCGAGCATGGTGTAGGTCCAGCCGGTGTGGGTCTTGAGGTGG
>DASRRQ010000054.1:0-5500 GCA_035695505.1 Marmoricola sp. | reverse complement strand
CGGCATCGACGAGCGCGCCAGCGCGATCCTGGCCCACCTCGACGAGACCGATGCCGCCGGCACGGTGGCCGACGCCCGCCGTGTGCTGCGGGTGGCGGAGGCGACCACCCCCACCGAGCACCTGATCGCCCGGCGGCTGCTGCAGGCTCGCGACGACCGGCACGTCGTCGTGCCGTGGACCGTCCGGCTCGCCCTGCGCGGTGGCCGCTCCACCCGCGACCGGATCGACCAGGTCCCCGGGCTCGCGACCGGCACCCGAGAGGCGGCCGTGATCGACCGCGCCGCCGCCGGCGCGGCGTACGAGCTGACCCGGCGTACCGAGATGCTGCTGGAGGCGTGGGGCACCCGCCCGCCTGCCAGCCTGCGCACCGGCGGGCTCGGCGTACGCGACCTGCGCGCTGCGGCTGAGCTGGTGCATGCCGAGCCCACCCCGACCTCGCTGCTCGTCGAGACCGCTGCCGCAGCCCAGCTGCTTGCGCTCGGCATGAACGACGACCTCGACTCAGCCTGGCTCCCGACCGACGCTTACGACGGCTGGGCGGCGAGGCCCGCAGCCGAGCGCTGGCTGGCATTGGCGAAGGCGTGGCTGGACTCGCCACGGCTGTTCTCGGCAATCGGCGGCCGGGACGGCGACAAGCCGATCAACGCACTCTCCCCTGGGCTCGAGCGCTCCTGGCTTCCCGAGGACCGGCGTACGACGCTGGAGGTGCTGCTCGATCTGCAGCCGGGTCGCGCCCTGGCCAGCGGCACCGGGCTGCCGTCGTTCGTCGACCGGCTGCGCTGGCGCTTCCCCCGTCGCCCGGCGGCTCGGCTCGACCTGGTCGTCACCACCCTGGAGGAGGCGAGCGCCCTGGGCCTGCTCGGCCTGAACGGCCTATCAGCGTTCGGCCGCGCGCTCCTCACCGGCGCCGACCCGACCGCGATCCTCACGGCACTGCTGCCAGCCCCGGTCGACCACGTGCTGATCCAGGCAGATCTGACGGCAGTGGCTCCAGGCCCCTTGGAGCAGGAGTTCGCTCGGCATCTTGCGCTGCTCGCCGACGTGGAGTCTCGCGGCGGCGCGACCACCTACCGCTTCTCGGTGGCCTCGGTACGCCGGGCCTTCGACTCGGGTTGGTCGGCCATCGAGGTCAAGGACTTCCTCGCCGCGTCATCGCGTACCCCGGTGCCCCAGGCGCTGGACTACCTCGTCGACGATGTCGCCCGCCGGTTCGGGACACTCCGGCTCGGAGTCGCCGAGTCGTTCCTGCGCAGCGACGACGAGACCGCCCTGACCGAGCTGCTGCACAACACCGCTGCCGTCTCGTTGCGTCTACGCCGGATCGCTCCGACCGTGATCGTCTCGGACGTCCCGCTCCAGGTACTGCTCCCGCGCCTCCGCGAGCTTGGCGCCGCGCCGGTAGTCGAAGCTGTCGACGGCACCGTGCGCGTTGCCCGGCCCGACGAGTTCCGCTCGCGAACCCCGAAGGCCGCAGCCTCAAGCGGCCGGGCCGAGGCCCGCCTGGCGGCGCGCACCTCGGCCGTTGTCGCCGCCGTGCGGGCTGGCGACCGGGCCGCAGCGAGCCGCCCGAGCGGTCGGTCGGCGAACACCCCCGGCGACGTGCTGACCCTGCTGCGCAGCGCTGCGGAGGAGGGCGAGCAGGTGATGCTCGACTTCGTCGACAACCACGGCCGCCGGATCGAGCGCGTCGTCCGACCGCTGCGCATCGAGGGCGGCGAGCTCGTCGCGCACGACGACCGCGACGACGAGGTGCGCAGCTATGCGGTCCACCGGATCGGCGCCGTCCGCACCGTCCGGACCGACTGACACGCACTGCTCGACGAACGTCGTTTGACAACGGACACCTTCAGTGGTTCATTAGTTGAGTAACTAACCAACAAGGAGCCCCCATGATCGAGGACGGCCGTCCGATCTTCGAGCAGGTCGCTGAGCTGCTCGAGCGGCAGATCCTCGACGGTTCCCTGGCCGAGGAGGCCCAGGTCCCGTCGACCAACGAGCTGGCGGCGTACCACCGCATCAACCCAGCAACGGCAGCCAAGGGCATCAACGCCCTGGTGAACGATCAGATCCTGTACAAGAAGCGAGGCATCGGCATGTTCGTCTCCACCGGGGCACGCGACAAGCTCCGCACCCGTCGGCGCGACGAGTTCCAGCGCCAGTTCGTCGAGCCGCTGCTGGCCCAGGCCGAGCGGCTCGGCATCGACCAGGCCCAGCTGCTGGTCATGATCAAGGAAGGAAACCGGCCATGAACCACGACACCGACACCGTCGTCGAGGTCAGCAACCTGACCCGCGACTTCCGCGGCACCCGGGCTCTGGACGACGTGAGCCTGACGATCGCCGCAGACTCGATCACCGGCCTGATGGGCCGCAACGGCGCCGGCAAGACGACGTTGATGAGCCTGCTGACCGCGCAGGACTTCGCCACCTCAGGCTCGATCAAGGTCTTCGGTGAGGACCCCGTCGAGAACGAGTCCGTCCTGGCACGCACCTGCTTCATCAGGGAGAGCCAGCAATACCCCAACAACTTCCGGGTCAAGCACGTCCTCGCCGCGGGTGCGAGCTTCCACGCCAACTGGGACCGCGATCTGGCTGAGACGCTGGTCGAGGAGTTCGCCCTGCCGCGCCGCCGGGAGGTCGCCAAGCTCTCCCGCGGGATGCGCTCGGCGCTCGGCATCTTGGTCGGGCTCGCCTCGCGGGCGCCACTGACGATCTTCGACGAGCCCTACCTCGGGCTCGACGCCACCGCGCGGCAGCAGTTCTACGACACCCTGCTCAAGGACTACGCCGAGCAGCCGCGGACGATCGTGCTCTCCACGCACCTGATCGACGAGGTCGGCGGCCTGCTCGAGAACGTCATCGTGCTCGACCAGGGACGGGTGATCCTGGACGGATCGGCCGACGAGCTCCGCAGTCGCGCGTGCGTGCTGACCGGCCCCCTCGATGCCGTCGAGTCGCTGGTCTCCGCGTTGCCGGTCCTGCACCGGGAGCGCTTCGGCGGCCATGAGGCCGTCACCATCGAGGTGCGGCCCGATGCCGCTCTCCGGTCGCGGATCGCCGGCCTCGGCGTCGAGATCGGCCCCGTCTCCCTGCAGACCCTGGTGGTGCACGCCGGCCAGGGACCCCGCCGCAACGAAGGCTCCATGACCGAAGGAGGGGCACGATGAACCGCGCCACCGCTGTGATGAAGATGCACCTGGTCGACCGGCTGACCCTGGTGGTGCTGCCGCTGGGGATCCTGGCAGCGTCGTTCACCGTCAACGTGCTGGTGTGGCTGCCGCTGGCCAAGGACGGACGCCACACCGGTGGCGCGCTCGCCGTGCCGGCCTTCGTCCTCGCGGCAGCAATCTTCGCCGTCGTCCGCGGACTGCCGTTCGCCCTCGGCATGGGCGTCACCCGACGCTCCTTCGTCCTCGGCACGTTGATGACCGGCGCCGTGCTGGCGGTCGGGTTCGGCACCCTCTACGTGCTCCTCGGCGGCCTGGAGAACCTGACCGGCGGCTGGTGGCTGCACGGCACCTTCTTCGACTACTCCTTCTTCCACCGCTCGATCTGGCCTGCCCGCTGGCTAATGCTGGTCGTCGGGTTCTTCGCGTCCTGGCTGCTCGGCACCGCAGTGGCGTCGCTGTACCCGCGCTGGGGCATGGTCGCGCTGGTCATCGCCGGCCCGGCGGTGGTCCTGGCCGGCGGCGGAGCGATCGCCTTGCTTACCTGGCAGCACTGGTGGCACTCGGTCGGGTCGTGGTTCTCCGGCCTCACCCCGGTGACCTCGAGCGGCTGGCTGGTCCTCGCCTCAGCGGTCCTCGCCGCGGCGACCTGGGGCTCGCTGCGCCGGGTCTCAGCCTCGTGACCGCCAGACCGGGCTTCGACATGCTCAACCAAGGGAGACGTAAACTCCTCCGGTGATGCTGCAGTGAACGACGGCCCGCTGATCGTCCAGTCCGACAAGACGGTGCTGCTCGAGGTCGACCACGAGTTGGCCGCCGAGGCCCGGCGCGCGATCGCTCCGTTCGCCGAGCTGGAGCGGTCCCCCGAGCACATCCACACCTACCGGCTGACCCCGCTGGGATTGTGGAACGCCCGGGCGGCCGGCCACGACGCCGAGCAGGTGATCGACGCGCTCCTCGCCTACAGCCGGTACGCCGTCCCGCACTCGCTGCTCGTCGACATCGCCGAGACGATGGACCGCTACGGACGGCTGCGGCTTGAGAAGCACCCGATCCACGGCCTGGTCCTAGCCAGCACCGACCGGGCCGTGTTCACCGAGGTCACCCGCAGCAAGAAGCTGGCCGGCATGCTCGGCGACCCGGTCCAGGACATCCCGGATGCCAGCGGCGCGGTCGCGGTGCACCCGAGCCAGCGGGGCAACCTCAAGCAGGCTCTGCTCAAGCTGGGCTGGCCGGCCGAGGACTTCGCCGGGTACGTCGACGGCGAAGCGCACGCGATCGCCTTGAACGAGGACGGCTGGGTCCTGCGCGACTACCAGAAGCAGGCTGCAGAGTCATTCTGGCACGGCGGTTCCGGGGTCGTCGTCCTCCCCTGCGGCGCGGGAAAGACCATCGTCGGCGCGGCCGCGATGGCGCATGCGCAGGCCACGACGCTGATCCTGGTCACCAACACCGTCAGCGCCCGGCAGTGGAAGGCCGAGCTGCTCAAGCGGACGACGCTGACCGAGGACGAGATCGGCGAGTACTCCGGCGCTCGCAAGGAGATCCGCCCGGTCACCATCGCGACGTACCAGGTGCTGACGCTGCGCCGAAAGGGCGTCTACCCGCACCTCGAGCTGCTCGACGCCCGCGACTGGGGCCTGGTCGTCTACGACGAGGTGCACCTGCTGCCGGCGCCGATCTTCCGGATGACCGCCGACCTGCAGGCGCGACGCCGGATCGGGCTGACCGCCACGCTGATCCGCGAGGACGGGCGCGAGGGCGACGTGTTCAGCCTGATCGGACCGAAGCGCTTCGATGCTCCGTGGAAGGACATCGAGGCCCAGGGCTGGATCGCCCCGGCCGACTGCGTCGAGGTCCGGATCACTCTGCCCGAGGGCGAGCGACTCGCCTATGCGACCGCCGAGCCCGACGAGCGCTACCGGCTGGCCAGCACCACCTTCGCCAAGACGCGCGTCGCCGAGCAGCTGGTCAAGCAGCACGATGGCGAGCAGACGCTGGTGATCGGCCAGTACCTCGACCAGCTCGACGAGCTGGGTGAGCACCTGGGCGCCCCGGTGATCAAGGGCGAGACCAGCGTGAAGGAGCGCGAGGAGCTGTTCGCAGCGTTCCGCACCGGCGAGATCAACCTGCTGGTGGTCTCGAAGGTCGCGAACTTCTCCGTCGACCTGCCCGAGGCCGCGGTCGCGATCCAGGTCAGCGGCTCGTTCGGGTCACGGCAGGAGGAGGCGCAACGGCTCGGGCGGTTGCTGCGTCCCAAGGCCGACGGCAAGACGGCACGGTTCTACACGATCGTCTCGCGCGACACCGTCGACGCCGACTTCGCCCAGAAC
>DASRRQ010000053.1:0-21173 GCA_035695505.1 Marmoricola sp. | reverse complement strand
CCGCTCGTGTACTCCCGAAGGAGCCTTACCGCTCGACTTGCATGTGTTAAGCACGCCGCCAGCGTTCGTCCTGAGCCAGGATCAAACTCTCCATTGAAATCTAGCTGCCGGCCGCCGAAGCAACCGACAAATCTCTTAGATGTTTTTTCCTAGCAAGAGACCGAATCGCCGACAATATTGTCGGAATCATCGTTTCTTACCAAAGGAACCGTCGACCATCAACGCCCGGCAAACCGGACGTTTCAGTCAGACGGGTATCAAACTAATTCGTCGACTTTTGGCACACTGTTGAGTTCTCAAGGATCAAGCGCGCACCGGAACTCAGCCTCTCGGCCTGTTCGGGGGCAACCTGGTGAAACTTACCGGTCTTGGCTTGCCGAGTCAAATCGGCTTCTTGGCCCGGTTCCCTTGCGCCGATCCACTCTTGGAGCTGGTCCGAGGCCGCTAGTGCGCGCACTCATTCCGCCTCGTCAGAGGGGACTTGCAAGGGGGGTGGTCACCTCGGGCCGTCCGCCCGACCTCTCGGCCTTGCGTCCCGGCGCCTCGCGGCGACATGGAGAACGTTATGGCGATGTTTGGTCTTCGTCAAATCGAGTTGATGTGGCGCGGACCACATGTTGCGTTGACGCAGGTCAGAGGCGGTTTTAACGCGCCAAGCCATCGTCCGCGAGCGGGCTCATGGGGTCTGAAGGCCGCCTGGCGCACTCGCGAACTACACCACTGTCATTCACAAAACCCGCACCGTCAAGGCCTTCGCAGCCACCAGATCAGTGCACCCCGACAGTAGAAGCGCTTCACGAAGATCCTCCGACAACGCGGTGAACAGCCTCCGAACCCCTGCTGCACCTTCGACGGCGAGAGCGTAGAACGGCAGCCGACCGACGAAGACCGCGTCAGCACCCAGCGCCAAGGCGGTCAGGGTGTCGATCCCGCTCCGGATGCCGCCATCGACGTACACCGGCACCCGCTCTCGCACAGCGACGACCACATCGGCAAGAGCAAGGGCCGTCGGTACTGCCCGATCCAACTGCCGGCCGCCGTGATTCGACACCCACACAGCCGCGGCTCCGGCGTCGACAGCCGCGTCGGCGTCGGCGGGGTGCAGGACACCTTTGACAACGACTGGGAGACCTGTAGCCGCGCGGATCCAGGCGATGTCCGCAAGCCCGAGGTCGCGCGCCTTCGCTGCATCAGCCGCCGGGCCGAGATTGGTCCGCAGCCAGCGGGCAGGGACGAGCTCAAGAGCACTGACTCCCCCACCGTCGTGCTTCCTGGCCACGACCGGGGTGTCGACCGTGAGGACGATCGCGGCAGCCCCTGCCTTGCAGGCAGCCGCAAGCAGCGGCCGGACCAACTCCCGGTCCTCGGTCAGATAGGCCTGCAGCCACCAGTGCGCGGTGGATCTGCCGATCTCCTCGAGACCCGTCGCGGCATTGCTGGACAGCACCATCGGCACGCCTGCGGCGGCGCATCCGCGCGCCATCGCCAGCTCGCCCTCCAGGTCAGCCGCACGCTGGAGCGTCGTCGGGGCGACTCCGAACGGCGCGGTTGCGCGGTAGCCCAGGAACGAGGCCGTCGCGTCAACCTCGCCGTTGCCCCTCAGGACCCGCGGTACCAGCCGGTAGCGCGACCATGCGTCTGCCGCCTCGTCCGCAGAGACCGAGCCTCCCGAACCCTGACGCACGTACTCATGCACGTACGACGGCAGGACGCGACCGGCCTCGTCTTCGAGTGACGCCAGCCAGCCGGTCCCCACGGGTCAGCCGATCTCGACGCCGGCGAGGTTTCGCTTGCCTCGGCGCAGCACCAGCCACGAGCCAGCGACCAGATGCGTCGCATCGGGCACCAGGTCGGGATCGGTGACGCGCTCGTTGTTGAGGTAGGCACCGCCCTCGGTAATGGTCCGGCGGGCATCGCCCTTGCTCTTGACCAGTCCCGAGCGCACGAGCAGGTCGACGTACGGCGTCCCGGGTGCGGCGCTGGTGGAGCCTGCCTCGCGGAGAGCCGCGACCAGGGTGTCCGCACTGAGCTCGTGAAGGTCACCGCCGCCGAAGAGCGCGGCAGCTGCGGCCGTCGCATTCTCGGTCTCGCTCTCTCCGTGCACGAGCGTCGTCACGGCGTCGGCAAGGGCTCGCTGGGCTGCTCGTTTGAACGGCTCGGCTTCGGTCTGCCTCTCGAGCGCGTCGATCTCGTCGCGGGACAGGAACGTGAACACCTTGAGCAGCTCGACGACCTTCGCGTCCTCGGCATTGAGCCAGAACTGGTGGAACGCGTACGGCGACATCATCTCGGCGTCGAGCCAGAGCGCCCCGCCTTCGGTCTTGCCGTACTTGGTGCCATCGGCCTTGGTGATCAGCGGGGTTGCGAAGGCGTGCGCCTTGCCGCTCTCGGCCCGACGGATCAGCTCGACGCCGCCGGTCAGGTTGCCCCACTGGTCGGAGCCGCCGAACTGCAGCGTTACGCCGTACTGGCGGAAGAGTTCGAGGAAGTCCATCGACTGCAGCAGGATGTAGCTGAACTCGGTGTAGCTGATACCAGCCTCGAGCCGCGACTTGACGACGTCGCGGGCGAGCATCCGGTTGACTGGGAAATGCTTGCCGATGTCACGCAGGAAGTCGATCGTCGACAGCGACGCCGTCCAGTCGTAGTTATTGACCATCGTCGCTGCGGCTGGGCCGGTGAAGTCGAGGAACGGCTCGATCTGCGAGCGCACCCGCTCGACCCACTCCTTGACGGTGTCCAGCGAGTTCAGGGTCCGCTCGCCGGAATCGCGCGGATCGCCGATCATGCCGGTCGCCCCACCGACGAGCGCGTACGGCGTGTGCCCGGCCTGTTGAAGCCGGCGCGCGGTGAGGATCTGGACGAGGTTGCCCATGTGCAGGCTCGGCGCCGTCGGGTCGAAGCCGACGTAGAAGCTCACGCTCCCGGCACTCAGCGCTTCACGCAGCGCGTCGAGGTCCGTAGAGTGCGCGATCAGGCCTCGCCACTCGAGGTCGTCCAGGAGATGCGGGTCGACAGTCACAGGTCAAGCCTGCCGTATGGGGGTGCCCGCCACCGAACTGGCGCGCCACGTCGGACAGCAGCGTGTCAGCGGATGCCCAGTTTGCGCATGAAACGCAGGCCCTTGACCGTCTTGTCGACGTTCTTGTCCCAGTCGGTGTCCGGCGGGTTGCTCAGGACCTGCTTCTTGAGCACTGCGACGTTCTGGACGTCGGTGTATTTGAGCATGCCAGCGTCACCATGCCGGCTGCCGACGCCCGAGGTCTTGAAACCGCCGGACGTGCTCTTCTTCGACGCGTACGACGCGGCGAGGCCGTCGTTGATGTTGATGTTGCCGGCCTCGATCCGCCTGCCGACCGCCTCGGCAGCCTTGAGGTCGCTGCCCCACACGCTCGCGTTGAGGCCGTAGTCGGTGTCGTTCGCGGCGGCGACCGCCTCGTCGACGGTCTTGTAGGTATAGATCGACGTGACCGGTCCGAAGGTCTCCATCTTCGCCAGGATCATGTCCGGGGTGATGTCGGTGAGCACCGTCGGCTCGTAGAACGCCGGGCCGAGGTCGGGACGCGGCTTACCGCCGGTCAGCACGGTCGCGCCCTTGGCTACGGCGTCGTCGACATGCGACTCGATCCGCTCACGCTGCGGGACCGACACCAGCGAGCCCATGTCCGGGCTGAAGTCGTATTTCGCGTCGACGCCGATCGCCTGCGCGGCCTCGACGAACCGCTTGGTGAACTCGTCCTTCCGCTTCTCCGAGACGTAGATCCGCTCGATGTGCATGCAGGCCTGGCCGGTGTTGAGGAAGGCCGCCATGATCGTGCCGGGGATGACTTCGTCCAGGTTTGCGTCGTCCAGGATGATGAGCGGGTTCTTGCCACCGAGCTCGAGGGTGCAGCCAGTGAGGTTCTGGCCTGCCTGGGCGCCGATAGTGCGGCCCGTGGCAGTCGAGCCGGTGAACATCACGTAGTCGGCGTTCTCGACGATCGTCGGGCCGATGTCCGGGCCCTCGCCGCAGACGATCTGGATCAGGCCCGCGGGCAGACCGGCCTGGTAGAGCAGGTCGACGCCGTAGGCGACATTGAGGGTGGACTTGTTGTCCGGCTTGAGCACGATGCCGTTGCCCGCGATCAGTGCCGGCATCGCGTCGGACAGGCTGGTGGCGAAGGGGAAGTTCCACGGTGAGATCAGGCCGATGACGCCCTTGGGCAGTCGTACCTCGGTCGAGGTCGAGACCAGTGGGACGACTCCCCCGTGCTTCTTCTCCTTGAGGATCCGCGGTGCCGCCTTGATGTAGTGGCTCGTGACCATCAAGACGTCGCACGTCTCCTCGAACGCCATCCGCCGAGCCTTGCCCGTCTCGACCTGCATCAGGTCGGCGATGATCAGCCCGTTGCCGAGCAGCAGCTCGTGGAACTTCTTCATCACCTCGATCCGGCGGCTCAACGACCACGACGCCCAGGTCGCCTGAGCGGTGCGCGAGGCCGCGTACGCCGTCTCGACATCCTCGGGGCCCGACTGCGGCAGGTCGAGCACCTTCTCGCCGGTGTAGACCTCGGTCAGCGGGTAGCTGCGGCCGCTGGTGGAGACCACCATGCCAGTCAGCTTCGCGAGCAGAGCAGGGGTGACGGAAGACGGCAGACTCATGGACGAAACTGTAACGCGTTCTAGTTAGCGTGTCACCGGTCGACGCGTCCTACGGGACCTTTGGTCGGGCGCGGCTTCGCGGCGACGTAGCGACTGACGCTCGGCTCCCCGGTGATCCAGAATCGCCACGGGCGCTCTGGCGCGAGCCGCAGGCCGACTCGCGGACCGGTCGAGATCAGCGCCTGGTCCAACGGATCGCGCACCTCCAGGCGTACTGCGCCCGAGGCGAGGTCGCTGCCGGTCTGGCCGAGATCGATCCCGAGCGCTCTGCAGAGCTTGGCCGGGCCACGGGCGATAGCGGCCTCCTCCCCCTCGATCGCTCCCGCCCGGAGCAGGACCGCGGACGGCGTACCTGGCGGACCGCAGACGACGTTGCAGCAGAAGTGCATGCCGTAGACGAAGTAGACATAGAGGAACCCAGGCGGTCCGAACATGACCTCGTTGCGGCGAGTGGGGCCGCGGTAGGCGTGGCTGCCCGGATCGTTGGGCCCGTCATACGCCTCGACCTCGGTGATCCTCACAGCCACGTCGCCGTGCCGCAGAGTGGCGCCGAGCAGGCGAGGGGCCACGTCCAGCACGGCGCCGTCCAGGGCTCTACGGAGCACATCCCCTTGGCGGCGTCCGGTCATGCACGGAGTCTGGCACCTGCCTCGGACGCTCTGCGTTGTCGGTCCTCGGTGGCATGGTGCTGTCATGCCGGTGACCCTCGACGACGTACGCGACATCGTGCTCGACCTGCCCCGTGCGTATGAGGCTCAGGTGCGGTCGGCGACCAAGTTCCGGGTCGGACAGATCGTGTTCGCCGCGGTCTCCCCCGACGAGACCAGGCTGGGCTTCGGCTTCCCGCGGGAGCAGCGCGAAGGGCTCGTCGCCGGCGACCCGGCCAAGTTCATGCTCCCGCGGCCTTCAGACATGCGCTACCAGTGGGTGGCTGCTCGGATGGAGGCGCTCGAGCCCGACGAGCTCCGCGAGCTGATCATCGACGCCTGGGCGATGTGCGTTCCGAAGTTCCTACGTGAGGGGTACTTCGCTGATCACGGGATCGGCTGAGCAGACCAGGGTTTCGACAGGCTCGACCGGCGGTGGTTCCGGTGCTGTCGAGACGACGACCGCTGGTTGCGCGTGTCGAAGCATCGCGCCCGCTCACATCCAGTCGGCGGCCGTGGCGCGACGCGCCTTCAGCTCGGCGAGCTGCTCGCCGACGCGCACCGGAGCCGTGCCACCACGCCCGGTCCGAGACGACACCGATCCCTCGACAGTGAGGACGTCACGGACGGCCGGCGTCAGGGCAGGGTCGATCGCGGCGAACTGGTCGTCGGTGAGCTCGTGCAGCTCGATGCCCAGCTCCTCGCAACGGCGTACGCAGGCGCCTGCGACCTCGTGTGCGACGCGGAACGCCACCCCCTCGCGGACCAGCCACTCGGCGATGTCCGTAGCCAGCGAGAAGCCCTGCGGGGCGAGCTCAGCCATCCGCTCGGTGTTGAACCGCAGCGTCGCGATCTGGCCGGCGAACGCTGGCAGCAGCACCTCGAGAGTGTCGACGGCATCGAAGACCGGCTCCTTGTCCTCCTGCAGATCGCGGTTATAGGCCAGCGGCAGCGCCTTCAGCGTCGCCAGCAGCCCGGCTAGGTCGCCGATCAGGCGGCCAGCCTTGCCGCGGGCGAGCTCGGAGATGTCCGGATTCTTCTTCTGCGGCATGATGCTCGACCCCGTTGAGAACGCGTCGTCGAGCGTCACGAACCCGAACTCCTTCGTCGCCCAGAGGATCACCTCCTCGGCGATCCGGCTGATGTCGACCCCGATCATCGCGGTCACGAAGGCGAACTCGGCGACGAAGTCCCGAGCCGCAGTACCGTCGATCGAATTCGCGACGGAGCCAGTGAAGCCGAGGTCGGCAGCGACCTGCTCAGGGGCCAGGCCCAGGCTCGAACCGGCCAACGCTCCGGCACCGTACGGCGACTCGGCTGCGACCCGGTCGTCCCAGTCGGCCAACCGGTCGACGTCACGCAGCAGCGGCCAGGCGTGCGCCATCAGATGGTGCGAGAGCAGCACCGGCTGGGCGTGCTGAAGGTGGGTCCGACCGGGCATCACGCTCGGCGTATCTCCCATCAGGTGCGCCTCGGCCTGGCCGGCCAGTGCGTCGACCAAGACCAGCACCTGGCCCGCGACGATCCGGGCGTGATCGCGCAGGAAGACCTTGAACAGGGTGGCGATCTGGTCGTTCCTGCTGCGGCCGGCGCGCAGCTTCCCGCCGATCTCCGCGCCGATCTCGTCCAGCAGCATCCGCTCAAGGGCGCCGTGCACGTCCTCGTCGCCAGGAGCTGGACGTAGAGTGCCAGCCTCGAACCTGTCCCCCAGCGCCGTCAGACCGCGCTGCAGCTGCGCCAGGTCGTCGTCGGCGAGCAGGCCGGCGTCGTGCAGGGCGCGGGCATGTGCCTGCGAGCCGGCCAGGTCGTAGGGGGTCAGCCGCCAGTCGAAGTGGGTGCTTCGCGAGAGCGCCTCGAGCTCAGGGCTCGGGCCACCGGCGAACCGGCCACCCCACAGGGCGCCGGCGTTCGTCGTTCCGGGCGTTGTGCCTTCGGTCATCGGTCCTCAATCATTCCGGGCGCCTTGACGCATTCGCGAGCGGCAGTTCGGGCGGGTCGGGCTTCACGCGGTCGTGGGGTGCTCGCCGTTGGCGAGGCCGAGAAGCCGGTCGGCGAGCTGATCGCCACCGAGCGGATCCCGGGAGATCACCAGCACAGTGTCGTCGCCCGCGATCGTGCCGAGCACCGCACCGAGCTCGGCCTTGTCGAGCGCAGAGGCAAGGAAGTTCGCGGCGCCGGGTGGTGTGCGCAGGACGACGAGGTTGGCCGAGGCGTCGGCGGAGACCAGGAGCTCGGCGCAGAGCCGGGCGAGCCGGGCCTCCGAGGCGGCGGACTCGCGGCCGACCACGGGGGTCCGATCGCCACCCTCGGCCGGGACGGCGTACACCAGGGCTCCGGAGTTGATCCGGACCTTCACAGCGTCGAGTTCGACAAGATCGCGCGACAGCGTGGCCTGGGTGACGTGCACTCCGGCGTCGGAGAGCAGGTCCGCCAACTCCGTCTGGGACTTGACCTCGGCCGTCGCGAGGAGGTCGATGATCCGCTGCTGTCGGGCGCTCTTGGTGAGCGGGATGTGGGCTGACTGCACCTCACTCACCGCGTCCCGCTGAGCGCAGCAGCCAGGTGATGATCGCCTTCTGGACATGCCGTCGGTTCTCGGCCTCATCCCAGATCACGCTCTGCGGCCCGTCCAGCACCTCAGCAGTGATCTCCTTGCCGCGATACGCCGGCAGGCAGTGCAGCACGATCGCGTCCTGGGTGCCCAGGGCCACGAGGTCGGCGTTGAGCTGCCAGGGCAGGAATACCTCGGCACGGTCGGCACTCTCGGTCTCCTTGCCCATCGACACCCAGGTATCGGTGATGAGCACGTCGGCGCCCTCGCTGGCCTGCTTCGGATCGGGAACGACCTCGGCCGAGCCGCCGGTGCCGGCTGCGATCCGCTGGGCCTCCGCCAGGATCACCGGGTCCGGCCCGAAGCCGTCCGGCCCACTGACCCGGACGTGCATCCCGGCCGCTGCGCCGGAAAGGAGGTAGGAGTGCCCCATGTTGCACGCGGCGTCCCCGAGGAACGTCATCGTCAGGCCGGCAGTGGCGCCCTTGTGCTCGCGGATGGTCAGTAGGTCGGCCAGGGTCTGGCAGGGGTGGAACTGGTCGGTGAGCGCATTGACAACCGGTACGCCGGCGTACTGGGCCAGCTCCTCGATCCGGCTCTGGTCGTGGGTGCGCCACACGATCGCGCTCGCCTGCCGCCCGAGCACCCGCGCGACGTCGGCAATGGACTCGCGAGTGCCGATCTGGGCCAGATTGCCGTCGACGACCATCGGGTTGCCGCCGAGTTCTGCGATCCCGGCGACGAACGACGCCTGGGTGCGCAAGGTCGGCTTGTCGAAGATGATGGCGACCGTCTGCGGCCCGGCAAGCGGCTTGTGCGCGTAGGGCGCTGCCTTGAGCTCGGCTGCCAGGTCCAAGACCTCCGCGACCTCGGCCGGGCTCAGGTCGTCATCACGCAGGAAGCTGCGCACCGCCGGGACTGTCATGTCGGCTCGCCCCCGAATGCCACGTCCAGGATCATCGGCCAGGCCGTCAGGAAGGCTTCGGCGTCAGCGTCGCTGAGGATCATCGGCGGCGCTAGGCGGATCCGGTCGGGCGTGGGGTTGTTCACGATGAACCCCGCAGCCTGCGCAGCGGCCATCACGGCGCCGCTACGAGCCTCGCTCAACGTCAGCCCGATCAGCAGGCCCTCGCCACGGACCTCGACGACGCGCGGATCCGCGGCCAGCCCGTCTCGGATCTTCTGGCCCAGGACGACCGTGCGCTCGAGCAGGTCGTCGCTCTCGATCGTCCGGATCACGGCCAGCGACGCGGCACACGCGACCGGGTTTCCCCCGAAGGTCGTGCCGTGGTTGCCGGGCTCCAGCAGATCGGCCGCAGCGGCGAGTGCGATGCAAGCGCCGACCGGGATACCACCGCCGAGCCCTTTGGCGATCGTGACCAGGTCCGGTCGCACGGTCGTGGCGGCACTGAACCACGCGCCCGTGCGGCCCATGCCGGTCTGGATCTCGTCGAGCCACAGCAGGGCACCATGCTCGCGGGTGATCTCCCGCGCTGCCTCGAGGTAGCCGGGCGGCGGGACCAGCACGCCGGCCTCACCCTGCATCGGCTCCAAGATCACCGCAGCGGTCTGCTCGGTGACGGCGGCGCGCAGCGCCTCGACATCGCCGAACGGGACGAAGGTGACATCGCCGGGCAGCGGCTCGAAAGGCTCGCGGTACGCCTGCTTGGACGTGAGCGCGAGGGCGCCCATCGTCCGGCCGTGGAAGGAGCCCTCGGCTGCGACCAGGTGGGTCCGGCCGGTACGCCGGGTGGCCTTGAACGCGGCCTCGTTGGCCTCGGCGCCGGAGTTGGTGAAGAAGACGCGGCCGGGCGCGCCGATCAGCTCGAGAACCTTCTCGGCGAGCTCGACCTGGGGCGGCGAGGTGAAGAAGTTGGAGACGTGGCCCAAGGTCTGGAGCTGCTCGGTGACCGCCGCGACCAACGCGGGGTGTCCGTGGCCGAGGGCATTGACCGCGATCCCGCCGAGCAGGTCGAGGTACTCGTTGCCATCATCGTCCCAGACATGCGCGCCCTCGCCGCGCACCAGCGCGAGGCGAGGCTCGCCGAAGGTGTTCATCAGTGCAGCGGCGTACCGGGCCTTGAGCCCACCGGACTGGTTCATCACTGCGTCGCCTTCGCTTTCCGGATCTTGGTGGCAACCCCGGGAAGGACCTGGGTACCCACTCCCTCGTCGGTGAAGAGCTCCAGCAGCACCGCGTGCGGTTCACGTCCGTCGACCACCGTTGCACGCGGCACGCCGCCGTTCAACGCGGCCAGGCACGCAGCCATCTTCGGGACCATCCCTGAGGACAGGCTGGGCATCAACTCGGCGAGAGCCTCGGGACTGATCTCCCCGATCACGTCGTCGCTGTCGGGCCAGTCGCGATACAGGCCCTCGACGTCGGTGAGGACGAGCAGCTTCTCCGCCCCGAGCGCCGCCGCCAGAGCCGCGGCGGCCGTGTCCGCGTTGACGTTGTGCACGGCACCGTCCTCATCCGGGGCGACCGAGGAGATCACCGGGATCCGCCCGGCCTCGATGACGTCCTGGACAGCTTCGGGCCGGACCGAGGCGACCTCGCCGACCAAACCGAGGTCGATCTCCTCGCCGTCGATGATCAGGTTGGTCCGCTGTGCGGTGAACAAGCCGCCGTCCTCGCCGGAGAGGCCCACTGCCAGCGGGCCATGCTGGTTGATCAGTCCGACCAGCTCGCGCTGCACCTGGCCGACGAGCACCATCCGGACCACGTCCATGGCCTCGTCGGTGGTGACCCGCAGCCCACCCTTGAACTCGCTCTCGATGCCGAGCCGGTCCAGCATCTGCGAGATCTGTGGGCCGCCGCCGTGCACGACCACCGGCTTGAAGCCGGCCATCCGCAGGAACACGATGTCCTCGGCGAAGGCGGTCTTGAGGTCGTCGTCGACCATCGCGTTGCCGCCGTACTTCACCACCACGACCTTGCCGTGATACTGCTTCAACCACGGCAGCGCCGCAGCAAGGGTGGCCGCCTTTGCCGGCTCGACAGCAGGCCGCAGCTCCTCAGAATCGATCGTCGGCTCGCTCATGAGGAGTACGCGCTGTTCTCGTGGACGTAGGCATGGGTCAGGTCATTGGTCCAGACGGTCGCCCGCTCCGGACCCGATTTCAAGTCGATCGTCACCGTCACCGCACGCGGCTCGAGATCGACGGCCGAGGGGTCTTCGGCGGGAGTCGACGCGCGGCACACCCAGACACCGTTGATCGCCACGTCGAGATCGGCCGGGTCGAAGACGGCGCTGGTGGTGCCGATGCTGGCCAGCACCCGGCCCCAGTTGGGGTCCTTCCCGAACACGGCCGCTTTGAACAGGTTGCTCCGAGCGACGCTACGGCCCACCTCGACCGCGTCGTCCTCAGATGCCGCGCCCAGCACGCTGATCGCGATCTCGTGGTCGGCGCCCTCGGCGTCGCCGAGCAGCTGCATCGCCAGATCGGTGCAGACCTGGGTCAGCGCATGGGCGAAGTCGGCGACCGTCGGGGTGATCCCGCTCGCGCCGCTCGCCATCACCGTCACGGTGTCGTTGGTCGACATGCAGCCGTCGGAGTCGAGCCTGTCGAAGCTGACCCTGGTCGCGGCCCGCAGCGCACGATCCAGGTCGGCGGCCGGGACGACGGCGTCGGTGGTGATCACGACCAGCATCGTGGCCAGCTGGGGCGCGAGCATTCCCGCGCCCTTGGCCATCCCGCCGATGCTCCAACCGGCGCCCTCGACGACAACCTGCTTCGCCACGGTGTCGGTGGTCATGATCGCTGCCGCGGCGTCGTCACCATGCGGGCCGAGCGCGGCGATCGCGGCATCGACTCCGTCGAGCAGGTTCTGACGCGGGTTCGCCAGCCCGATCAGGCCGGTCGAGCAGACAACCACGTCGATCGCGCCGACACCGAGGCCCGCGGCGACCTTCTCGGCGACCGCGTGGGTCGTGCCGAAGCCGTCCGCGCCGGTGTAGCAGTTAGCACCGCCGGAGTTCAGGACGACGGCCCGGACGACGCCGTCCTTGACCACCTCCTGGCTCCACAGCACCGGGTTGGCCTTGCAGCGGTTGGAGGTGAACACGGTCGCGGAGTCGAAGGCCGGGCCCTGGTTCACAACCAGAGCGAGGTCCCGTGCGCCGGTGGATTTCAGGCCGGCTGCAACGCCAGCAGCGGTGAAGCCAGCAGGGTGAGTGACGCTCATGTCTTGTCTCAGTTCTTGGAAGGTTTGACGACGGGGGCAGGGCTGACCGTGTGCCCTCGTCGTCGCCAGGCCTCAGCTGCGGCGTCCGCCCGCTCGGTCGGCACCAGGATCCAGTCCGTCGGGTACGTCGAGACGCTGATGATGCTGATCTGCTCCTCGACCAGCGGGTCGAGCAACGTGTGCAACACCCCGACGAGCGAGAAGTCGAGCTCCTCGGCGACCGCGAACGCCGTGAACGGCCCCTGCTGCTTGACCTTCTTCGGGACCGACCGCCCCGCGCACACGACGGTCGTCTCCGTGGCCGTCGCGATGATCGCGAACAGGGACGCCGACTCCGCCCACTCCGGCACGTCGGCGCCGGCGGCGAGCGAGGCCACGACCAGCTTCTCGGGGTACTGGTGCAGGGTGAACGGGCCGATCTGGTCGGCGGCCGGCTGTCCCTCGGTCATGGTGCGACTCCTACGACGGGAAGGCCGGTGGCCTCGGGGAGCCCGAGCGCCAGGTTCATGCACTGGACGGCGGCACCGGCGGTGCCCTTGGCAAGGTTGTCGATCGCGCCGACGACCACGAGCCGACCGGCGGCTGCGTCCAAGGCCAGCTGCAGGTGCACACTGTTGGAGCCGTGCACGGCTTTAGTGGTGGGCCACCGCCCTTCGGGCAGCAAGTGGATGAACTGCTCGTCGGCGTAGGCCTTCTGGTACGCCGTCCGGAGGTCCTCGGCAGTGACCCCGTCGAGGACGGGAGCCGTGCAGGTTGCCAGGATGCCGCGCGGCATCGGGACCAGCAGCGGGGTGAATGAGACCCGCACGGGCTGATCGGTCACGGTACTCAGATTCTGGATGATCTCCGGCCCGTGCCGATGCACTCCCCCGACGCCGTACGCCGAGACGCTGCCCATCACCTCGCTGCCGAGCAGGTTGGTCTTCGCGGCCTTGCCGGCGCCGCTAGTGCCGGAGGCCGCCACGATCACAAGATCGCCGGGATCGACGAGCCGTGCACCCACCGCCGGCGCCAGCGCCAGCGCGGAGACCGTCGGGTAGCAGCCGGGGACGGCGATCTGGCGCGCCCCGGTCAGGACGGAGCGTTGGCCGGGCAGCTCGGGCAGCCCGTAGGGCCAGGACCCCGCATGCGGGGAGCCGTAGAACTTCTCCCACGTGCCGGGATCGGTGAGCCGGAAGTCGGCGCCGCAATCGATGATCACGACGTCCTCGCCCAGCGCTGCGGCGTACGGGGCGGACTGGCCGTGCGGCAGCGCGAGGAACACGACGTCATGGCCCGCGAGGACTTCGACATTGGTGTCCTGAAGCACCCGTTCGGCCAGCGGCACCAGGTGCGGCTGTAGCGATCCGAGCAGCTCGCCGGCGTTCGCGCCGGCAGTGACTGCCCCGATCTGGACATCGGGATGCCCGAGCAGCAAGCGGAGCACCTCGCCCCCGGCGTACCCGCTCGCTCCGGCGACGGCGACCCTGATCGGACTCATGTGCATGACTATACATACCCATGCATGTATCCGCGACCTGGTCTGGCTCCACCGTCGGGCGGCGCGTACCCACCCGCCCGACCACTAAACTCCCCGAACCCCCGAAGCAGCACTCCCCCTTGAACCAGGACGACCCGTTGGCCGGCAGTCATCGCGCCCCGCGCAGCACTTCCCGCGCGGCCCCTGTGCGCGCGCCTGAGGAGGGCGGCCACGAGCGCAGCCGGCAGAGGAACCAGCCCGCCCGCACCCGCTCGCGCCGCAGCAAGGTCTCCCGCACCGCGGTGATCGTCGCGGTCGTGATCGCCCTCCTCCCGGCTGCCGTCCTGGGGGTCGTGAAGCTCTTCGGCGGCTCCGACAGCGCCCGACCGCAGCACCGCACCGTGCTGCCGATACCGCCGGTGACCACCCCAGCGGCCACCGCGCCCGTGACGCCCACTCCAACCCCGACGACGCGACCTCCGGCCCAGCCGCACCTCCCGCACGTCGCGCTGGACGTGCCCCGCCGACTGCTGTCCTCGGGCCTGCTGAACGTCGGTTTCGACGACTCCGTCGAGCCGAGCAGCGCTGGCACCTTCCGGGCCCGGTCGAGCGCCGAAGTCGCCCGCTGGGGCACCCGCGGGGAGCCGGGGATGCCGGCGAAGGACACCGTGGTGGTCGTCGGGAAGACGTTCACCGAGGGACAGAGTGCCTTCGACACGCTGCCGCAGGTGAAGACTGGCGCCCGGATCGTGATCCGTACCGACTCCGGAGACCTCACCTACACCGTGCGCTCGACCGCGATCCGGCCTGCCGCCGGCCTCGCCTCGACGGTCGCGTTCACCCGCAGCACCCCGGGACGGCTGTACGTGATCGGGATCGAGTACGACCGCTCCGGACGTCTCACCGGCAAGGACTTCGTCGTCCTCGCCGAGATCACGGGCGCGATCGCCCGCTGAGCGCGAGCCTCAGCGCTGGACGGCACCATGGCGCTGTGCAGCCAAGGCGACGGCGGCCTCGCGTGCGGCGGTCGTCTCGGTCTCCGTCAACGTCCGGTCCGGAGCACGGAAGCGCAGCGCGAACGCCAGCGACCGGTGCCCGGCCTCGACCTGCTCGCCGGTGTAGACGTCGAAGAGGCGCACCGACTCGCACAGGTCGCCGGCACCCTCGCGCAGGGTCTCTGCGACGGCAGCCGCCGGCACCTCGACGTCGAGCAGCAGGGCGACGTCCTCCTTGGCGACCGGGAACGTCGAGAACTCCGGGGCCGCTGCGATGTCGGCCGCGTGCCGCATCAGCTCGTCGAGGTCGATCTCGACCGCAGCCGCACCGCGAGGGACGCCGAAGGCAGCGCAGACCTTGGGATGCAGCTCGCCGGCGTGGCCGAGCTCGTGGCCGTCGATGGAGAACATCGCGCAACGGCCGGGGTGCCACGGCATCCGGTCGGCCGTCTCGAGGTCGACCAGGACGCCGAGGTCCTCGGCGAGGTCCCGGACCACGCCGATCGCGTCGGCCCAGCCTGCCGGCCGGCCTGATCCCCACCAGCCCGAGCGCTCCCGCTCGCCGGCGAGGACGGCTGCGAGGTGGAGGGGCTGAGCCGGTAGCGCCGCTTGCAACGCAGCGAGCTCATCGACCGACGGCCGGGACTCGACGCCGTAGATCGGCGCGGGACCTGCGTCGGAAGGGAACGCGACCGCGCCGGTCTCGAACAGCGCGACACCGGCAGCGCCGCGGCCGAGATTGCGCCCAGCCGTGCGCAGGACCCCGGGCAGCAGAGTCGTGGTGTACGACGGCTCCTCGCTCGAGATCGGGTTGGCAAGCGGGACGGCGTCGCGGAGCACATCGTCCTCGAGCAGCCCGAGCGCATCAAAGGTCGTCGGTCCGATGAACGGGAAGCTCAGCACCTCGACATACCCGGAGCCGGCGACGAACCGGCCGATCCGACGTCGCAGCCGCTGCTCGCGGGTCAGGCCGCGCCCTGCGGCAGGCACCGGGACGACAGAGGGCACCTCGTCGTACCCGACGATCCTGGCGACCTCCTCGACCAGATCGAACGGGTCGGTCACGTCGACCCGCCACGGCGGCGGAACGACGGTCAGCGACGTCTCGCCGGTGACCTCGCAGCCCACGGCCCGGAGGTTCTCCAGCGTCGTCGCGTCGCTGATCGGCATCCCGGTGATCCGGGCCGGAAGGGAGACGTCGATGGTGATGCTCGGGGACGCGGGAGCAGTGCCGACCTTCGTCACGCCGGGCTCCGCCGCAGCGCCACCGTGAGCCACCAGGAGCTCCACGACCCGATCGGCCGCGGCTTCGGGGATCGTCGGGTCGACGCCGCGCTCGTTGCGCTTGCCGGCTTCGGAGGTGAGCTTGTGACGCTTGCCGGTGCGGAACATCGACACCGGGTCCCACGAGGCCACCTCGACCAAGATCCGGGTAGTGGTCTCGGAGATCTCCGTGGTCTGGCCGCCCATGACGCCACCCAGGCCGATCGGGCCGGAGTCGTCGGTAACGACGAGGTCCTCGGCCACGAGCGACCGGTCGGCTCCGTCGAGGGTGGTCAGGTGCTCGCCGTCGGTTGCGCGGCGAACCCGGATCGGGCCGGTCAGCTTGTCCGCGTCGTACCCGTGGATCGGGTGGCCGAGCTCGAGCATCACATAGTTGGTGATGTCCACAGCCAGCGAGATCGGCCGCATCCCGGCGTGCTGGATCCGTCGTGCCATCCAGCGCGGGGTGGGCGCAGCCGGGTCGAAACCGCTGACCGTGCGGGCCACGAAAACCGGGCAGCCGGCCGGGTCGTCGACGATGACCGGGTAGCCGTCGGCGCTCGGGGCCGGCACCGAACGCAGCGCCGGGTCGACGTACGGCGCGCCGTAGGCCAGCGCGGCCTCACGTGCAACTCCACGCAACGAGAGCGCGTACGCCCGGTCCGGGTTGATCTCGAACTCGATCACATCGTCGTCGAGCAGCAGGTACTCCCGGACGCTGTCACCGGGGTCGCCGGCGTCGGCCGGCAGCACGATGATGCCCGCATGATCCTCACCCAAGCCCAGCTCCTTGGCCGAGCAGATCATCCCTGCGGACAGGTGCCCGTAGGTCTTGCGCTCGGAGATCTCGAACGGCCCGGGCAGTACGCCGCCCGGCAGCACCACGACCACGAGGTCGCCTGGCGCGAAATTGTGCGCGCCGCAGACGATGCCCTGGGGCTCGCCGGTGCCGTTGGCCTCGCCCACGTCGACAGTGCACCAGTTGATGGTCTTGCCGTTCTTCTGCGGCTCCGGCTCCATCGTGAGCACCCGGCCGATCACCAGCGGGCCGGTGATGTCGCCGCCGGCGAACTCGAGGGCTTCGAGCTTGAGACCAAGAGCGGTCAGCCGTGCGGCCAGGTCCTCGGTGGTGACGTCGGCAGCCAGATCGGCGTACTCGCGGATCCAGGAGACGGGGGCCCTCATGCGGTGATCACAGTTCGCTCCCAAAGGCGCTCGTGAAGCGCACGTCGCCGTCGAAGACGTCGCGCAGGTCGCTGATCCCGTGCCGGAACATGAGCATCCGGTCGATGCCGAACCCGAACGCGAAGCCGGTGTAGCGGTCGGTGTCGATGCCGCAGGCAGCCAGCACCCGCGGATTGACCACCCCGCAGCCGCCAAGCTCGATCCAGCCCTCCCCGCGGCAGGTGCGGCAGGAGGCGACCGCAGGCTCGAGCCCACGGCAGACGAAGCAGACCAGGTCCATCTCGGCAGACGGCTCGGTGAAGGGGAAGTACGACGGGCGGAACCGGGTGGTGATTCCCTCGCCGAACAGCGCCTGGAGCATGTGGTCCAGGGAGCCGCGCAGGTGCGCCATGGTGATGCCCTCATCGACGACCAGGCCTTCGACCTGGTGGAAGACCGGGCTGTGGGTGGCGTCGTACTCGTCGGTCCGGAAGACCCGGCCCGGGCAGGCGACGTAGATCGGCGGCTGTCGGGTCAGCATGGTGCGGGCCTGAACCGGTGAGGTGTGCGTGCGCAGCACCAGGTGGTCGCTGGCGGGCTCGGTCCAGAACGTGTCCTGCATCGTGCGCGCCGGATGGTCCGGGCCGAGGTTGAGCGCGTCGAAGTTGAGCCACTCGGCCTCGATCAGCGGGCCTTCGGCGACTTCCCAGCCCATCGCGACGAAGACGTCGGCGATCCGCTCGGAGAAGGTCGTGATCGGGTGCCGGGCGCCGCGGGCAGTGCGATCCCAGGGCAGCGTCACGTCGACGGTCTCGGTCAGCAGCATCTGCGCCTCGGCTTCTGCCTCGAGCACCTCCTGCCGCGCGGCGAGCGCCTGGCTCACCGCCCCCCGGGCCTGCCCGATCCGCATCCCGGCGTCCTTCTTGGCCTGCGGGGGAAGCGCGCCGATCTCCCGGTTCGCCAGGCCGAGCGGCGAGCGGTCGCCTGCGTGCTCGGTGCGAGTCTGCTTGAGGGTGTCGAGGTCGGCGGCAGCGGCGATCGCTGCCAGGGCCTCGTCGCGCATCGCGAAGACCTGCTCTTCCCCGAGCGGTGCCACCTGGACGGGGTCGAAGGAGTTGTTGGGTGCCGACACAGTGCATGAGTCTAGGGAGGCCCGGAGTCCAGCGACGAACCGGTTTCAGGAACGGCGGTCCGCCGACGGCCAGTCCACGACGATCCTGGCCCCGCCGCCGGGCGCGTCCCCGATGCGCAGCTCGCCGCCGTGCACCCGGATCAGGCCGTTGACGATGTACATGCCCAGACCCGATCCGCCGCGGACGCCGTCCTTCCAGAACTTGGTGAAGACCCGGGCGCGCAGACCCTCAGGGATGCCCTCGCCCTCGTCGTCGACAGTGATCCGGACGCCGAGTGGCCCAGCCTCGACGGTGACCGTCACGACTCCCTCGCCGTGTCGCACCGCGTTGTCGACGAGGTTGGTCAGGACCTGCACGAGCTTGTCGGGATCAGCGAAGGCGACCGGGGCCGCTATCTCGCACGCCACGGCAATCCGGCGGCGGGTCCCGGCGCGTACGGAGTCCGCGACCCGCTCGACGACCGGGAGCAGGTCGATCTCGCGACGGTAGAGCGGCAGCCGGCCGGTATCGATCCGGGCGACATCGAGCAGCTCGGCGATCAGCCGCGACAGCCGCTCGGCATCGGCGGCGACGGTGGTCAGCATCAGCTTCTTCTGCTCGTCGTTGAGCCGGTCCCACTTGCTCAGCAGCGTCGTGACGAAGCCCTTGACCCCGGTCAGCGGCGAGCGGAGCTCGTGTGCGACGGTGGCGACCAGGTCAGAGCGCTCGCGGTCCAGGCGTGCGCGACCGCGGCCGGAGCGGATCACCAGGCTGACCTGGTGCACAGCATCGTGCGGCGTTGCCCGCGAGAGCCGCGCGGTGACCAGCACCTCGGAGCCGTCCGGGAGCAGCCAGGACTGCTCAGGTACGCCGGTGCGGGTGCCGAGGCCGTCGTACGGGCGGACCTGGGTGAACCAGTCTTCCGCATCCTGGTCCTGCAACGTCAGCGCGCCGGCGAGGTGCGCACCGGGACGGGCCTGGTCGCCCAGCATCTGACGCGCCGTCGCGTTGACCAGGAGCACGATCCCGTCGCCGTCGGCGATCAGCACGCCGTCGGGCAGCGAGTCCCAGAGATCGCGCTCGGCGGGGTCCACGCTGCTCACCCTAGTAGCGGCAGGGCGTTCAGGGCCTGGCTGCGGAGGCGTAGAGGCAGACTGCAGCCGCCGTAGCCAGGTTCAGGCTCTCGGCCTTCCCGTAGATCGGGATCGCGACCCGGTGGTCGGCGACGGCAGCAAGGTCCTCGGGCAGGCCCCACGCCTCGTTCCCGAACAGCCAGGCCACCTTGCCGTCGAGCAGCCCGCCGGCCGCGAACAGGCCGACCTCACCGGCGCCATCAGCGGCGAGCACCCGGTAACCGGCCGCCTGCGCGGCACGGACGGCGTCGATCGGGTCGAGGTCGACCGCGATCGGCACGTGGAACAGCGAGCCGACGGTGGCCCGGACCGTCTTGTCGTTGTACGGATCCACGCTGCTCCCGGCGAGCAGCACGGCCGAGGCGCCGGCAGCGTCCGCGGTCCGGATGATCGTGCCGGCGTTGCCAGGGTCCCGGATATCGGCACAGATCACGACGACGTCGCCCGCGCCGTCGAGCACGTCGACGGCAGGCCGGTCGGTGAACCGGCACACTGCGATCAGGCCCTGCGGGGACTGCGCACCGGAGAGCGCAGCGGCGGCCCGGTCCTCGACCAGGTGCACCGGAGCCTCCAGCGCATCAAGCAGCTGCCCATGCTCGGTGGCCGCCGTGGTCGTGGCGTACACCTCGACCAAGCAGCCCGGGACGGTGGCCGCCTCGGCGAGTGTCTTCCAGCCCTCGGCAAGGAAGAGCCGCCGCTCGGAGCGTTCCGAGCGGCGGCTGAGCTTCCGTGCCTCCTTGACGCGACCGTTGGTCGCGGCGAGAGGAACCATGGAGGAGGTCAGTGCCTCAGGCGTTGGCCGGGGCGTTGACGTCCGCCGGCAGCGCCGCCTTCGCAACCTCGACCAGGGCATTGAACGCCGCGATGTCGTTCACGGCCAGGTCGGCGAGGATCTTGCGGTCGACCTCGACACCGGCCAGGTTCAGACCCTGGATGAACCGGTTGTAGGTCATCCCCTGCTCGCGGACGCCGGCGTTGATGCGCTGGATCCAGAGCTTGCGGAAGTTGCCCTTGTTCTTGCGCCGGTCGTTGTAGCTGTAGACCAGCGAGTGGGTGACCTGCTCCTTGGCCTTGCGGTACAGGCGCGAACGCTGTCCGCGGTAGCCGGAGGCGCGCTCGAGGACTACCCGGCGCTTCTTCTGGGCGTTAACCGCCCGCTTGACGCGTGCCATCTTGTGTTACTCCTTCAGAATTTCAGGTAGCTCAGAGACCGAGCAGCTTCTTGGCGCGGGGGACGTCGGCCTTGGCGACCTCGGTCGTGCCCGACAGGCGGCGCTTGACCGCCGCGGACTGCTTCTCCAGGTTGTGGCGCAGGCCAGCCTTCTGGCGGCGGATCTTGCCCGACCCGGTCACCTTGAAGCGCTTGCTGGCTCCGGAGTGCGTCTTGTTCTTCGGCATCTGTCTTCCTTCTTCTCAGGCTTCGATCTCGGGATCGAGGTTCTCTGAACGCTTACGTTCTTTCTTCTGGGCCGCAGGACCAGTGTGCGAGGCCTTGATCTCGGCCTCCAGCTCGGCTGCTTCAGCTGCCTTCTCGGCGGCGGCCTCGACCTTCTCGGCCTTCACCTCAGCCTTGGCCTCGGCCTTCTTCTTGTGCGGGCCGAGCACCATGATCATGTTGCGGCCGTCCTGCTTCGGGTTGGACTCGATGAAGCCCAGCTCCGTGACGTCCTCAGCTAGCTTCTGCAGCAGCCGGAACCCCAGCTCGGGGCGGTGCTGCTCGCGGCCGCGGAACATGATGGTGATCTTGACCTTGTCGCCCTGGCGGAGGAACCGCACGACGTGACCCTTCTTGGTCTCGTAGTCGTGCGCGTCGATCTTCGGCCGGAGCTTCATCTCCTTGATGACGACGTTCGTCTGGTTACGGCGAGCCTCACGGGCCTTCTGGGCGTTCTCGTACTTGAACTTCCCGTAATCCATGAGCTTGCAGACCGGCGGGCGGCCCTGCGGAGCGATCTCGACGAGGTCGAGGTCTGCTTCCTGGGCAAGCTTCAGTGCCTGGTCGGTCGGCACGATGCCGAC
>DASRRQ010000052.1:0-3325 GCA_035695505.1 Marmoricola sp. | reverse complement strand
AGGTAGACGAGGTAGATCGCGAGCAACGCCAGGGCGCCCGCGGCCACCAGAGTCTGGGCGCGGAACTGCCGCCAGGTCAGCCAGGTCATCGGTGCGCTCCCGTCATAGCTGCGGACGGACCGACCGGCCCTCCGGTCGTGGCCCGGGTCAGGTAGGCAAGGGTCATGTCCTCGAGATCGACCGCCTCCGCCCCGGGAATCGGCTCGGTGGACCGGACGATCGTGGACGACTCGCCCCGGCTGTTCTCGGTTTGGATCAGCTCGGCCCCGGCCGGCAGCCGGAGCGGCTCGTCGGCCCGGCGGGTGATGCGGTAGTGGACGGCGAGCAGGTCGGAGACGTCGCCGGAGATCTGCACCCGGCCGTTGGCGAGCACGATCAGGTGATCACAGACCTGCTCCAGGTCGCCGAGCAGGTGCGACGAGAGAATGACGCTGACCTCGAGCTCGTCGACGAAGTCGAGCAGGTCTCGCATGAACCCGCGCCGGGCCAGCGGGTCGAGTGCGGCCACCGGCTCGTCGAGCACCAGCAGTTCGCCCCGCTTGGCCGCGGCGACCGTCAGCGCGAGCTGGGCCCGCTGGCCGCCGGAGAGGGAACCGGCCTTCTGCTTGAGATCGAGCCCGCGCTCGCGGATCCGCCGCTCGGCGAACGACTGGTCCCACTTCGGGTTGAGCTTGGCGCCGAGCTTCAGGTGCTCGGCCACGGTCAGCCGGGTGTAGACCGGCGCGTCCTGGGCGACGAACCCGACCCGGGCCAGCTGTTCGGCGCTGACCGCCGGCCGGTGACCGAGCACCTCGATGGTTCCGCTCGTCGGCGCGATCATGCCGGATACCAGCCCGAGGAGCGTCGACTTGCCGGCGCCGTTGGGGCCGACCAGTCCGACGATCCGTCCGTCCGGAATCGTCAGTGTGCAGTCGTCGAGCGCAAGGTGGCGGCGGTAACGCTTGCTGAGGGCTTCGGTATGGATGGCCAGGGTCATCACGTCCTCCTGCCTTCTTTCCTGGACTCTTGCTGTCAGTGACACTTTCTAGACGGTGGACGGTCACAGCACCGTCCGTGTCGCTGTGACCGGGCTGTGACAGGTCCCTTATTAGCGTCAGTCCGGCACACCCGTCGACACTTGACTCACACAGATCGACGACGGACAGCCGCTGGTGCGGGAAGGCGTGTGATGCGGGTACTCGTGGTTGAAGATCAGCCGGACCTGGCCGACTCCGTGGCCCGGGTGCTGCGGCGCGAAGGCATGGCGGTCGACGTCGCCTACGACGGCGGCGCGGCGCTGGAGCGGGCGACCGTGGTTCCCTACGACGTGATCGTCCTCGACCGGGATCTGCCCGTGGTGCACGGCGACGAGGTGTGCCGCACGCTCGTCCAACGCGGATCGATGAGCCGGGTGCTCATGCTGACCGCCTCGGACACCGTGGCGAGCCGGGTCGAGGGCTTGGGCCTGGGCGCCGACGACTACCTTCCCAAGCCCTTCGCGTACGCCGAACTGGTCGCCCGGATCCGGGCGGTGGCCCGGCGTTCGCAGCCGGCGGCGCCGCCCGTGCTGGTGCACGGTGATCTGCGCCTCGACCCGGCGCAACGGACCGCTAGCCGGGCCGGAGCCCGTCTACCCCTGAGCCCTAAGGAGTTTGCAGTGCTGGAATATCTGATGAGTTGCGGAAGCCGGGTGGTGTCCGCCGAGGAGCTGCTCGATCGGGTCTGGGACGAGGCGACCGACCCGTTCACCACGACGGTGAAGGCCACCGTGAACCGGCTGCGGGCCAAGCTCGGCGACCCGCCGCTCATCGAGACGGTGCCCCGCGCCGGATACCGGATCTGATCATGCGATTCGGACAGCACCCTCTCCGGCGCCGGCTGACCCTGCTCTATTGCCTCGTCTCGGTGATGTCGAGCGCGGTCCTGCTGGGCATCATGTGGGCCCTGGGCAAGGGCCTGAACGTGGAGGCGCCGCCGCTGCACTCGACGCCTCCGCAAACGCAACTGTCGCCCCCCACTCCGGGGGTCGGTGGCGCCAGCTCGATGCCTCTGCCGGGGGTGGACGCGCCCGGCTCCTCCGACGGCCGGGTGCTGCAGCCCCTGATCGCGCTGGCCATCATGGCGTTGATCTCACTGGTCCTCGGTTGGCTGATCGCCGGCCGCGTCCTGCGTCCGGTGCTGACCATGGCCGAGCGCCTGCGCCAGATCTCCGATCGCAACGTGCACGAGCGGCTGGCCCTGCCCGGCCGCCGCACCGAACTGAAAGACCTGGCCGACACCGTCGACGACCTGCTCGGACGGCTGGAGACCGCGCTCGACGCGCACAAGTGGTTCGTCGCCAACGCGGCCCACGAGATGCGCACTCCGCTGACGGTCGAACGGGCGCTGCTCGAGGAACCGCTGATCGATCCGGACGCCACCCTGGAGTCGTTCCGGTCGAACTTCGAGCGTCTCCTGGCGATCAGCGACCAGCGCGGGCAACTGCTGGAGGCGCTGCTCACCCTGTCGGGCAGCGAGGAGGGCCGCGGTCCGGACGAGATGGTAGACCTCGCCAACCTGGTCGAACTGACCCTTCGCGAGCGGGCACCCGAGGCCGAGAGGCGCGGGCTGCGGGTCGAGACTTCGCTGCGGCCGACCTCGATACCGGGCGATCCGGTGCTGCTCGGCCGGCTGCTGGTCAACCTCTGCGACAACGCGATCCACTACAACGTGCCCGGCGGCACCATCGAGGTCAGCCTGCACCGCAAGACCGGCCGAGCGGTGCTCACCGTGGCCAACACCGGCGAGGTCATCTCGCCCGAGCGGGTCGACGGTCTGTTCGAGCCGTTCCAGCGGCTGCACCGTACAACCGACGACGGGCACCACGGCCTCGGACTCTCGATCGTGCGCGCGATCGCCCGCGCCCACGGCGCGACGCTCACGGCACGCCCGCGCCCCCAGGGGGGCCTCGTCGTCGAAGTGGCATTTTCGTTGATCGGTGCCGACCCGGCGGACGCCGCCGAGCCGGAGTTCATCGCGCCACCGGTGTAGAGCCGCCATAGCGTAATCGGCCGGGCGGAAATTCGACAATGCCGAAAGCGTTCGGGCATTTCCTGAACGCCGGCGGCGCGAAGTCGGGACCAGCCTACGGTGTGTTCGACTGAAGCGCCGGTAACAGTTGCACACCCGCTGTGCGATTGCCGGACCGCGACCGCCATTGCGTCTGTCGAACCCTTCTGTGACTCTGGCGCGGCGTAGGGGAATCCCACGTAGCTCCGTGTTCGGGAGGCACCATGGCGGCACGGCAGATCGCATTCATCGAGCTGTACGCGAGCGAGCAGAAGACCGCAGTCGACTACCTCGGATC
>DASRRQ010000051.1:0-3872 GCA_035695505.1 Marmoricola sp. | reverse complement strand
GCCTTCTCGTCGTCGAGGACGATCCGGACATCGCTCTCGCCCTGCGGCTGCTGTTCAGCCGCGCGGGATACGAGGTGGCGCACGCCGGCGACGGCCGCACCGGCCTCAAGGAGGCGTACGCCGAACACCCCGATCTGGTGGTGCTCGACGTCGGCCTGCCGGAGATGGACGGCTGGCAGGTGCTCGAGCGGCTGCGCGACGTCTCCGACGTCCCGGTGCTGGTGCTCACCGCCCACGGCCAGGAGACCGAGAAGGTGCGGGGCCTGCGCGGCGGCGCCGACGACTACCTGACCAAGCCGTTCGCCAACAACGAGCTGCTCGCCCGGGTCGAGGCTCTGCTGCGGCGCTCGTCCACCGGCCAGAACAGCTGGGCCAGCCAGGTGTACGACGACGGTCTGGTGCACCTCGACCCGACCAAGCGCCGGGTCTACGTCAAGGGCGACGAGAAGCGGCTCACGCCGACCGAGTTCCGGCTGCTCAACGCGCTGGTCCGGCACGCCGGCGCGGTGCTGAGCCCGAACCAGCTGCTCACCCAGGCATGGGACGACCCGACCGGCATCGGCCAGGAACGCGTGAAGTTCGCCGTTCTGCGCCTGCGCCGCAAGCTCGGATGGTCCGACCCCGACGAGTCACCCATCGAATCCGTGCGCGGATTCGGCTACCGCTACCGCCGTCCGGGCGGGGAGGCCTGATTTTCCGCTCCTGGACACCGAAAGCAGGAGGTAAGCGTGGAAGACCTAGGTGAGATCGTTGGCGAATTCCTCATGGAAAGCCACGAGAACCTGGATCAGATCGACCGTGACCTGGTCTCGCTGGAGCAGGAAACCGATTCCCGCGACCTGATCTCCCGAATCTTCCGGGCCATTCACACCATCAAGGGCACCAGCGGCTTCCTGGCGTTCAGCCGCTTGGAGACGCTCGCCCATGCGGGTGAGTCGCTGTTGTCCAAGCTGCGTGACGGCGTCATGCCGGTCACCCCGCAGACGATCACCGTGCTGCTGGCGACGATCGACGGCGTACGGTCGCTGCTGGCCACGATCGAGGAGACCGGCAGCGAGGGCGAAGTCGACGTCGAGACGATCATCGCCCAGGTGCACGCTCAGATGGGCGTCGGTGAGGCCGCACCGCCTGCCGAGGCGGCGCCGCCGGCGGAGGCCGCGCCCGAGGCCGTCGAAACGCCTGTTCCGCTCGACGAGCCGCCGGCCCGCCCGGCGCCCGAGCCGGTCGAGAACCAGCGCAAACCGCTTGGCGAGATGCTCGTCGAATCCGGCGCGGCCCAGGCCGGCGACGTCGGATCCGCGCTGCAGCAACAGATCGAGGGTGACGAGCGCAAGCTCGGCACGATCCTGCTGGAGGAGGGCAAGACCCAGCCGGCCGCGGTCAACGAGGCGCTGCAGGCCCAGACGCCCAAGCGCAGCATCGCGGACAGCGCCATCCGGGTCGACGTCGACCTGCTCGACACGCTGATGAACATGGTCGGTGAGCTGGTGCTCGCTCGTAACCAGCTGGTCCGCGGCGTGATGGAGATCGGCGACGCGACGCTGGTCCGCAGCGCCCAGCGGCTCGGCATGATCACCAGTGAGCTGCAAGAGGGCATCATGAAGACCCGGATGCAGCCCATCGAGCACATCTGGTCCAAACTGCCCCGAGTCGTCCGCGACCTGAGCAACTCGCTCAGCAAGCAGGTCCAGCTCGTCATGCAGGGCAAGGAGACCGAGCTCGACCGCAGCCTGCTGGAGGCGGTCAAGGATCCGCTGACCCACCTGGTCCGCAACGCGGTCGACCACGGCATCGAGGAACCCGAGACGCGGATCGCCAGCGGGAAGTCCGTCGAGGGCACGCTGACCCTGCGGGCGTACCACGAGGGCGGGCACGTCGCGGTCGAGGTCGCCGACGACGGCGCCGGGCTCAACGTGGACCGCATCGCGCAGAAGGCGGTCGAGAACGGCCTGTTGCGCCCCGAACAGATCCCCAACATGGACAAGCGCGACATCATGGCGATGGTCTTCGCGCCCGGCTTCTCCACCGCCGCCAAGGTCACCAACGTCTCCGGCCGCGGCGTCGGCATGGACGTCGTCAAGACCAACATCGAGAACATCGGCGGCGCGGTCAGCGTCGACTCGACACCCGGCGAGGGCACGGTCTGGCGGCTCACCATCCCGCTGACGCTCGCGATCATCCAGGCGCTCACCGTCGACTGCGGCGACCAGCGCTATGTGGTCCCCCAGGTCGCGGTGCTGGAGCTGGTCTTCATCGACGGCCAATCCACCAAGATTGAGTACGCCTCGGGGGCGCCCGTCTACCGCTTGCGGGGCAAACTGCTTCCCCTCGTACGCCTCGACCGCGCCCTGGGCCTGGAAGCCGGCGGCGATCAGGGCGTCTACATCATGGTGTTGCAGGCCGACGGCCGTCGCTTCGGCCTGATCGTGGACCGCGTCCTGAACACCGAAGAAGTCGTGGTCAAAGCCCTGAACTCGAGATTCAAGGACATTGGCCTGTACGCCGGTGCGACCATCCTGGGTGACGGAAAGGTCGGGCTGATCCTCGACGTGTCGTCGCTGGCCCGGCGCAGCCACCTGGCGGCCGACGCCGAGCGGAAGAACCTGGAGGGATCGTCGCGCGCGACGGCCGGGGCCGGCAGCGGCGAACGGCTGCTGGTCACCGCGGTCGGCGAACGGCGGGTCGCGATTCCACTCGACACGGTCACCCGGCTGGAGGAGTTCCCCCGGGATCGGATCGAGCACGCCGGATCACGGGAGGTCGTCCAATATCGCGGCCAGATCCTGCCGTTGGTGCGGTTGTCGCACCTGCTCGGGGCGTACGGCGAAGAGCCTGAGGGAGACACCGTCTCGGTGGTCGTCTACAGCGAGGGCGCCCGCAGCGTGGCATTGGTCGTCGACCGGATCGTCGACATCGCCGAGAACTCCACCACCGCGCGCCGCGACGCTGAGGAGGACGGCCTGGTCGGCACCGCCGTGATCCAGCAGCGGGTGACCGAGCTGCTCGACGTGCGTCGCGCGATCCTCGCCGCCGATCCGAACTTCTACACCGACCTGGAAAACGACGAGATGTTGGTGGAGGCCTGAGATGGCGAGCCGGCAGTTCGCCACGTTCGAGGTGGCCGATCAGCTCTTCGGGGTCGAGGTGCACACCGTGCAGGAGGTGCTCTCGTACAACGAGTACACCCCGGTCCCACTAGCGCCGCCGGCCGTCGGCGGACTGTTCAACCTGCGCGGCCAGGTCATCGCCGCGGTCGACCTGCGGGTCCAGCTCGGACTCGCGCGCCAGGCGCTGCAGGGTCCGGTGATGAACGTGATCCTGCGCGGCAACGGCGAGCCGGTCAGCCTCGTGGTCGACAAGATCGGTGAGGTGGTCGACCTGGACGATGAGCGGTTCGAGCCGCCACCGGACACGCTCAGCGGCCCGACCCGGGAACTGGTGGTGGGTACCTTCAAGCTGGACGGGCGGCTCATGCTCGCCCTGGACGTCAACCAGGCCGTCGACACGTACCGCGCCACGACCTGATGTACAGCCTCGTCAGCGCGCCGGTGCTCGGCTTCGACCTGACCCGCCTCAGTGGTGGGTCGGCCACGGCCGAGGTGTTCCTGCGCGCCCTGCGCCTGCAGACCGCGGACCTGCCGGTGCTGGCCGAGCGGTTGCCGGACGAGGGTGTCCGCGGCCCGCTCTGGGTCGAGGTGGAGAGCGCCGCCCGCAAGATGCCCTCGCTCAAAGGAGTGTCCCAGGACGATCCGTCGAGCAGCCTGGCGCTGGTCGAGCGGGCCCCGATCGGCTCGGTCGACGCGTTGCTCACCTGCCTGCGCTATGACGTCATGTCGTGGACGTGGCAGGGCGACGGCCGCGAGGCGGAGCAG
>DASRRQ010000050.1:0-39714 GCA_035695505.1 Marmoricola sp. | reverse complement strand
GTAGGTGTTGACCAGCGTGTCCAGAGCCGCGAACCGGTCCTGGATCGTCGTGGTCAGCGTCGGGTTGATCGTGGTCAGCACCGGCACCAGTTGCGCGAACGCCTGCTCGGAGCCCTCGTCGTTGTTGGCGAAGTCGAGCATGTCGATGTGTGAGTAGCGCTCCTCCTCGCCGGTGACCTTGCTGGTCGCGACCTCATCGAGCAGCTCGACGGCGCCGTTGGCGAGTTCGGCGGGCTGATAGGACAGGCCGGTGGTGAGCTTCTGCAGCTTCTCCACATTGGTGACCAGGCCGGCGCCGTAGGAGGCCAGGCCGGTCAGCGACTTGTCGGCGAACAAGCCCTTCTCGATCCGGTGGAAGCCCATGAATTGCGAGGCCGGCACGTCGTTGGCGCGGGCATCGATGTTGGCGTCGAGGTTGACCTTGCCGACGGTGAAGGACTCTGCGACCGGCTCGATCTTCTCGTAGAACGGCCGGGCCTTGGCGTACGCGGTCTGCGCAGCGGCGAGGTCGGTGCCCTGCAGCGCGGTGTTGAGCTTCTGCACGCCGTCGAGCAGGTAACCCACCTGGGTGCTGACGTACGCCGCGTAGCCGTCGCTGGCCTGTTTGAGCAGGGTGGCCGTGTCGTTGTCGACGGCCGCCGCCTGGCCGGTGACCTTCAGTGCGGTCTTCTCGGTGCTCGCACCAGGGCAGTACAGGGTGTAGTCACCGGCGCCTGCCGTGATCGAGAACGTGCCGCTGAAGCCGGGCGGCAGGTTCTCCTTCTCCCCGACGATCCGGTCGCCGGAAAGAATCTCGACCTCGCTGATCGCGGTCGCGTCCTTATTGCTCACCTTGAAGTCGATGCCGCCTGCTTTGAAGGTGGTGCTGTCGATCGAGCAGCCCTTGGCGGCGGTGAGGGTGACGTTCGCGGAGTGTCCGTCGCTCTTAGCCGCGGCTGCGGGCTTGTCGGAGCTGCTGGAGGAGCCGCACGCCGCGACGACCGGGAGCAGTGCGGCGGTCAGGAGGGTGGCGCGCACCCGGGTGGAGGAGAGGTTCATCTCAGGCATGGTCTGGGGCATCTTTCTCAAGGGTGGTCCGAGTGCCGCGCGGAGCGCGAGCTGGCTGCTAGGGCTCAGCAGGCGCCGAGCATTAAGGCAAGCCTAACTTAACTAACCAGAGCCTTACTAGCCGGGTCAGGGGATGGGACGGACGCCGGCTGCCGGCGTCGTCCGAACGAGGCGGCCAGGCCGATCGCAGCGGCCCCTCCGAGGATCTCCAGCAGGCGCGCCCAGGCGCCCCGGTCGGCCTTCGAGGCGGTCGTGCTCTCGGCGCGGCGTACCTGCGCGGCGGCCTGGCGGACCGCAGCCGGCGACAGTGCGCGCGAGGCGCTGGCGGTGGTCTTGCTCAGCGGGACGTCCTGGCCCGAGCTGCCCTTTGCGACGACCTGGCGGCCGGCGTCCCAGACGAGACCGATCACGGTGCCGGTCTGCGGCTCGACCGCCACCGAGAGCAGGACCTGGTCGGCGTAGGTCACCGCGACCTTGCCGCCTTCGGGCCGTACGCCGAGGGGCAGCCGCCCGCCGTTGAGTGCAGCGAGCTGGGTGGTGCTGATCGGCGACGGCCCGGTGCCGGGCGCCGTGGAGCTCCGGGTATAGATCTCGGCCGCAACTCCGGTCGGCGTACCGGCGACGGTAGCCGTCTCCGAGCGCCTGAGCCTGAGGTCGGCAACGGCGCCGACGGCGCCGGTCAGCGGCTGCTGCTCCTGGGTGCGCAGCACCAACGTGCTGGCGGTCATCGACACGACCCGCGCCGTGACGTCTCCGTCGCGGGTCACCGAAGCTGTCGGCGCGGAGGGCGCTGTGGCAGCGAGTGCGATACCGGCGCCGATGCCGACCACGGCGACTCCGGCCAGGGTGCGCCGCAGGCTGCCCACAGCGACGGCCCGGCCCGGCGGCCAGGCCACGAAGATGCCGACCGGGATGACGTAGAGCAGCCAGCCGGCCACCTCGGTGAGCACCGGGAAGGGCTGGACGCCGAGCATGCCGGTCAGCAGCGAGGCGAGCACGGACCCGGGTCGGACCACGCCGGACAGGTCGAGGAGCCGGTGCTGTCCGGAGTCGAGCCAGCCGGCCTCGTGGGCAGTGTGCAGGGCGCTGACGACCAAGCCGCCCGCGACGAGGACGAGGACTAGGCCGGTGGCCCGGAAGAACTTCGACAGATTGATCCGTACGCCGCCGCGGTAGATGCCGAAGCCGAGCACGATCGCGACGGCGATGCCGAGGACCGCCCCGATCACCGCGCTCGGCCCGGAGTCGGACTCGTTGAACGCGGCGAGCAGGAAGACGACAGTCTCGAAGCCCTCGCGCAGCACGGCCAGCCCGGCCATCACGACCATCGCCCGGCCGGCGGTGCTGCCGGACCCGGCAGTGGTGCCGGTGTCGATCGCGTCGGCGGCCATCGCCTCGAGCTCCGCCTTGAGCCCGCGCGAGTGCTCCTTCATCCAGATCACCATGTAGGTGACCATCCCGACCGCGAGCACGCCGATGACCGTCTCGAGGCCCTCCTGCTGCCGCTGCGGCAGGTTCTTGGAGAAGATCTCCAGCGCGACGCCGCCCGCGGTGCAGAACAGGACAGCACCGGCCACGCCCAGCGCCATCTGCCGGAGCAGGTCGCCGCGCCCCTGTTTGCGCAGGAAGGCCGCGATGATCCCGACGATCAGGGCCGCCTCAAGCCCCTCGCGGAGGCCGATGACGAAGGTGGGCAGCATGGGGGGCGACTCCGAGGTAGGGAAGGCTTACCTTTGGAGTCTACGCCAGATCGTGGATCCGCTCGACTGGTGTTCGGGCGCCGTTCAGGTCAGCGTGCCCGTCGCCGCATCGCGACAGGCTCGACGAACCTCGGGCGTCAGCAGCAGAGCGCTTCAGCCCTCGTCTTTGATCTCACACAGGACCTCGCCGTTGCCGACCGTCGCGCCGACGGTCGCAGCCAGGCCGGTCACAGTGCCGGCCTTGTGCGCCTTCAGCGGCTGCTCCATCTTCATCGCCTCGAGGACCACGATGACGTCGCCTTCAGCGACGACTGCGCCCTCCTCGACCGAGACCTTGACGATGGTGCCCTGCATCGGGCTGGTCACGGCGTCGCCCGACGCAGCGGCCCCAGCCTTCTTGCTTGCGGCGCGCTTGGGCTTCTTCGCGCCGCCACCGGCAGGGGCGGAGCCGATGCCGCCGAGTCCGGCGGGAAGGACGACCTCGAGCCGCCGGCCGCCGACCTCGACGGTCACTGACTGGCGCTCGCCCGCCTCGACTGCTTCGCCGCTCTCGCCACCGTAGGGGACGATCTGGTTGTCGAAGTCGGTCTCGATCCAGGTCGTGTAGACGGTGAACTCGCCCTCGCCGGTCGGGGTCGAGGCGCCGACCCAGGCCGGGTCGTTCACGATCGCCTCGTGGAAGGTGATCGCGGTCGGCATCCCGTCCACGGCGAACTCCGAGAGCGCGCGGCGGGAACGCTCGATCGCCTGCGTGCGGTCGCGGCCGGTGATGATCAGCTTGGCGATCAAGGAGTCGAACGCCCCCGGGACGGTCTCGCCCTTCTCGTAGCCGCCGTCGACACGGACGCCCGGGCCCTGGGGCGGGTTCCACTCGGTCAGCGTGCCGGGGGCCGGCATGAAGTTACGGCCACCGTCCTCGGCGTTGATCCGGAACTCGATCGAGTGCCCGATGATCTCCGGGTCGCCGTACCCGAGCTCCTCGCCGGCGGCGATCCGGAACATCTCTCGGACCAGGTCGATGCCGGTGACCTCCTCGGAGACGCAGTGCTCGACCTGCAGTCGGGTATTGACCTCGAGGAACGAGATCGTGCCGTCAGCCGCGACCAGGAACTCGCAGGTGCCGGCGCCGACGTAGCCGGCTTCCTTGAGGATCGCCTTAGAGGAGGAGTAGAGGCGCTCGAGCTGCTCGTCGGTCAGGAACGGCGCCGGCGCCTCCTCGACCAGCTTCTGGTGCCGGCGCTGCAGCGAGCAGTCGCGGGTGGAGACCACGACGACGGTGCCGTACTGGTCGGCCAGGCACTGGGTCTCGACGTGGCGCGGCTTGTCCAGGAACTTCTCGACCAGGCACTCGCCGCGGCCGAACGCGCTGATCGCCTCGCGGGTCGCCGATTCGTAGAGCTCGGGGATCTCTTCCAGCGTGCGGGCGACTTTGAGGCCGCGGCCGCCACCTCCGAAGACCGCCTTGATGGCGACCGGAAGGCCGAACTCCTCCGCGAACGCGACGATCTCGCTCGCGTCCTTGACCGCTTCCTTCAGGCCGGGAGCAAGCGGCGCGCCGGCAGCGAGGGCGATCTGCTTGGCCTTGGCCTTGTCGCCGAGGCCCTCGATCGCCGCTGGGGACGGGCCGATCCAGATCAGGCCGGCGTCGAGCACGGCCTGCGCGAACAGCGCGTTCTCGGCGAGGAAGCCGTAGCCCGGGTGCACCGAGTCGGCACCGCTGGTCTTCGCGATCTCGACGATCTTGGCGATGTCGAGGTACGTCTCTGCCGGAGTCGCGCCGCCCAGGGCGTACGCCTCGTCTGCCAGGCGCACGAACAGCGCGTCCCGGTCTGGGTCGGCGTACACGGCAACGCTGCCGATGCCGGCGTCCTTGCACGCGCGCACGACGCGTACGGCGATCTCGCCGCGGTTGGCGATCAGGACCTTCTGCAGGACCTTCTGCGACGGGCGGGTCTGCGGCGATTCCTGGGGCACGCTCTACTCCTGAAGTCTGTTCGGATCCTCGGGGAGTCTATGGGGAGGCGTGCGGCCGGGGCAGCGGGGTCCCACCAGTCGATCAGCTGCCCGATCAGCTGCCCGGTCGGTACACCATCAGGAAGACGATGCCGGCGAAGATGAGGCCGACGATGCCGCCACCGGCAGCCACCTTCGCCTTGAGGTTGTCGACCGACTCGCCGGCGCCGATCCGCGTGGTCGCCTGCTGCAGGGCCGGGACGACCAGTCCGAGGGTCAGGGCGACGGCGACGACCCAGAGCAGTACGGAGAGCCAGATCCAGGTGTCGCCGAAATCGGCGACCTTCTTGTGGGTGAACGGCGAGGTCGCCGACATCGTGCCGAAGCCGAAGATGACCACGAGCAGCGAGGCGTAGGAGTACAGCGTTGCGGTCCGAGCCGAGCCGGCGGTCGCGGTCGCGTCGGCCGTGCGGAGACCGCGGGCGGCCGTGGTAGTGGCGTGGACCAGGGGGCCGATCGCGAAGACGACGGCCACCAGGTGCAGGGCGAGCATGATTTTGTACACGCTCCGAGGCTAACTGGTTAACAACCGTTAACCGATGTCGGTCTACGATGTCGCCCATGACCTTCGAGCTGGCCGCCGAGCATGAGCAGTTCCGTCGTACCGTCCGCGACTTCGCCGAGAAGGAGGTCGCCCCGCACGCCGCGCAGTGGGACCGCGACCACTACTTCCCGGTCGAGGTCGTCGCCAAGATGGGCGAGCTCGGGCTGTTCGGCCTGACCGCCCCTGAGGAGTACGGCGGCGCCGGCCTCTCCGGCGAGGACGGCGGCTTCACCAGCCTGTGCCTCGCGATCGAGGAGCTCGGCCGCGTCGACCAGTCGATCGGCATCACCCTCGAGGCGGCGGTCGGGCTGGGCATCAACCCGATCCTGACCTTCGGGACCGAGGAGCAGAAGCAGCAGTGGCTGCCCGACCTGGTCGCTGGTCGGACGCTCGCCGGCTTCGGCCTCACCGAGCCGGGGGCCGGATCGGACGCCGGCGCGACCAAGACGAAGGCCGAGCTGTCGAACGACGAGTGGGTGATCAACGGCTCCAAGCAGTTCATCACCAACTCCGGCTCAAGCCTGACCTCGGTGGTCGCCGTCACGGCTCGCACCGGCACCGCTACCGACTCCCAGGGCAACGAGAAGGCTGAGATCTCAGCGCTGCTCGTGCCAGCCGGCACGGCCGGCTTCACCGCGGAGAAGGCCTACGAGAAACTCGGCTGGCACGCTTCGGACACGCACCCGCTGTCGTTCGAGGATGTGCACGTCCCGGCCGGCAACCTGCTCGGCGAGCGGGGTCGCGGCTACGCCCAGTTCCTCGCCACGCTGGACGACGGCCGGGTCGCCATCGCGGCGCTCGCGGTCGGCTTGCTCCAGGGCTGCCTCGACGAGTGCGTGCGGTACGCCGGGGAGCGCACCACCTTCGGTGTACCAATAGGCCGCAAGCAGGGCGTGGCGTTCCAGATCGCCGACCTCCAGGTGATGCTCGAGGCCTCGCGGCTGCTGACCTACAAAGCCGCCGCCATGAAGGACGCCGGCATCGACGGCCCGACGTTCAAGCACGCAGCGTCGATCGCCAAGCTCTACGCGACCGAGTCGGCCGTGACCGGCACCCGGATCGCGACCCAGATCTTCGGCGGCTACGGCTTCATGGAGGAGTACCCGGTCGCCCGTTTCTACCGCGACGCGAAGATCCTCGAGATCGGCGAGGGCACCTCGGAGGTTCAGCGGATGCTGATCGCCCGTGGGCTCGGCCTGCCGGTCGAGTAGTCCGGTCGAGTAGCGCTATGGCGAACGGATCGGATTATGCTGTCTGCTCGATCCAGCACCCCACGAGGAGCCAGCACCGATGACCGCCGAGATGGTGCAACCCTCTTCGCCTTCGATGGGTCAGCCGGGCTACTGGTGGTACCGGGCGCGCTCTGAGCTCTTGCGTGCCATCGTGGAGAACCACGTCGGCACCCCGGAGACCGTGCTCGACGTCGGCAGCGCCGACGGACCCAGCGTGTCGTGGATGCGGGAGCGCGGCCGGCGGATCGCCCTGGACCTCGACTTCGCGGCGCTCTCGCGCGGGGACGTCTGCGGAACGGCGCTGCAGATGCCGTTCCGCGATGAGAGCTTCGACGTCGTCGCGGCGTTCGACGTGCTGGAGCACTGCGACCCCGAAGCACAGGCGCTGTCCGAGATCGTCCGAGTGCTCCGACCGGGCGGCCGCCTGCTGATCGCGGTGCCGGCGTACGAGTGGGCCTGGACGTCGTTCGACCGCGACATCGGCCACCACCGGCGCTACACGCGGCGCCGGTTGACCAATGCGCTTGAGGCCGCCGGCCTTGAGATCCGCCGGTCGACGTACATGTTCGCGGCGACGCTCCCGCTGTTCACCGCGGAGCGCCTGCTGCGCAAGGTACGCCGGCCGGGCGACGATCCGGACACCGAGCTGCCCGAGGTCTCCGCGCTCGCCGAGCGGATCCTCCTGGGCTTGTGCCGCGCGGATCGGCGCCTGCTGCGCAAGCGCAACCTCCCGTTCGGATCCTCGGTCGTCGCGGTGGCGACCAAGGCGCCTTAGCGCAGACGGAAGACGTAGTACGCGCCGTCGTGGAACGTCAGTCTCGCGACGTGCCGGAGGCCGCGCAGGTCGACGGCGTAGCGGAGGTCGACCAGTAGCCACCGCACGCCGTAGCGGTCCTCGAGGCGGCTGACCGTCGCATCCGAAGGCTGCTCGAAGACGGCGTCGTTGTCGGTAAGCCGGCGAGGGTCCCAGAAGGGCGCGCTGTCGATGTTCTCGTTCTTGGGGGCATGCATCCCGACGCTCGCCCGCGACACATAGCTCCAGCCCTCGACGAGGAATTGGCGTTCGGAGTAGCCGGCCATCCAGAAGTTGCGCGCCGAGCACGGGAAGGTGCCGGGGAACTGGCAGTGGGCGTTCGTCGCGATCACGGCGTCTTGAGGGCTCTTCGAGCGCAGGTAGCGCGCGGCCTCGATGCCGCCCGGATAGATCATGCCGGGCGTGGCGTCGACCGGCGTCGGCACCGGATCGCGGACCAGGGCTCCGAGCCGATCGACAGCCGGAGTCATACCGAGCCCGCAGAAGACGAGGACAGCCACAGCCGCGTACACCGGAGCCGGAGCGAGCAGCCTCCCGGCGCGGGCGGTTGCGGCCTCCGCCGCGAACCGGCCGCTGAGCATGACGACGAGCACCGTCAGCACAATCCCGCCGAGCAGGACCGCGGCTGTCGGGAGGGCATAGAGCCGGCACGCCTCGGCGATCGCCGAGATGTGGGCCGCGGCGGGACCGGCGGGACGGTTCACCGCTGTGTACAGAAGTCCGCCGGCGAGCCCGCTCGCCACCGCCAGCAGCGCGAGGTTGCGTCCGCCGTAGCGTCCGAGCCCGGTGCCCCAGCGGACCAGATCATCGCGATAGCGGACCATGCCGAGCGCGCCGCCGAGGATGAGGGGCAGCTGCACCACGATCTCGAAGTAGGCCTCGCTGTTCCCGACCTGGTGCAGGCCCAGGCTGGCGCCGTACCCGGCTGCGGCCAGGCCGACGAAGAACACCGGTACCGGTTCGCGCCAGCCGCCCTTGCCGAGGCCCGCCAGGACGCCGCCGAGGACGGAGAGCGCGCACAGGGTCGAGATCGCGATCACCAGCGCCGTGGTGAGAGCCGGGGTGCCGTCGGGCCCGGCAAGGGCCGGGTGCGAGGACGCTGTCAGATCGAATTGGCCGAGCGGGTTCACCGACAGGCCCTGTGAGCTCGAGCCGAAGAAGATCTCCTTGGCGACGACGAAGGCCGCGCCGGCCAGTGCCGTCAGCGCCAGCGGACGGTAGGCGATCCGCCTGGTCGCGACCGAGGTGACCACGGTCGCAGCCAGCAGCCCGGCGAGCACGGTCGGGAGGGAGGCTGCCTTCGCGCCGCACATGGCCACCATGGCGAGCCCGGTGAGAGCCCACAGTGCCGGTCGGCCCTTGCGGCCGGCGAGGAGCTCGACGACCAGGATCGTGCCGAGGAGCAGGCCAACGTTTGTGAAGCCGGCACTCGGGCTGCTCTCGAGGTGGGGGTCGAGGAACCCGTACCCGTTCCCGTTGGTCCCGCCGCTGAAGTCCGCCGGGCCGACCAGCACTCCTGCTAGTGCCACCGGCCCGAGCCAGGCCCGGCCGGAGAGCCGGCTGGCAGCTGCAGCCAGCGCGAGCAGGACGATCACCGCAACCGTCGGCAGGGCGAGCGCCCTGAGCAGCACGATCGGCTGGTCGCCGGAGATCCACGACGCGGCAGCCATGTGGACGTGGCTCAGGTAGTGGTAGTCGAGCGGGGTGTGATCGACGAACAGCACCTTCGCTGGCCAGAAGTGCCGCAGGCTGGCGATCAGGCTGAGGTGGTACGGCTCGTCGAGGTAGGGCGAGCGCAAGGAGCTGCCCGCCGCCGGGGCGGGGCCCCACACGTTGCGGCCGAACCAGACGATCACATAGGCGAGCAGGGCAGCTACCGACCATGACCATGCCGGCGACATCCTGGCTCCGCGTCGGACCAGCAGCCGTCGGCCGCCCGGCACTGCCAGGGTGATCGCGAGGACCACGACCGGCCACAGCAGGTACCCGTGCGGGTGCCCGAGAGCGAGGCAGGTCAGGTAGACGGGCGCTTCGACGACGTACCCGACCAGGGCCCCGATCGCGAGGTCCTCGACCAGCGGTCTGTTCGGTCGCCGGTCGATGCTGCGCCACAGGACCGTGCCCGGGCCGACGATCCATCCGAGCAGGTAGCCACCGAAGCAGGCCTGGTCGCGCAGGCTGACCCGGGCAGCGTCGTGGAGCAGGGCGACGGCCAGTGCGAGGACGAGGAGCGCCGGAAGCCAACCGGACCCGAGCACGCGCCGCCAGGACCGTCCGGATCGGTGCATCCCGTGGTGACGGGGTGCGTCGACGGTCGCCTGCATCGCTCGATCCTAGGCGGCGCCGGACGGACAGGCGGACCGGACACGGGTCGCCGGGACAAATCGGCGCCTGTGCTTGCCTATAGTCGACCCGGTGAGCGCACAACAGCCGGCAGAGCACGTCATCTCCGTCGTCATCCCGGTTTACGGCGGTGAGCGTCGCCTCGCCGAGGTGGTCGACGAACTCGAGCCCTATACGCACGTCGGCACCACGGCAGCCGGGCGCGCCTTCCGGGTCGGCGAGGTGATCCTCGTCCACGATGGCGGTCGGGACCGCTCGCCGGCGGTGATGCGCCGGCTCGCCGAGGCGCACCCGTTCGTCCGGCTGCTCTGGCTCAGCCGCAACTTCGGCCAGCACGCCGCCACCCTCGCCGGGATCGCCGGATCCGCCGGTGACTGGGTGGTCACGATGGACGAGGACGGCCAGCACGATCCGCGCTACATCCCCGACATGCTCGACGTGGCGGTGGCCGAACAGGCGAAGGTGGTCTACGCCGATCCGGTCAGCCCGCCGCACCACTCGGCCTTCCGGAACGCCTCCTCGAGGTCGGCGAAGAAGGTCATCAACCTCCTCTCGGGGGCGGCTGACGCGACACAGTTCCAGAGCTACCGCATGATCCTCGGCGAGATCGCGCGGAGCATCGCGGCGTACTCAGGCTCGGGCGTCTACCTCGATGTCGCCCTGGGCTGGGTCGTCGGACGCGCCGCGACCGCGCCCGTCGAGCTCCGGCCCGAAGGGGACGACCGGACCTCGAGCTACTCGCTGCGCAGGCTGCTGAGCCACTTCCTCCGCATGGTCCTGACCGGGGGGACCCGGGGGCTGCGCATCGTCAGCCTCCTCGGCGTGATCTTCGCGCTCGGAGGCCTGGCTCTGGCGGTGGTCATCATCATTGACCAGCTCATCAACCCGAACGGCGTCCAGGGCTGGTCGTCAACGATCGTGGTGCTGTTGATCAGCTCAGGGGCCTTGCTGTTCTCGCTCGGCGTGGTCGCCGAGTACATCGGGGTGACCGTGAACGCGGCGTTGGGCAAGCCGCTGTACCTGCTGACCCAGGACCCTGCTGAAGGGCCCCTCGGGCGTGACCGGCAGTCCTGACCCCGGGGCGCGGACGCCGACCTGGGTGATCGGCGGCTCGGGTCTCCTGGGCAGCGCCGTCCGGCGCGCCGTCGCTACGACCGGTGGCGAGGTGCTGCGGACAGCCGTGCCGTGGGGGGACACCGAGGCGGCCATCGCAGCCCTGCTCGCTGGATCGCGCCAGCTGCCGGAGTCTGGCTGGCGGCTCGTCTGGTGCGCGGGCGTCGGCGTGGTCGGGAGCAAGGCCGAGCAGCTGCAGACCGAGCTCGATGTGGTCCGGGGCTTCCTGGATGCCTGGCAGCCCGGTGCGGGGGGCGCGATCTTCGCCGCGTCCTCGGCCGGCGGCGTGTACGCCGGGTCGAGCGGAACGCCATTCACCGAGGACACGGTCCCCGCTGCTCTGTCCCCGTACGGCGAGGCGAAGCTCCAGCTCGAACAGTTGTTCAGTGACTTCTCGGGACGCACCGACGTCCCGCTCCTGCTCGGCAGGATCTCGAACCTGTACGGCCCGGGGCAGGACCTGGGCAAGAGCCAAGGGCTGGTCTCGATGCTGTGCCGCGCCCACCTGACCGGCGAGCCCCTCGACATCTACGTCTCCTTGGACACGATGCGGGACTACCTCTTCGTCGACGACGCGGCTGCGATGGCAGTGGCCGGTCTGGAGGAGGCCGCCGCGCGAGGCGGAGTGATGACCAAGATCTTCGCGAGCGGTCAGTCGCACACGATCGCGGGCGTGATCGGCGAGATCCGCCGGATCACCCGTCGGCGGCCGCCGATCGTGACAGTGCCGTCGGCGACTTCGCGATTCCAGGTCAGCGACCTGCGCTTCCGCTCTGTCGCGCGGCCCGACCTGGCGCCGTACATCCGCACCGGGTTCGGTGCCGGGATCGCAGCCTGCCTCGAGGCGGTCGCGCGGCAGAGCCGGCTCCCGCTCAGTCGGAGCTCGGCCGCCGGAAGCTGAACAGCAGGTGCCCGAAGTAGGTGACGACCACGATCACTGCGAGGGTGACCACCTGGGCCACCAGCACCGGCACCGAGAGCAGTTCGACCAGACCGGCGAGCAGCAGGGCGTTCAGTCCGACGCTGGTCAGTTGGACCATGCTGTAGCGCGCGAAGTCGACCCACGCGTTGCCGCCCGGTGCGTCGAAGACGAGCAGCCGCTGGGAGGTGAACGCCACCGGGACGCCGATGCCGTAGGTCGGCACGAGGAGCAGCAAGTACGGCAGTCCGCTCCCGAGGATCAACCGTGCTCCGCTGAAGAGCACCAGGGCTAGCAGCGTATTCAGGCCACCCACGACCAGGAACCGGACCTCGCGACGCGACCACGCAGTCCGGATCCTGCCGGTCAGTGAGGCTGGTGTGATCAACTCGGCCATCACGGTCCCGCAGGTCCTGTCGTCGTGTTGTCGGGGGTCTGACTCGCCTACCTACGAGCCCGCCTGAGACTATAGTCCCGTGCGTGCCCGGCCTTTATCCGCCGGGCGCCGCTGTGTAACCGCCCGGTACCTGCTGGAAGGAACCTGATGAAGCTGCTCGTAACCGGTGGGGCCGGATTCATCGGCAGCCACTACGTGCGCTCGGTGCTCACCGGCGCCTGGGGTGGAGTCGAGCCGGACCAGGTGATCGTGCTGGACGCGTTCACCTACGCCGGCAACCCGGCCAACCTCGACCCGGTCGCGACGGACCCGCGGCTGCGTGTGGTCGAGGGCGACATCCTGGATCGCCCACTGGTCGACTCGCTGATGGCCCAGGTCGACGCCGTGGTGCACTTCGCGGCGGAGAGTCACGTCGACCGGTCGATCCTCGGGGCGCGCGACTTCGTGATGACCAATGCCGTCGGCACCCAGACCCTGCTCGATTCGGCTCTCTCGATCGGGATCGACACGTTCGTGCACGTCTCGACCGACGAGGTCTACGGGTCGATTTCCGAGGGCAGCTGGGACGAGGACGAGCCGCTGCTGCCCAACTCGCCGTACTCGGCCTCCAAGGCGTCCAGCGACCTGCTTGCCCGCGCTTATTACCGGACCCACGGCGTCCCCGTGTGCATCACCCGGTGCTCGAACAACTACGGCCCGTACCAGTACCCGTAGAAGGTCATCCCGCTGTTCGTGACCAACCTGGTCGATGGCGCCAACGTGCCGCTGTACGGCGAGGGCACCAACGTCCGCGACTGGCTGCACGTCGACGACCACTGCCGCGGCATCCACCTGGTGCTGGAGAAGGGCCGGACCGGTGAGGTCTACAACATCGGCGGCGGCACCGAGCTGACCAATAAGGAGCTCACCGGCCTGCTGCTGGAGGCGACGGGCGCTGACTGGGAACGTGTCGACCGCGTCGCGGATCGGCTCGGCCACGACCTGCGCTACTCGGTCGATATCTCCAAGATCACGGCCGAGCTCGGCTACAGCCCCCAGGTGCCGTTTGAGCAGGGTCTGGCCGACACCGTCGCCTGGTACCGCGACAACCGCGACTGGTGGGAACCGCTCAAGGCACGCGCGACGACAGGACGCTGAGTCGCGGATGGGACGGCGTCTGCGCAGGCTCACCGGGGAGGTGGCGCGCTTCGGTGTGGTCAACACCGCAGCGACGCTGGTCTCGTTCGTCCTGTTCAACGCCCTCGTCCACGGCTTCAAGGGCTTCTTCTCCGGCCCGATGCACAGCTATCCGATCCCCGGCTACCTGGTCGCGAACTCGGTCGGCATGTTCGTCAGCTACTACGGCAGCCGGTATTACGCGTTCCGGCACCGGTCTGCCGAGGGCGTCGGCGGTGGCTTGCTGAACTACGTGATCATCAACCTCGCGTCGTTCATCATCCCGGTCACATGCCTGTTCGTCAGCCGCAACATCTTCGGTTGGGACACGATCTACTCCGACAACGTCTCCGGCAACGTCGTCGGCGCGCTGCTTGGTGCGGCGTTCCGCTTCTGGGCGTTCCGGCGCTTCGTGTTCACGGGACGCTCGCCGATCGTGATGCACATGCCTCCGGACCCGGCCTCGCCGGTGCCGATCAACGACCTGATGGCAGACGGCAACGATCAGCGGTAGTCGTCTGACTCCAGCAGCCGCAGCAGGTACTCGCCATAGCCGGACTTCGCCAGCTTCTCGCCGCGTACCCGCAGCTCGTCATCGGTCAGGAAGCCCTGGCGCCACGCGACCTCTTCAGGTGCGCAGACCTTGAGACCCTGGCGGTTCTCGATGGTGCGGATGAAGTTGCTGGCGTCGTTGAGCGAGTCGAACGTCCCGGTGTCGAGCCAGGCGGTGCCGCGCGGCAGCACCTCGACGTGGAGGCGACCCTGCTCGAGGTAGGTCCGGTTCACGTCGGTGATCTCGTACTCGCCGCGGTCCGAGGGCTTGAGGTTCCGGGCGATCTCGACCACGTCGTTGTCGTAGAAGTACAGGCCGGGCACGGCGTAGTGGCTCTTCGGCTCGCTCGGCTTCTCCTCCAGGGAGATCGCCTTGCGGTCGGCGTCGAACTCCACGACGCCGTACGACGACGGGTCGGCGACCCAGTAGGCGAAGACGGTGGCACCCTCGACCTCCTGGACCCGGTTGAAGTCGCGTCCGAAGGACGGGCCGTGGAAGAGGTTGTCGCCCAGAGCCAGCGAGCAGGTGTCGCTGCCGATGAAGTCCGCGCCGATCGTGAACGCCTGCGCGAGACCCTCGGGCTTCGGCTGCTGGGCGTAGGCGAGGTTGATCCCGAAGTTGCTGCCATCGCCGAGGAGCTCCTCGAAACGAGCCGCCTCCTGCGGGCTGGTGATGATCAGGATGTCCTTGATCCCGGCCATCATCAGCGTCGACAGCGGGTAGTAGATCATGGGCTTGTCGTAAACCGGGACTAGCTGCTTGCTGGTGACCAGGGTGATCGGGTGCAACCGGGAACCGGTGCCTCCGGCAAGGATGATTCCGCGCATGCGCACAGTCTGCCGTTTACGGAACTAGCGTGTGGCCGGAGTCCAGAACTCGTGCCAGACGAAGCCCAATTCGTCGAACATCAGCCGCAGCAGAGGCAGTGAGATGCCGACCACGTTGTGCGGGTCGCCAGTGATGCCGGAGACGTACGCCGCGCCGCGGCCGTCCAGGGTGAAGGCGCCGGCAACGCGCAGCGGCTCGCCGGTGGCCACGTACGCCGCGATCTCGGTGTCGTCGATCTGCGCGAACCGGACCTGGGTCGCGGCCGAGCGGGCCAGCCACACCTCGCGATGGGTGTCGATCAGGCAGTGCCCGGTGTGCAGGACGCCGTTTCCGCCGCGCATCCGCTGCCAGCGCTGGATCGCGTCCTCGGCGTCGACGGGCTTGCCGAGGATCTCGCCGTCGAACTCGAGCACGGAGTCACAGCCGATCACCAGCGAGCGCGGCTGGTCCGCGGCGACGGCGACCGCCTTGAGCTGGGCGAGCTTGAGGGCGAACTCGGCTGGGTCGGTGATCTCGAGCTGATCCTCGTCGACCCCGCTCACGACCACCTCGGGGTCCAAGCCGGCCGCCCGCAAGGTGGCGAGGCGGGCAGGGGATGCGGAGGCGAGGATCAGGCGGGGAAGAGTGGGCGCGGGCACCGGGTCAGCGTAGTGGCCCTTAGCGCGGCAGGCCGCTGGCGCGCCAGCCGCCAGGCCCGTGCGGGTGCGCGGGCCGCAGCCGCCGGAAGTTGGCCGACCAGGCGGGGACCGGCTTCTTCGGGGCCGGTGCAGGGGCGCCGAGCGAGGCGAAGACGGCGATGAGCGCGGCGACCTCCTCGGGGGTCGCGTCTGCGTTGATGATGCGGAGAGTCGGTGGGGTCGCCGACACGTCGCTTACTGACGCCTCCGCTGGCGCTCCGGCGTCACTGACCGACCGGTCGCCTCCGCTCCCGCTGTTGACTCCTACGTCGGTCACAGCGGGATGTTCCCGTGCTTCTTAGCCGGCAGGGTCTCCCGCTTGCTGGCCAGCAGCCGCAGCGCGCGGACGATCTCGACCCGGGTCTCGTGCGGCGAGATGACCGCGTCGACGTAGCCGCGCTCGGCGGCGATGTACGGGTTCGCGAGGGTGTCGTCGTACTCGGTGATCAGCTGGGCGCGCCGGGCCTCGACGTCGCCGCCGTCCTTCTCGACCTTGGCGAGCTCCTTGCGGTGGATGATGTTGGCCGCGCCGGACGCGCCCATCACCGCGATCTGAGCCGTCGGCCAGGCCAGGTTGATATCGGCGCCGAGGTGCTTGGACGCCATCACGTCGTACGCGCCGCCGTAGGCCTTGCGGGTGATCAGGGTGACCAGCGGGACGGTGGCCTCGGCGTAGGCGTAGATCAGCTTGGCGCCGCGGCGGATGATGCCGTTCCACTCCTGGTCCGTGCCGGGCAGGAAGCCGGGGACGTCGACCAGGGTCAGCACGGGGATGTTGAACGCGTCGCAGGTGCGCACGAAGCGGGCCGCCTTCTCCGATGCGTCGATGTCCAGGGTGCCGGCGAACTGCATCGGCTGGTTGGCCACGATGCCGACCGACTTGCCCTCGACCCGGCCGTAGCCGATCAGGATGTTCGGGGCGAACATCGCGCTGACCTCGAGGAACTCCTGGTCGTCGACGATGGCCTCGATCACGGTGTGCATGTCGTAGGGCTGGTTCGGAGAGTCCGGGATGATCGTGTCCAGCTCGCGGTCCAGGTCGCTGGTCTCCAGGTCCGCTACCTCGTCATAGGCAGGTGCCGGGTCCAGGTTGTTCTGCGGCAAGTAGGACAGCAGCGCCTTGGTGTACTCGATCGCGTCGTCCTCGTCGGCACCCATGTAGTGGGCGTTTCCCGACTTGGTGTTGTGCGTCCGGGCGCCGCCGAGGTCCTCCATGGTGACGTCCTCGCCGGTGACGGTCTTGATCACGTCCGGGCCGGTGATGAACATGTTCGAGGTGCCGTCGACCATGATCGTGAAGTCGGTCACGGCAGGGGAGTAGACGTGACCGCCGGCGCAGGAGCCCATGATCAGGCTGATCTGCGGGATGACGCCGGAGGCGTGCACGTTGCGGCGGAAGATCTCGCCGTACAGGCCGAGGCTGACGACACCTTCCTGGATGCGGGCGCCGGCGCCCTCATTGATGCCGATGATCGGGCAGCCGGTCTTCATGGCCAGGTCCATCACCTTGGTGATCTTCTCGCCGTAGACCTCGCCGAGAGACCCTCCGAAGATCGTGAAGTCCTGGGAGAACACGCAGACCTGGCGGCCGTCGATGGTGCCGAAGCCGGTGATGACGCCGTCGCCGTAGGGGCGGTTCTTCTCCAGACCGAAGGCCACCGAGCGGTGCCGGGCGAGCTCGTCGAGCTCGACGAAGGAGCCTTCGTCGAAGAGCGACTCGATCCGCTCGCGGGCGGTCTTCTTGCCCTTGGCGTGCTGCTTCTCGACGGCCTTCTCGCCAGCAGCGTGCACGGCGAGGTCGATCCGGCGGTCGAGGTCAGCGAGCTTGCCCGCCGTGGTGTGGACGTCGATGTCGGTGGGAACTTCGGTGCCCTGGCCCGGAACTGCGCTCACGCTGACGACTCCTTCTCCGGGCCGGGTGGCCCCGCTGGTGGATCGTGGGTCAATCTAGTGGGTATGTCGACGCCCGGAGCTGCCTGGTCACCCCTCGAACTCGATCGCCTAGCCGGCGCAGCCGGACCCGCTTGGGCGGTGACGCTGCTGGAGACCGCCGCCTCGACGAACGCCGTCGCCGCTGCCGGCGTCGACGGCGCCGGACCGGTCGCGGACTCGATCATCGTCGCCGAGCACCAGACGGCCGGTCGCGGACGGCTGGACCGGACCTGGGAGACCCCGCCGGGCTCGGCGCTGACGTTCTCCCTGGTCGTCGACCCCGGCCTGGCCGACCACGACTGGCCGCTGCTGCCGCTCGCCGTGGCGCTGGCGACCGCCGATGGCGTACGCCGGGCGGCGGGAGTGCCGGTTGAGCTGAAGTGGCCCAACGACCTGCTGCTGCCCCTGCCCGACGGCGAGCCCGGCAAGGCCGCCGGCATTCTGCTGGAACGGGTCGCCGGCACCGCTGGCCGCCCGCTCGCCGTGATCGGGATCGGCATCAACGTCGGTCTCGCCGCCGAGGACCTGCCGGTGCCGGCAGCGACCTCGCTGAGCATCGCGGGCTCCCCGGTCGGGCGGCAGGAGGTCTTCGCTGCCGTGGTCCCAGCGCTCGGGCTGATCCTGGAAGCCTTGCGCAGCGAGCCGGTGGCCGTCCTGGAGCGGTACCGGACCGAGTGCGGCACCATCGGCAAGGACGTGACCGTGCACCTGCCTGACGGCGAGGTCCTGACCGGACGGGCAGAGGGTCTTGACGCCAACGGGCGGTTGCTGGTGTCCGGTCGGGCCATTGGTGCCGGAGACGTCGTGCATGTGCGTCCCGCGTGACATGATCCTCCCGTGGCCAAGAACCTGAACCCCGGTGAGAATGTCGTCTTCACGACCAGGACGCATGTGAAGGCGCTCGCCTTCCCCGCGGTCGTGCTGATCGTCGTGGCTGCTGTTGTTGGCTTCCTGATCTCCCAGGTCTCCAGCGACAACAGCCACAAGAAGGACCTGTACATCGCGATCGTGGTCGTCGGGGCGCTCATCGTGCTCTGGTTCTGCGTGCGCCCGTTCCTGAACTGGCTGACGGCGACGTACACCGTTACCGACCGGCGACTGACCACGCACCAGGGTGTGCTGACCCGCTCGGGCCACGACATCCTGCTGTCGCGGATCAGCGACGTGTCCTACGAGAAGGGGATCCTGGACCGGATCCTCGGCTGTGGCACCCTCGTGATCAAGGACGCCAGCGAGCTCGGCGTCCGGCTGCCCGACGTCCCGCACGTCGAGGAGAAGCAGCGGGTGCTCTCCGACCTGCTCTTCCAAGGCAGCCAGGGCAACCAGCGCAGCGCCAATGACGGAGTCTGACCCGACTGTCGCCGACCTCGAGAACGCGATCCTCGGTGAGGCACCGAGCCTGCGCGGCAGCGAGGTAGCTGCCGCCGCCGGCGTCACCAACGACGAGGCCCGCCGGCTCTGGCGCGCGCTGGGGTTCCCCGATACGGCCAACCAGACGGCGTTCACGAAAGCCGACGCCGACGCGCTGGCGCTCGTGGCGAGGACCGTCGCCGGCTCGGGCATCGACTTCGAGACGATGCTCCGGCTGACCCGCGCGATCGGGCACACCGTCGCCCGGCTGGCCGACTGGCAGATGGCGACGATCTCCACAGCACTGGAGGATTTCTCCGGTCCGGACCTGAACGCCCCCGGCGCGATGGCGGCGGCACTGAAGCTGGTCGAGACCCAGGTGCCGAACTTCGATGAGCTGCTCGTCTACGCCTGGCGCAGGCATCTCGCCGCGGCGGTCGGCCGGGTCGAGAACCTCGGGTCGAGCGATGAGGACCTGCACCTCCCGCAGGCCACCGTCGGCTTCGCTGACCTGGTCTCTTTCACGGCGCTGAGCAACGAGCTCGACGAGCACGAGATCGGCGACTTGGTCGAGGTCTTCGAGACCCGGTGCTCGGAGATCATCGCCGACCACAACGGCCGGGTGATCAAGACGCTGGGCGACTCGGTGCTGTTCATGGAGTCCGACCCGGTCCAGGCGATCGACATCGCGCTGGACATCATCGCCGTGATCGGCGGGGACGAGAAGCTGCCCGACGTACGGCTCGGGCTGGCGACGGGGCCGGTCATCCTGCGTCTCGGCGACGTCTACGGCCCACCGGTCAACCTGGCCGCCCGGTTCACCGCCGTGGCTCGGCGCAACCGGGTGATCATCGACGAGCGCACCGCCGAGCTGCTGCCGCCGACCAAGTTCGCCACCCGACCGCTGCCGGCCCGCCCGATCCGCGGCTTCGGCGACATCGAGCCGATTACCGTCCGCCGGACGCGCCCCCGGCACTGAGGCGTTCGAGTACCGAGGATTTCGACAGGCTCAATCAGCGGGCGTCGGCTCCGCAGGTACGTCACCGCCGGGCGTTGGCTCCGCTCAAGGACGCCTTCGCTCCTCCGCCTTGCCATGACTCCACGCCTGACGACGCCTACTAGAGGATCCCGGCCTCCCGCGCCGGCTCGGCGTACGCCGCCGCCAACGTCGCGACTGTCTCGTGGGCGTTGAGGCCCGAGGGGTTCGGGACCACCCAGAGCACGGCGCCGGCGAACGGCTCCGGCTGCCGGCCTGCCTTCGCAGAAGGCACCTTGAACGCCGTCCGGTACGCCGTGATCCCGGCGATCGCCACCACGCGCGGCCGATGCTCGCCAACGAACGTCTCGAGCCTGGCGCCGCCCTCGCGCAGCTCTGCCGCGCTCAGCTCGTCGGCCCGGGCGGTAGCTCGCGACGACAGGTTGGTCAGCCCGAGCCCGCGGCCGATGAAGTGCGCCCGGTCGGCAGCCGTCATGCCGTCAGATGGGCTGATCGGCTCGGTGATGATCCCGGCGGCGAGCAGGGACGGGTAGAACCGGTTGCCCGGGTGCGCGAAGTGGGTCTGCACAGCGGCGGTCCACAGCCCTGGATTGATCCCGACGAAGAGCAGCCGCAGGTCCGTGCCGACCAGGTCGGGGACCTCGGCGTCGCGGAAGGAGTCCAGTTCCGCCCGGCTGAAGGATGCCACGGGGTGCAGCCTAGATAGGGTCAGGGCGTGGTCGAGGAGCTGGCGCCCAAGGTGGCGATCATCGGTGGGGGTCAGCTCGCCCGGATGATGGCCGAGCCGGCGGCCGCGATGGGCCTGCCGTTGCGGCTGCTCGCCGAAGCCGAAGGGGCCTCGGCCGCCCAGGTCATCGTCGATCACGAGGTCGGCGACCACACCTCACTAGACGACCTTCGCCGGATCACCGCGGGCTGCGTCGCGGTCACCTTCGACCATGAGCACGTGCCCAACGAGCATCTGCGCGCGCTGGCTGCTGACGGTCTCGCGGTGCACCCGGGGCCGGACGCCCTGGTGCATGCGCAGGACAAGGGCGTGATGCGGGCGGCGCTCGCCGGGCTCGGCGTACCGTGCCCGCGCAACGCGATCGTCGCCGATTCCGACGAGGTCACGAGATTCGGACTCCCGTGCGTCCTGAAGACCACGCGCGGCGGGTACGACGGCAAGGGCGTCTGGTTCGTCCGGGCACTCGAGGACTGCGACGAGGCGTTCGAGGCAGCCGCGGCGTCGGGGGTGGAGCTCCTGGCCGAGGAGCTGGTCGACTTCCGCCGCGAGCTGTCGGCGCTGGTCGCACGCTCGCCGTCGGGCCAGGTCGCCGCGTGGCCGGTGGTCGCCTCCGAGCAGCGCGACGGGATCTGCCGCGAGGTGATCGCACCGGCACCCGACCTCAATGACGACCTCGCGATCGAGGCTCAGCAGGTGGCCATGCGGATCGCCGGCGAGCTCGGCGTGACCGGGGTCCTCGCGGTCGAGCTCTTCGAGACCGTGGACGGCCGGATCCTGGTCAACGAGCTGGCGATGCGGCCGCACAACACCGGGCACTGGACCCAGGACGGCTCGGTGACCTCGCAGTTCGAGAACCACCTGCGCGCCGTCCTCGACCTGCCGCTCGGTGCCCCCGACGCCCGCGCCCGCTGGACGGTGATGGTCAACATCCTCGGTGGTCGCGACTCCGTCGCCCGCCTCTACGACGGGTACCCGCACGCGCTGGCCCGCGACCCGCGGCTGCGGGTGCACCTCTACGGCAAGGGCATCCGGCCGGGCCGCAAGGTCGGCCACGTCAACGCCTACGGCGACGACCTCGAGGACTGCCTCGAACGAGCGCGCCACGCTGCGGCGTGGTTCGCCGGCGAACTAGGAGAAGAGAGCGAATGACGAACCCCGGAACCACGCCGCGCGTAGGCATCGTGATGGGCTCGGACTCGGACTGGCCGGTGATGAAGGCGGCCGCGGAGGCACTCGCCGAGTTCGACGTGGCCTTCGAGGCCGACGTCGTCTCCGCGCACCGGATGCCGGAGGAGATGATCGCCTACGGGCGGGAGGCTGCCGGCCGGGGACTCGGCGTGATCATCGCCGGTGCCGGAGGAGCGGCCCACCTGCCGGGCATGCTCGCCTCGGTCACGGCGCTGCCCGTGATCGGCGTACCGGTGCCGCTGAAGTACCTCGATGGCATGGACTCGCTGCTCTCGATCGTGCAGATGCCGGCCGGCGTGCCGGTTGCCACGGTCGGGGTCGGCAACGCACGCAACGCCGGCCTGCTCGCCGTACGGATCCTCGCCGCGGGCGACCCGGGTCTGCAGCAGAAGATGGTCGAGTTCCAGGAGTCGCTGCGCGCGACCGCGCAGGACAAGGGCCAGGCCGTGCGGGACCAGTCCGGCGCCTCTCCGCGCAAACTCGGCTTCTAGCCGCGCTTGCGCCACTCGATCAGCGGGCAGGTGTCCATCACCATGTCGACGCCCGCTGCGCGGGTCCGCTCGAAGGCTGCCTCGTCGATGACGCCGAGCTGGAACCACACGCCCTTCGCGCCGATCGCGACGGCCTCGTCGGCGAACTGACCTGCCGATTCGGAGCGCCGGAACACGTCCACCACGTCGATCGCAAACGGCACCTCGGCCAGGCTCGCGTAGCCCTGCTCGCCGAGCACCGTCGGTGCATCGGGATGGACCGGCACGATCTTCTTGCCGGCCCGCTGCAGCGCTGAGGCGATCTCGTACGCCGTCTTCGACGGGTCGCCGGAGAGTCCGACGACAGCCCAGACCTCGTCTTCGTCGAGCATCCGGTCCACCACTGCGCGGTCCTGCCAGTCGTTGCTCATAGGGAGAGAACAGCAGGGACGCCGGGCTGCTTCCCGGTCCTTCAAACGCCGCGCGGTCGAGACAGAGATCACGGCTCCAGCGGTTAACGCGCATTCACCTGCGATTTAGGATGGAACCCATGGATTCTGACTTCCCGCTGTACGGACTGTCCGAAGAGCACCGCGAGATCCGCAAGGTCGTGCGCGACCTGGCCGAGGCCAAGATCGCCCCCTTTGCGGCTGCTGTCGACGAGGAAGCCCGGTATCCGCGGGAGGCGGCCGAGGCATTGCTGGCAGGCGGTTTCCACGCCCCGCACGTGCCCGAGGCGTACGGCGGCGCCGGTGCTGACGCGCTGGCGACGGTGCTGGTGATCGAGGAGGTCGCCCGGGTCTGCATGTCGTCCTCGCTGATCCCTGCGGTCAACAAGCTCGGCTCGCTGCCGGTGCAGATCTCGGGTTCTGAGGAGCTCAAGGCGAAGTACCTCGGCAAGCTCGCCGCCGGCGAGGGTGGGTTCTCCTACTGTCTCTCCGAGCCGGATGCGGGCTCGGATGCGGGCGGCATGACGACCCGCGCGGTCCGCGACGGCGACTCCTATGTCCTCAACGGGGTGAAGCGCTGGATCACCAACGCCGGGGAGTCGGAGTACTACACGGTGATGGCGGTGACCGACCCGGACTCGCGCACCCGCGGCATCTCGGCGTTCGTGGTGGAGAAGTCCGACGAGGGCGTCTCGTTCGGCGCGCCGGAGAAGAAGCTCGGCATCAAGGGATCTCCGACCAAGGAGGTCTACCTCGACAACGTCCGCATCCCCGCCGACCGGATCATCGGCGGCGAGGGCACCGGGTTCGAGACCGCGATGCGCACCTTGGACCACACCCGCGTCACGATCGCGGCGCAGGCGGTCGGCGTCGCCCAGGGCGCGCTGGACTACGCGCTGGAGTACGCCGCGGAGCGCAAGCAGTTCGGCAAGTCGATCTCGGAGTTCCAAGGCATGCAGTTCCTGCTCGCCGACATGGGCATGAAGGTCGAGGCCGCGCGCCAGATGACGTACGCCGCGGCTGGCCGGTCCGAGCGCGGCGACCACGACCTGACCTTCTTCGGCGCCGCCGCGAAGTGCTTTGCCTCGGATGTGGCGATGGAGGTCACCACCAACGCCGTCCAGGTCCTCGGCGGCTACGGCTACACCCGCGACTACCCGGTCGAGCGGATGATGCGCGACGCCAAGATCACCCAGATCTACGAGGGCACCAACCAGGTGCAGCGGATCGTGATGGCACGTCAGCTAATGGCCGGCGTCCAGGCCGAGATCTGACGCGCTGGGCTAGCTCGCAGGCACTCTGGCGACCTCCGGATCGGTAGCGAGCTTGGTCATGTTGCTGGCCGACGATGTGAAGATCGCATCTGGATCCAGGCTCTTCGGCCCGACGACACCTTCGGTCACGCTCGTCATCGTGCCATTGGGGTGGAAGACACGGACATTCCGCTCGACGCGCAGCTCTGGAAGGTCGGCGTCCGTCAGTGCCTTGACGTCTGCAACGGCGTAGTGCCCGGGTTCGTCCGGGACGGCCCGGGCAACGAGCACAGTCGTCACCGCGAGACCGCCGTCGCCCGTCTTGCTGGTGTTGCAGGTCAGCAGCGCCGTACTGAATGCGGTCGAGCACTTGGCGGCGGCGGGGTCCGTGCCAACGTCGGACGTGCCTACGAACAGCTTCCAATAGTGCGACTTCTCCGATCCAAAGCTCACGTACAGCGACGCTGCTCCGTCCACTACCCCGCCGGGCAGTGGCGCGCCGTTCGCATCGAACGTTGCCACTGTGGAAGCACCTAAATCCGACTTCCCAAGGGACTGACGAGCGGAGGCCACCATGACGGCGGAGAAGTTGGCCAGCGAGACAGGTATAGCTGCAGGAGCTGCGCGGCGCACTGGCCCCGAGTCGCGGTGTACGACGGCCGTTGCGGCGAACACGCAGGTCGCTGCCAGCAAAGCGCCGCACACTGCGGCCAATGACTTGCGGGCGCGGCCCGGCCCGGAAGAGTCGGAGACGTTGGTTGACAGATCTGCCTGAGTACTGGGTCCTTCGAGCATCAGTAGGACTCCTCGCCTTGGTGGGGTGATCGGTTGTCGACGGGGTGCTGGGAGCGGCGACGAGTGTCGCCACATTCAGACATTTGGGTTCGTCTTCCACGCGCCGACGCCGTAGTCGATGTCTTCAAGCCAGCAGAGGTTGCCGTCGTTGGTCCAACACGAGTGCACTCGGACCTTGACGATCTGACGTTGCTTGGTCACGGTGCCGGCGCCGTATTGATGTGTGTTGCACCCGGCGACATCCCAGAGCACTGGAGCGTCTTCGCCCGAGCTCCCATCTCCATACTGATACCCGAAGTAGAACGACGTGCCCAAACCATCTGCCGGGCAGTAGTCCCAAGAGTCTCCGTACCAGTCAAAGTGGAACTTCCCAGTCCAACTGATATTGCCCTCGTTTAGCGCATAAGGATTCCCTCCATACGGGCTGGGGCCGTAGTAGAGGCTGAAGCCATTCGCGAATGCAGGCGGCGCAAAGGCGAGGGGGACGATGAGCAGGGTGAGCAGCGTTACTCTGCGAATGAGATTCAAGCGGCGCACTTGGACGGTCCTTCGCTCGTGGTGAAGTCGTAGCCACTAGAACCCGCGATGCCACCGCCCATCACGCGAGACCGAGGAACTGGCCACGGGGCGTTGGGAGCCGGGCTGCTCCTAGCAGCCCGGCCGGACCGTGATCGTCACGGGCGTCGCCGTACGGATCGTGCAGCCGTGCGGCGTCCGCAGCGTCACCGCCGATCCGGCGGCACTCACACTCAAGGACGCCCCATGGCGGGCGAACCGCACGATCTTCGTCGGCGGCGTGCTGAACGTGTAGCCGAAGCCCCACAGGCTCCCGCTGGTCGCGACCGTGTCGTTGACCCAGCTCGTCGGGTCGGTCACGACCGGCGCGAACAGGTTCCACGCGATCGCCGCCTTAAGCTCGGTGCGGAAGTTCGGCCAGGAGTGCGAGCCGTGGTGCTGCTGCAGGGTGTAGGCGACGCCGGCGTGGCGCAGCGCTGCTGCATAGGTCAGCATCGCCGGCCGGATGATCGCGCCCTCGGCCAGCCCGTCGGTCGACTGGTCGTGATGCGGCTGACCGTCCTCGGTCGGGATCCCGTCGCCGACGGTCAGGAAGATCCGGGTATGAGCAAGGTTCGCGGCCAGGCGCATCGGGTCGTGCCCGCGGAAGTAGAACCCGGTCTCCGGCCCGTAGAGCGCCACCGGATCGATCTTGGTCTTCGCCAGGTACTGCGGGATGAACGCCATCACCGAGCCCTGGCCGAAGATGAGCTGGGTGTTCACCAGCCCGGACAGCACCGCGATCGACCCGAAGAAGCCCGGCAGCCGCCCGCCCAGGTACGCCGTCCCGAGGCCGCCCATCGACACCCCGGCCAGCGCGTGCCAGCGGCGCCCGGGGCGGATCGGGTAGTGCGAGGTGGCGTAGCCGATGACGTCGTCGAGGATGTAGGTCTCCCACGACGGCGACCCGCGCTCGCCCTTGTTCCACCAGTCGGCGTACCAGCCGTTGCCGGCTTCCGGCATCACGATGATCGCGTCCAGGCCGGCTGCGGTCTTCGCGATCTGGCCGAGGCCCGGATCCGACCAGGAGTGGTAGGTGCTGGTCAGGCCGATCAGCAGCACCAGTAGCGGGTACTTCTTGTGCGGATCGTAGCCGGCGGGCAGCAGCACCTTCGCGCGCGGACCGCCGCTGTAGCCGGGCAACCACTCGTCGGCGATCGGACCGTGCACGGCCGGGATCGAGACGTCGAGGAGCCGAGGCGCGCTTGTCGGTCGGGCATCAGCGGGCGCTTCGGCGAGGGGGGCGAACGCAGCGAGGGAGAGGGCGAGGACAGCCGCGGTGAGCACGCGCACTGCGGCGCCGGCGTACGGCGGGTGCATCTGCGGACGCTACCGCCGCAGCACGGCGCTCGACCAGCCCTCGATCACCAGCCGGCGCCGAAGCAGAGGAACGGCACGATGTCGTCGGTCGCGGCGCTGACCTGGGCCAGCGCGTCGGCGGGCGCCGACCCGGCCGCGACGAGCTGGTGCCAGGTCGCGAACACCTCGCACGCCAGGTCGTCGGCGAGCAGCGCCAGCGAGGAGACCACCGCGCGGGTGCCGGTGTGCAGCCAGACCGCGCTCATCCCGACCGATTCCTCGCCGTGCAGCACCGAGGCGCGGCCGAGGTCGCACGCGGAGAGGATCACGACCTCCGGGGTGCGCGGCAGCAGGTCGATATCGTGGCCGAACCACGGCCCGTCGGCGAGCTCGACCGCCGCGAACAATGGGTGGTCTCCTGGATGGCTGCCATGCCCGGCGATGTGCAGCAGGTCGACGCGTGCGGCCAGCCAGCCGGCGCGGGTGGAGTCGGCCTCGGCGTCCGCGAGCACGTGCCCGCGCGGCCAGGACTCCATGGAGCGGCGAACCTCCTCCTCGGCGCGGGTGAGCCGCGGACCGGCCAGGAACCCGACTTCACGCACGCCGACGAACGGACGCCGGGCCTGCTCAAGCCACTGCGTCGCCGAGGTCGGCACCGTCACCGGTCGCCCGATCAGTCCGGGCAGCTCGGTCCAAGGGCAGCCGGTCAGCAGGGCCGACGGGGTCAGCACGAGCCGGCGGTAGCCGATGGTCGCCAGCACTGGGCGGATCAGGATGTCGGAGACCAGCGCGAGGTCGGCACGAAGCGAGGTGCGTACGGCGTCACCCATCCCGGTGGTCCGATTCTGAGCAGCGAAGTCAAGGTCGGCCGCGATCCGGTCCAGGATGTTGCGGAGCTTCGCGGCATCGCCGAGCCGGACGACGACGGCGTTCTTGGCGGTCACCGCGAGCGCCGTGATGGTGCCGTCGATCACGATGTGCGCCACCAGTGCGGCGTCGTCCACGGCCAGCCGCTCCTGGAGGGTGGCTAAGTCGACAGGTTCTCCGACCGTGCCCTGAGCCGCGAACCAGCTGTGAGCGCGGATCCGTTCGCGTAGGACTCGTTTGGCGGCATGGTCGGTCGGATCCGAGATGCGCAGCGCCGTCAGGTCGGCCGCGAGGTTGGGATCCGGCGGCGGCCGGAGCGAGGACACTCGCGATGCCAGCGCTCGGGCACGTTCGGACCACTCGAAGACGACCTCGGCGCTGCCATCGGCCACGGCGCCGCGGAGCCCGAGCCGGGCGAGATGCTGGCCGTGGCCGGCCGCCGACGTCTGCAGGTCGAGGCTGCCGAAGGTCGCCTGCCAGGAGTGCAGCTCGGCCAGGCCCTTGCGGGCGTACATCAGGGACCGCCCGTCCTGGCCCTGCGCGGCCGCGAGCTCGGCGCGGACCTCGCGGGCCAGCAGCCGGGTCGTGACAGCGGAGTCGGTGGTGACCCGGACGGCGGCGATCCGGACGGCGGCATCCGGCAGGTCCTTGCGTCGTACGGCGAGCCGCGCGAGGTTCAGGGCCAGCCGGTCGGCCTCCGGTCGCAGGCCGCTGTCGCGCAGCTCGGCGACGAGGGCGTCGCCGCGGGTCAGCACCTCCTTCGCGGTGGCGCCGTCCTGGACCTCCGCCTCGACCGCGGCGGCGCGGGCGCGGGCCGCCCAGGTCGTGCTTCCCTGCGCTGCGAACCGTCGCGCCGCCTGCTGGGCGACCGTCCGGCTCCGGGCCGGGTCGTCGCTGAGCAGGGTGCGGGCGAGGTCGAGCTCGGATTCGGCTTGGAACCGGTGCAGGCCCTCGTGGCCGAACGCCGCAGCGGCGGTCTCCAGCGCCTCGACTGCTTCGTGTGCCCGGCCGGAGGCGACCAGGAGCTCGGCGCGGTCCTGCTCGACGATGGCGGCGTTGACCGACGAGAGGGCAGCCAGCGTCGGCCCGGCCTCGCCCATCAGCCGGGTCGCCGCGATCAGGTCGTTGCGCTGGATCTCGGTGCAGCCGAGGTTGTACACAGCCTTGGCGCGCTCCTCGGGGATCTCGGCGAGGCCGTACTGCTCGGCCGAGATCGTGAAGTCCGCTGCTGCGCTGGTGGTGTCGCCGATCTCGAGGAACATCACCCCCCGGTTGAGGTGCGCGACACCGAGGTGCTCGGGTTCGCCGACCATCAACGCGATCGCCTCGGTGATCAGCTCGCGTGCCTTCTCCGCATCCCCGTTCCGGGTGTGCAACAACCCGAGCTGCGATGTTGCCAGACCGCGGGTAAGGGGCGTGATGCCGGTGGAAGCAGCGACCGAGTCGCACAATCGGATGGCTTCGGAGAGATTGCCGGTCTCGGCCTCTGCGTAGGCAGCAGTGATGTCCAGGCGGGCGAGTAGGTCCTTATCGGTGGCGTTGGCGCGAGCACGCGCGACCAATACCAGGGCGGTCGCGTGATTGTTCTCCCGAGTTGCCGCGACTGCCTGCTGATGGAGGTCCTCAGCGTCGTCCACGCGACTTCACGGATTCAGCCTGTGCGGTTCGTCGGACCCCTTCGTCACGATCGACCATCCTCGTTCGACCGAGCTCTTCACATCATCGGCTGAAGCGGGGATCGGGCCAATGGCGTCCGCGACCAGGGCCGCGAACACGGGCGCCGAGAACGACGTGCCGCTCCAGAGGCCGAAGCCGCCGCGGTAGTCGTCGGGGTCGATCGTCTGCCGGGTGCGTCCGTCGAGCTCGACCTCCGCTGCGGCAAGGTACCCGCCTTGGAACGTCGGTGGCACGGTACTCATCAGCCCGGCGCCCGGTGCGTGTGCGCGGACCCACGGACCGGCGTTGGTGAAGAGCGCGTCGCTCCCGTTGGGGTTGAGCGCTCCGACCGAGACGACCGGGACGATAGACGGGTCAGGGGTGCAGGGGCCCTTGCCGTTGGTCCACGGTGAGAACGCCGCCGGGAAACATGGCCGGATCGTGGAGTCGTTGCCGGCGGAGCACACGACCACGACGCCGTTCTCGCCGAGCACTTTCAGCGAGTCGTACAACGAGCTGTCGGTCTTCAGGTCGTCGGGAGCCTCGTGGTAATAGCCGAGCGACAGGTTGAGCACATCGATCGCCTGGCCGTTCGGTTCTCCGGCCCGGTGCCGCCGCGCCAGCTCGGCGATGTGCGCCAAGGCGTCAAGCAGGTCGCTCTCGGTAATGGGGCCGACCGAGGGCATCACCCGCCAGGCGACGATGTCGGCGTCGGGGCAGACCTGGAAGACCAGCCCTGCCTCGAAGGTGCCGTGACCGGAGTAGGTGTCGATCTCGCCGTCGAGCGGACCGGCCTGGTCGGGGACGGCTTCGGGCGCGGTGGTCTTGTCGTCGTAGCCGATCAACTGGCCGTCGATCTTGACGTCGGTCCTGACCACGTCGTCGAGCCACCAGTGGCTGCCGCAGCCGGTGTCGAGCAGTGCTACGACCGGGCGGCGGCCCGTGTATTCCGGGTCGGGGGTCCGGGCCGGAATGAGCCCGACGTATGTCATCGGCTCGCGGCCGCCGGATCCGGCGTAGGCGTAGGTGTCGACGGCACCGCCGCCTCCGTCACCGGTCCACGGGTGTCCGGAGGTGAACGTGTGGCCGGAGGTGAAGGTATGTCCGGAGGTGAACGTGTGGCCGGACGTGAAGGTGTGGCCGGAGGTGAAGGTGCCCAGCACCATGATGTGGTCCAGACCCACCCCTGGGATCACCGGCGAGCCGCCGGCGGCGACGCGTGCCGCGCGGACCTGCTGGAGCAGCGTCCAGGCGTCGGGCGGTGTGGTGGCCGACGGGTCGTTGCCGGTCAGCTGGGCGCGGACCACCCCGGTCTGCAGGACGTGGACGGGTACATCGTCGCGTGCCCGTGCCGCACCGGTGTCGAGGGTCCAGCCGAGCTTGACCGCGGCGGCGCTGAATTCGTCGAGCAGCTCCTCGGTCGCGACCTTGCGGGCGAAGAGCAGGCGCTGGCCGGCGTAGAACGTCGGGAGAGCCGAATAGCCGTCGACCTTCAGCGTCGTGCTCGGGTCCAGGAACCGCGGGGCGAGCTCGTCCAGGGCGAGCTGCTCGGCCAGGATGCGCTTCTCGGCTTGGCTGGCGCGCAGCGCCCGCAGCCGGGCGATCGCCGCCGGCGTCACGCGGGCGCGCTCGGCCGGGTCCAGCCGCAGATTTGCCACACGGATCTTCTCGAACTTCTTCTCAGTCATGGCGATACCTCAGATCCAGAAGGGAGGGGTGACGAGCGGGCGGGTGCTGCTGGGATCCGAGACGAAGGTGAGGCGGCAGGCACCGGTGGGGGTCGCCGGGAACTCGAACCTGCCGGACTCACCGACCTGCGTTTCATCGGTGGTGGCCTTCTTGCCACCCATCGAAGTCAGGAAAACGGTCATCGGCTGGGCCGGGACGACCCAGCCGTCCAGGCGTGCCTGGCGCTGGGTGCGGGAGATCCGGACCTGGACCCGGAAACCGGGCCCGAGGTACTCCAGCGACCAGGTGCCGACCTCGTCGGGAGCGCGCAGCATGGTCACCGAGCGGACGCCGAGAAGCTCCTTGTCCCACTCCACGAGAGTGAGCAGCTCGGCGTCGAGGTCGTTGGTCTCCAGGCGCGCCAGGACGCCTTCGGCGAGGTCGTCGGGCGGCGGATCGAGGAGGTCCCACAACTCCGAGACCTGGTCGAGCAGCTCGGCGTCTGCCGGCGTCTCAGGAGCCTCGTCGTCGTTGCCGGGAGTCTGGTCGTCGGCCATCAGAGCGCACCCTCGCTGATCAGCTCGTTGCGGAGCTTGTCCAAGCATCGGGCCCGGGTCGGGCCGATGCTGCCGATCGGCATGTCGAGCGCCTCGGAGACCTCGGCGTACTCGGGCCGCGGCCCGGCAGCGAGCATCCGCAGCAGCGCCTGGCAGCGGTCGTTGAGCCGGGCCAGGCAGAGTCGCAGCCGAGCCTGGTCCTCAGCCAGGACGACACCGTCCTCGGGACCGTCCATGCTGGGCAGCGCCCAGCCGAGGGCGTCGTCGGAGGTGGCGACCTCGCGCCGGGTCCGCTTGCTCACCCGCCATGCCTCCCGGCGAACGGTCGTGCACAGCCAGCCGGCGACGGCCATCGGCTCGTTGATCCGCTCGGCGCTGTCGACCAGCGCGACCCACGTGTTCTGGACGACGTCCTCGGCGGTGGCGCGGTCCAGGCCGGTCGCCCGTACGACGTGCCACAGGGTCGGGCTGACCAGCCGGACCAGCTCCTCGAGCGCGGCGGGGTCGCCGTCGCGCCAGGCCGTGAAGGCCGCGGCGGACGCCGACCAACGGGCGCCTGCGCTCCGGTCGATACCTTCAGAAACGTTGACCACATCCTCGAAGAGGCCCGACGACCACCGCTGATTCGACAAGGCCGAATCTAGTGGAGCGGGTTCGCGGCAGGCCATGCTTTCGAGGCGCCGGCGAACGATGTTCGCATAGGCGTGCCCAGGCATATCCGGGCATACCGGCTCAGGAGGTCGCATTCCCGCCTCAGACCCAGAACGGGGGAGTGGACGGGCTGCGACCCGGCGTCGGCAGGACGAAGCTCATCCGGCACGCCCCGGTCGGTGCGATCGGGAACTCGAAGCGGCCGGTGTCGCCGACGTGCGCCTCGAGGACGACGGGCTGGCGCAGCAGCGAGGTCAGGAACACCGTAATCGGCTGCGCGGGTGACATCCAGCCGTCGACCCGGGCCTGGCCCTGGCGCCGTGCGATCCGCAACTGGACGTGGAATCCGGGGCCGAGGTACTCCAGGGACCAGGTCCCGACCTCATGCGAAGCATGCACGGGCGCGACCGAGCGGACGCCGGCGTCATCGAGGATGGCCATGTCGGCCTGGTAATCGCTCACGACCAACAGGAGCGCGGGACCCCCGTCCTGATACATCCAGGCGCTGGCTAACCTGGCGGCATGACCCAGATCCAGATCGAGGCTGCTGACGGAACCACCGAGGCCTGGCTGAGCCGGCCCGACGACCAGACCCACCCGGGCGTGCTGCTGTTCATCGACGCGATCGGCCTGCGTCCCGAGATCGGGAAGATCGCGGACCGGATCGCGTCCTGGGGCTACACGGTGCTGGCACCCAACGTGTTCTACCGCTCCGGGACCGCCGAGGAGCTGGCGCCGCCCGGCGATCTGACCGAGCCCGGCGCCCGCGAGGCCTTCTTCGGCACCGTCGGGGAGCGGATGCAGGCACTGACCACCGACCGGATCGTTGCGGACATCGACACCTACCTGACCACGCTGCGCGCGCTCGAGGGCGTGGCTGACGGGCCGTTCGGTGTGACGGGCTACTGCCTAGGCGCCCGGCTCGCCGTACGGGCTGCAGGCCTGCACCCCGACGAGGTCGCCGCGGTCGGAGGCTTCCACGGCGGCAACCTGGTCACCGACGCCGACGACAGCCCGCACCTCGGCCTGGCCCATGCGCGGGCCGCGTTCGTGTTCGGCCACGCCGACAACGACGGATCGATGCCGCCTGAGGCGGTCGTCGCGCTCGGTGAGGCGCTGACCGCCGCCGGCCTGGAGAACACCAACGCCATCTATCCGGGCTCACCGCACGGCTACACGATGTCGGACACCTCGATGTACGACGCGACCGGCGCCGAGCGGCACTTCAGCGAGCTCCAGGCTCTCCTGGCAGCCCAGCTCTAAAAGATCGTCGGGATCTTGCTGGCCTTGCCGGTGAAGACCGGGTCGCGCTTCTCGCCGAACGCCGCGACCCCCTCCTTGCCGTCGCCCATCGAGGCGTGCCACATCGCCAGGCTGTCGGCGCGGTGGGCCTCGATCGGGTGGTCGGCGGCCGAGTTGCGGTAGAGCATCTGCTTGGCCAGGGCCAAGGCGACGGGCGACCGTCCGACGACGAACGACCGCGCCAGCCGGTAGGCCTCCTCGAGCAGGTCCTCGGGCTCGTGCACCGAGCGGACCAACCGACCGGCGAGCGCCTGCTCGCCGGTCATGATCTCGGCCGAGTAGACCCACTCCAGGGCCTGGGCGATCCCGACGATGCGCGGCAGGAACCAGGTCGAGGCGGCCTCGGGGACGATCCCCAGCTTGCCGAACACGAAGCCGATCCGGGCTTTGGTCGACGCCAGCCGCAGATCCATCGCCAGCGTCATCGTCGCGCCGATGCCGACCGCCGGGCCGTTGATCGCGGCGATCACCGGCTTGGGGCAGGCGTGGATGGCCAGCGTCACCTTGCCGCCGGTGTCGCGGACGCCGGAGTTCACCGGCTCGTCGTACAGGCGGTCCCCGGCGAGGTCGGCCGGGGTCGGGTTCGCCGTCTCGTCGAGGCCGAACACGTTGCCGTCGGCGGAGAGGTCCATACCGGCGCAGAAGGCCCGCCCGGCGCCGGTGACCACGATCGCCCGGATGTCGTCATCGGCTGCTGCGTCGAGGAAGAACCGCTCGAGCTCGACGGCCATCGTGACCGTGAACGAGTTCAGCGCATCGGGCCGGTTCAGCAGCAGGGTGGCGATGCCGTCGGCGTCGAGGGTGACCTCGAGGGTCTCGAACGGGCCAGTGCTTGATTCCGGGGTCATGAGGGCAGTCCTGTCGGTGAGCAGAGCTTCTTGGGGATGTCGTCGGTCTTGTTGTCCTTGATGAACTTCAGCAGCTCCAGTGCGCGGGTGTGGTCCCAGTGCACGGCGAGGTCGCGGATCGGCATCGAGCAGGTCAGCCCGCTCGTGCCGTTGACCTTGGTCATCGCCCGGGCGAACGTCGCCATGTTCAGCACGCTGGTGCCCTTGCTGACCGTCAGTGAGCCGGTCGCGGCATTGATCAGGTCGGAGTAGCGCCAGGGGTTCAGCACGCTCCAGATCGACTTCACCTTGGCGCCGATCGCGCTGACCACCTCGCGCTGGTGCCGGGCTCGGGCGATGTCTCCGAGCGCCTCGGAGTGCCGTGATCGCGCGTAGCCGAGAGCCGTGACGCCGTTGACGTGCTGGCAGCCCTTCTTGATGTTCAGGTTCGCGCGGCGGTCGACCAGTCGCTTCTCCGGGCAGATGGTGATCCCGTTGACGGCGTCGACCGCGTTGACGAACCCGCCGAAGCCGATCTCGATGTAGTGGTCGATGCGCAGGCCGGTGTCGTTCTCGATGGTCTTGATCAGCAACGGGGCCCCGCCGTACGCGAAGGCGGCGTTGATCTTGGTGGTGCCGTGCCCGGGGATCGGCACCAGCGAGTCGCGGGGGATCGACATCAGCAGCGGCTTCCCGCCGCCGGTGTGCAGGATCATGATCGTGTCGGTGCGCTGGCCGACGTCCCCCACGCCGCCGGTGCCGAGCTTGCGGTTCTCGGCACGGCTCAGGCCCTTGCGGCTGTCCGAGCCGACCAGGAGGTACGTCGTCCCCGGCTGCTCGGCGGGCCTGCCGGCCGAGGGGAACGCGTTGACCTTGGACACACCCTTCCAGGCGTTCGTCGGGACCGCGACGAGGTAGGCGACCCAGGCGAGCAGCAGGAGGCCGACGATCGCGACGATCACCTTGGCGCGCGGGCGCCGGCGGCGGGGTCGGGGCTGCACCAGCGGCGGCGGCCCGCCCGGCCCGGTTGGCGGCGGCGTCGCAGGCCCGGTGGCGAGGGTGCGCCGCGGGATCACCCGGGTCTGCTCGTCAGCGGGCGGCTCCGCAGGGGGCTCGCTCGGGACCCCCCGGCCGCGCTTCCTGCCGTAGAGCCAGTCGAACTCCGGCGGATCGTCGGGGCGCTCAGGCATGCCGATGACGCTACAGGGCAGACCCCCGCCGTTCCGGGGCCGCGCCTGGATAGCCTTCGTCCATGCAGCCGCTGCCGCCGTCCTTCAGCGGGGTCTCGCTGACCCTGCTTGCGGGCCAGACCCATGTGAACCTGCTCGGCAACGTTCACGGCGGCGAGGTGATGCGGCTGGTCGACTCGACCGCCGGCGCCGTCGCCGGACGGCACAGCGGCGGGCCTGCGGTCACTGCGGCGATGGACGAGATGGCGTTCCTCGCGCCGGTCAAGGTCGGCGACATCCTGCGCGCCACTGCCCAGGTGAACTGGGCCGGGCGTACGTCGATGGAGGTCGGCGTCCGGGTGGTCACCGAGCCGTGGAACCAGGCCGGGACCGAGCCGGTGCACGTCGCCTCGGCGTACCTGGTGTTCGTCGCGGTCGACCCCAACGGGTTCCCACGCGAGGTGCCGCCGCTGGCACCTCAGAGCGTCGACGAGGTACGCCGGATGCGCGAGGCCGAGATCCGCCGTGCCCACCGTCTCGCCCGCAAGGCAGAGATCCTGGCCGACCGTCAAGGACATGACGGCTCTTAGACCGCACCAGGCCACCCGGCGCGCCGAACCCTGTGTGACGCGTGTGACTGGTGATACTTGCCGACATGCAGTCCGCCCTTCCCCTGCGGCAGAGTCCGCCGGACCACCGGGCCCAGCTCGGCCGGATCCGCTTCCGGCGTGCCGTGGCGCTGATGTTCATGACCTTGGTGCTGCCCGGGTCTGCTCAGCTGGTCGCCGGGCGCAAGCAGGTCGGACGGATCGCGATGCGGATCTGGTTCCTGCTGATCCTGACCGTGATCGGGCTGCTCCTGATCGCCGTCATGTCGCGCTCCTTCGTGCTCTGGTTCGCCACCGACTCCTCGATGCTCAGCCTGGTCCGGTTCGTGCTGATGATCCTCGCCGTGGGCTGGGCCTACCTCTTCATCGACGCCTGGCGGATCGGCGAGCCACTGGCGCTCGCGCAGAAGCAGCGGCTCGCGATGGTCGGGATCAACGGAGTGCTCTGCTTCTCGGTTGCGGGCAGCCTGCTGTTCGCCTCGCATGTGGTGGCAGTCAACAAGGACTTCTTGAATACCGTCTTCGGCGATAGCAAGGTCACCTCGGCCAAGGACGGCCGCTACAACGTGCTGCTGCTCGGTGGTGACTCAGGTGCGGATCGCTGGGGGATGCGCACCGACAGCATCACGGTCGCGAGCATCGACGCGAACACCGGCAAGACGATCCTGTTCGGGCTGCCGCGCAACATGCTCAACTTCCCGTTCGCGAAGGGGTCGGTCCTGGCCCAGCAATTCCCGCACGGCTACAACTGCGGCTCTTCCTGCGAGCTCAACTCGCTGGCGACCTGGGCTGGCGACCACAAGCCGTTGTTCAAAGGCTTCAAGCACCCGGGCGTCGAGGCCGAGACCGAGGCGGTCGAGGGCATCACCGGCCTGAAGATCAACTACTTCGCGATGGTCAACCTCAAGGGGTTCCAGAAGATGGTCGACGCGGTAGGCGGGGTCACCCTCAAGGTCCGCGACAGCATCCCGATCGGCGGCGTCGGCGGCCCGGTGACCGGCCACATCAAGCCCGGCACCCGCAAGCTCAACGGCTATCAGACCCTGTGGTTCGCCCGGTCGCGGGAGAGCGCCGACGACTATTCGCGGATGGCGCGGCAGAAGTGTGTGATGAACGCGATGCTGCACCAGATCAGCCCGACCACGGTCGTGTTCAACTTCGAGAAGATCGCGAAGGCGAGCGAGTCGCTGATCTCCACGAGCATCCCGCAGTCCGAGGTCGACCACTTCGTCTCACTGGCCTTGAAGGCGCGCAGCCAGCCGGTCCGGACGATCTCGTTCGTGCCGCCGCTGATCAACACCGGCAAGCCAGACATCGCCAAGATCCAGCGGATGGTCCAGAACGCGCTGCACCCGCCGAAGAAGGCGAAGGGAAGCACCGGCAAGTCCGGCACCGGCACGTCGGTCCAGGCTGGTGGCTCGTCGAGCACCTCGGCGGGCGACGAGGGCACCACCGGCGGCGCGATCGGCAACATCCACAGCGGGTACGTCGCCAACCAGGCGGCCGACCTGACCAACGCCTGCTGAGCGGTGCCGGTCCCCGGGCGGCATAGGGTGCAGGTCGTGCCCACGACGTCATCGAGCCAGAGCCGCCCGGCGGTGCGCACCGTCGCCGTCGTGGTGACCTGGAACCGGCACGACCTGCTGATCGAGTCGATCGACGCGCTCCGGGCGCAGACCCACCCGCCGGCAGCGATCGTCGTGATCGACAACGCCTCCGACGACGGGACGGCTGCGCTACTGGACTCCGAGTACGCCGACGCGGCACCGGGCAGAGTCGGGCTCGACGTCGTCCACCTGCGCGAGAACACCGGCGGCGCCGGCGGGTTCGCGGTCGGCGTCGAGCGCGCCCTGAGCCACCACCCGGACCTGGTCTGGCTGTTGGACGACGACACCGTGCCGACCCCGACCGCTGCTGCCGAGCTGGTCGGCGCCTGGATCGGCTACCCAGCCCAGAAGGCGGGGGGAGCGCGGCCCGCCGTCCTGGCCAGCCGGGTCGTGTGGACCGACGGCCGCGACCACCCGATGAACACCCCGCGAGTCAAGCCCGGAGCGAGCGCGGAGGAGAAGGCCGCTGCCGCGACGGTCGGGGCAGTGCCGGTGCGCTCGGCCTCGTTCGTCTCGATCATGTGTGACGCCGCCACCATCCGCGAGCGCGGCCTCCCGATCGCCGACTACTTCTTGTGGAATGACGACTTCGAGTACTCGACCCGGCTGATCCGCGACGGCGTCGGTCTCGCCTGCCCGTCTAGCGTCGTGGTGCACAAGACCAAGGTCTTCGGGTCCACTGACGTCGACCCCGGCGAGCGGTTCTTCTACGAGGTCCGCAACAAGCTCTGGGTCTTCACCCGCTCTACCGGGCTCAGCCTGTCCGAGCGCAGCCTGTACTCCGCGGCGACTGCGCGGCGCTGGGTCCGTACCTTCGAGGCGTCCTCGGACCGCCGGACGCTGCGCAGAGCCCTGCGTCGCGGGCTCGTTGCCGGGATGCGCCGGCCCCGCGCCAATGCCGACGTGCTGGCACCGGCCCGCCCGCCGATCGCCGCGACCGCCGAGCCCGAGCCGTTCACACTGCTGATCAGCACCTACAGCCGTGATGACCCGGGCTACCTGCGGCATGCGTTCGAGTCCTCGACGGTGCACCAGACCCGGCGCCCGGCCGAGGTGGTGCTGGTCCAGGACGGCCCGGTCCCCGACGAGCTCGCCGCGGAGATCGCCCGGATCGTCGCTACCAGCCCGGTACCGGTCAACCACCTCGCGCTGGTCGACAACGTCGGGCTCGGGCCGGCGTTGGACGCCGGCCTGGTCGCGAGCAGCCACGAGATCGTCGCGCGGATGGACGCCGACGACGTCAGCCTGCCCGAGCGGTTCGCCCGGCAGCTGCCGCTGATCGAGGCCGGTGCGGATATCGTCGGGTCCGGCCTCGTCGAGTTCGGCGAGAGCATCGAGCAGGTCGTCGGCACTCGGACGCCGCCGGTGGACCCGGCCGAGATCCGTCGGGTGATCCGGTTCCGCGACCCGTTCAACCATCCGACCGTGGTCTACCGGCGCAGTGCTGTCCTGGCCGCCGGTGGGTACACCGACATGGCGCTGCTCGAGGACTACCTGCTCTTCACCCGGATGGTCGAGGGGGGAGCGGTACCGGCCAACATCGCCGAGCCGCTGGTCTACTACCGGGTCGGCGCCGGGGCCTACGCCCGCCGTGGAGGCGCCGACCTGCTGCGCAGCGAGATTCGGCTGCAGCGGCGGTTCCGGCAGCTCGGTATCACCTCGCGCACCGAATTCGCCCGCAACGTCGCCGTACGGGGTGGGTACCGGCTGGTCCCGGAGGGTGTGAGAAAGGTCGCCTACCGCCGCCTGTTGGCGAACAGGTCCGGTTCCGCGCGCGGCTAGACTGTCCCGGGCTCGCGGAGCGTTCGTCGAGCCTGCCCGTGCCCGCGAACAGGCGTGCCGCGAACAGGAGTGTGTGTGGACCCCGATCTCGTCGTCGTCGGATCCGGATTCTTCGGTCTGACCATCGCTGAGCGCTGTGCCGTGGAGCTCGGCCTCAAGGTGCTCGTCCTCGAGCGACGGCACCACCTCGGGGGCAACGCCTACTCCGAGCGCGACCCGGCGACCAACGTCGAGGTGCACAAGTACGGCGCGCACCTCTTCCACACCTCCAACGAGAAGGTCTGGGAGTACGTCAACCGGTTCACCACCTTCACCGACTACCGCCACAAGGTCTTCGGGAAGTACCAGGGCCAGGTCTACTCGCTGCCGCTGAACCTCGCGCTGATCAACCAGTTCTTCGGGAAGTCCCACACCCCGGACGAGGCCCGGGCCCTGATCGCCGAGCAGTCGGCCGAGTTCGACACCGACACCGCGGCGAACCTGGAGGAGAAGGCGATCAGCCTGATCGGGCGCCCGCTGTACGAGGCGTTCATCAAGGGCTACACCGGCAAGCAGTGGCAGACCGATCCCAAGGAGCTCAGCGCGGACATCATCACGCGCCTCCCGGTCCGCTACACCTTCGCCAACGGCTGGTTCTCCGACACCTACGAGGGCTTGCCGACCGAGGGCT
>DASRRQ010000049.1:0-43348 GCA_035695505.1 Marmoricola sp. | reverse complement strand
GACCCGACCACCGAGGTCTACGAAGGCATGATCATCGGCGAGAACTCCCGCGCCGACGACATGGACGTGAACATCACCAAGGAGAAGCAGCAGACCAACGTCCGCTCCTCGACCTCGGACAACTTCGAGAAGCTGATCCCGCCGAAGAAGCTCAGCCTCGAGCAGTGCCTGGAGTTCTGCCGCGACGACGAGTGCGTCGAGGTCACTCCGGACTCGGTGCGGATCAGGAAGGTCATCCTCGACGGCGGCGACCGCAACCGCGCTGCCTCGCGGGCGCGGTCAGCCGCGAAGGGCTGACGCTCAGATCACTTGTCGAACACGGAGCCTTGGGTCGTGATCGTCTGCTTCGCCGGCGCGGTGTCGGCCTCGCACTCGACCGGGTAGGCGCCCGTCCGGGTCGGCCATTGGCCCGGGTCGATCTCGGCGACCCCGGTCAGTTTCGTCGTGTCGGAGACCTGCTTCAGGTACGTCGTGCACGCACGGTCGAGCACCTGGTAGAGCACGGCCGTGACCGGGACGCTGCCGTTCCTGACGGCACCCGGGAACTGCCCGGTGGCGACGGCGGCCTGTACGTCGATCAACCCGATCCGCTCGCGGTTGTGGGTCCGAGCGCAGTCGACGTACTCCAGGGCGCGGTTGTCGATGCAGGTCCGGTCCTCGGTCGGGAACGACCCGGAGAAGACCGTGTTGTAGAGCAGCGCGCTCGGGCTGGCCTGCGTCAGTGTGCAGGCATAGACCCGCTGACCGGCGGCCCACTGCTCCGGCGACGGCGGAGCCCAGCCCAGCGTCATCCCGTCGGGGAACGCCGGGGTGACCACGGTGTTGTTGATCCCGGTCGCGTTCGCGACGTTGAACAGCGTCTGGTTCATACAGGCCCGGTCGACCTGCAGGGACAACTGCTGGTATGCCGCCGTCTGCGGCTCGAGGAGCTGGCCGTAGTCGGCGACTTGGGGCTGGACGTCGCTCATCGCGACCGCCTTGTAGACCTCGATCGAGTGCGCCCCGTTGCAGGGCCTGGTCCTGGCGAACGCTGCCCGGCCGAGCAGCGCCCGGGCAGCGTAGAGGTAGTTGACCTTGAACTCGTTGGAGATCGCCAGGATGGTCTGGGGGTCCTGACCGAGCGTCGTCGCGGACCAGCACGTACCCGAGGCGAGCCGGACCTGCGCGCCGTCCTGGCCGCCGCCAGCGGCCCCATCCAGCCCTCCGGCACCCGGAGGCGTCGTCGCGCAGGCCGAGGCCATGCCGAGAGCGAGCGCGAGAAGGCAGCCGAGGAGCCAGCGATGCGGCCCGTGCATACTCGCCCCTCCCGGTACGGCGGTCAGTACGCGCCTTCGGAGGCCAGCACGGCCTTCACCGTCTTGACCATGATCACCAGGTCGATGACCATCGACCAGTTGTCGACGTAGTACAGGTCCAGGCGCACCGACTCCGCCCAGGACAGGTCCGACCGGCCCGAGACCTGCCACAGGCCGGTCATCCCGGGGCGGACCAGCATCCGCCGGTGCGTGTCCTTCTCGTACCGCTCGACGTCCGCGGGGAGCAACGGTCGCGGGCCGACCAGGCTCATCTCGCCCTTGAACACGTTGATCAGCTGCGGGAGCTCGTCGATCGAGAACTTGCGGATGAACCGTCCGAACCGGGTGATCCGCGGGTCGTTGGTCATCTTGAACAGGACGCCGTCGACCTCGTTGTGGACGTCGAGCTCGGCGCGGAGCTTCTCGGCGTTGACGACCATCGAGCGGAACTTGACCATCTGGAACTCATCGCCGTGGATGCCGACCCGGGTCTGCCGGTAGAAGACCGGCCCGCGGTCCTGCGCCCAGATGATCAGTGCAGTCGTCAGCAGCAGCGGGGAGAGGAAGAAGACCACGATCGAGGAGGCGACGATGTCGAAGAGACGCTTGGTCCAGCCGCCGGCGCGGTCGCTCTGCGGCTCCTCGACCTGCACGAACGGCAGGCCGGCGACGTGCCTCATGTGCACCCGCGGACCGGCGATGTCGGTCAGCGACGGCGCCACCAGCATGTCCAGCTCGAGGCCTTGCAGGGCCCAGCCCAGGCGGCGCAGGTCGGCCGCAGACGAGTATGAGCCGCCAGCGACCAGGACCGCGTCCGCGCTCTGGCTGATCGCGACCTCGCGGACGTCATCGATGTCGCCGAAGACCGGGATGCCCGTCTCGAGGTGGTCCTGAGCCCCTGGGACGCACATGCCGACCAGCCGGTAGCCCATCCAGGCGGCGCGTCCGAGAACCTCGACCAGCTCGGCGACGGCGACCGGCGAGCCGACCGCGATGACCTTCACAGCCAGCCGGCCCTGGCGCCGTGCCCGGTGCAGGGTCTGCCGGTCGATGTAGCGCACGAGCAGCAGCATCGGGGTGCCGAGGAAGAAGAAGATCAGGGGGTAGCCGCGAGTGGGCTGGTGGTAGGACAAGAATCCGAACATGCAAGCGACGCCGAACGCGATCGCCGAGGCGATCGTGATCGCCCGGAACTCCTCGAACCCAGCACCGTAATTGCGGGTCCGGTAGGCGCCCAGCACGACCAGCATCACGAGCCAGGTCGCGATCAGGCCAGGGCCGAGCATCGGGGCCCAGTGGAACGGGTAGGGCTGGCGCGCCCAGTACTTGTCGACCGAGCCCTGCCAGTACCAGGCGAGGACCGAGGTCACGAAGAGCACGCCCGCGTCGAGCAGGAAGACCCCGACCAGCATGTGCCGGATCCGCTGGTTGAGCCGCGGCCGACGTGTCGAGGCATCGAGCGCGGCCTCAACCGCGGCCTGGTCGTCGTTCTGGCCGTTCTGACTGTTGCCGTGGGCGTCTCCGTGGGCATCCTCGCGGGAGTCCCTGCCGCGCGCCACGTCGGAGCTCATCGGCGCCGGGTGACCGACGCCAGCGCCGGCTTCACATCGAGGATGTACACGAAGGCGGCGACCGTGCCGAGCAGGCTGAGGATGCCCACCATCGAGCTCACGTAGTGGGCGACGAAGGCCAGGCCGGTGATCCACAGCCAGGCAGTCTTCGTCAGCTTGTCGGCAGCCGGGAACGCCGCGGCCGGCCGGAGGATGGCATCGATGAGCGCCCAGCCCTTGACGACTGCGAGCGCGAGGTAGACGACAGCCAGGACGCTGTTCTGGATATCGAAGAGGTGGACCACCGTCCTAGCCTAAGGGGACCACGCTGGCTCGGCCCGGGGAACGCGACGTTCACCCGCGGAATGACACAGGCCCCCAGGGTGTCCCGGGGGCCTGCAGGTGACGCCGCGAGGGCGCCGAGGTGGATCAGGAAGCCTTCTTAGCGGCCTTCTTGGCGGGCGCGCGCTTCGCAGCGGCCTTCTTGACGGGGGCCTTCTTGGCCGGCGCCTTCGTCGCAGCGGACTTGGCAGCCTTCTTGGCGGCCGGCTTCACCGAAGTGACGGCCTTGACGCCGTCCTTGCGGACAGCGGCGACGAACTTCTCGCCACGGGCGGCCAGGTCGGCGTAGGTGGAGTTGAGGTCCTTGAGGGCCTCGTTCAGCTTGGCCTCGAACTTGGCCGGGAAGTCCGCGGCCTCCTTCTGGAGCTCGGCAACGCGGGCCTCGAACTTGGCCTGCGCGTCCTTGGCGTCGGCCTGCAGCTTCTCGACGCGGGCCTTCGCCTCGCTCTGGACCTTCTTGGAGTCGAACTCGACCTTCGAGACACGAGCGCCGACACCGGAGACGCGGGTCTGGGCGGCGTCGATGCGGGCCTGGGTGGCCTTGGTGGCCTCGGTGGCGTAGCCACGGGCCTTGCCGACCGCGAGCTCGGTAGCGCCGGCAGCGGCGAACAGCGGCTTGGTGGCCTCGGCCTTGATCTGGTCGGTGGTGAACTGGGTCTTCGGCATGGTTCTAGATTCCTTCGGTTGGGGTGGGGAGTACTTCGGGGGTGACCGGGGCGTCGTTGCTCCCGGCCGGCTCGGACTCGGCAGCCGCGGACTCAGCCCGGAAGGACTGGTACACCGCGAGCAGCGCCTGCTTCTGCCTGGCCGTGAGGACCGGGTCGGCGAGAACTGCCAGCTCCACCGAGCGCACCTGGCCGTCGTCGGGCTGGAGGATCCCGGCCTGGACGTAGACCTGCTCAGCGGAGATGCGAAGCGCCTTGGCGAGCTGCTGCAGCACCTCTGCGGACGGCTTGCGCAGCCCGCGCTCGATCTGGCTCAAGTAAGGGTTGGACACCCCGGCCTGCTCGGCGAGCTGACGCAGCGACATCCCTGCGGCGTCACGCTGCTCTCGCAGGTATCCGCCGAGGGTCTCGACCGTCAGTCCGACATTCAGTTTCTTGGCCACGTCCCCATAGTGCTAACTATTGCTAGCACTGTGCAACTTACGGACCGGTGAGACGGGTCACAAGTCCCGTAAATAGGCGATTATTCAACTAATCCAGTGCTAGCAGACGCGCCCCGCAGATCCTGTTCAGCTGCGCTCGCCTAGGGTGGTCGGCATGCTTCCGGTGATCGCCGAGACCGTCCGTTCCGGCTTCGTCGAGGGCCACCATCACGGCTCCGTCGTCGCGCTGGACGCCTCCGGCCGAGTCGCGTACGCCGCTGGCGACGTCGAGGCGCCGATGCTCCCGCGCTCGTGCAGCAAACCTCTCCAGGCAGTCGCGATGGTGCGTGCCGGACTCGGTCTCGAGGACGAGCTGCTGGCACTGGCGAGCGCCTCGCACTCCGGGGAGCCGTTCCACGTCGCCGGCGTACGCCGCATCCTCGCTGCTGCTGGCCTCGATGAGACCGTCTTGCGCAACCCGGTGGGCTGGCCGCTGATCGACACCGTCAAGGACGACCTGCTGCGCGGCGGCGGCGAGGCGTCGGTGCTGACGATGAACTGCTCGGGCAAGCACGCAGCGATGCTCGCGACCTGCGTCGTCAACGGCTGGCCGACCGATACCTACCTCGATCCGCGGCATCCTGTGCAGCGTGTCATCGCCGAGACGATCGCCGAGCTGGCACAGGAGCCGGTGGCCCATACCGCGACCGACGGCTGCGGTGCACCGCTGCTCGCGATCTCGTTGACCGGTCTCGCCCGGGCGTTCGCAACGCTGGCCAGCAGTGAGGCGCCTGCGGAGAGCCGGGTCGCGGCAGCGATGCGGGCCCACCCCGAGTACGTGTCCGGGACGACGCGCGACGAGCTCGCCTTGATGCAGGCCGTCCCGGGCGCGATCGCGAAGGCGGGTGCCGAGGGCTGCTATGTGGTGGCGCTCGCCGACGGGCGGGCGTGCGCGGTCAAGATCGACGACGGCGGGATCCGACCGCGCCCGGTCGTGATGGCAGCCCTGCTCGCCCGGCTCGGCGTCGACACCGAGCCCGGGGTCGACACCGACGCCGTCCGGCGTACCGGGGCAGCGCCGCTGCTGGGCGGAGCCGCCGTGGTCGGCGAGATCAGAGCAGTGCTCTAGGTTATGAGATCGACTCCTGCGCGTCATGGGAGCATGTCGCCGTGACCGCCCAGTTCTGCCCGTCCGCACGCGAGCTCGACGACCTCGAGCTGCTCCTGAACGGCGGGCTCGCCCCACTGCGGACCTTCAGCGACGACAGCCCCGTGAGGATCGACCTGCCCGGAGAGCTGCGCGGCGCCGAGGCGGTCGAGCTCGTCGACCCCGAAGGCCTGCCGCTTGCGCTGCTGACCGCGGGCGGCCTGAACGCACTGTCGGCTCCGGCGTACGGGCCGTTCCGGCGGCTGCACCTCTCCCCCGCCGAGACCCGCGACCGGTACGCCGGGGCGCTGACCGTCCCGGTCGCGGGAGCCCTGACCGATGACGACATCGCCGCGATCAGCGCAGCGCGCGACGGCCGGCCGGTCGTACTGCTCGCGTTCGTCGGGCACGGCACCCCCCAGGACGTGAGCCCGGTCGGGCTCGTCCGCGCCTCGCTGGCCGCCGCCGGACTCCTCGGCGATACCCACGTCGTCGCCGCGACCCTGGCAGCCCACGGCGACCCAGCCGCCGACCACGAACTGGGCCGCAGCGTCGTCGCCAACTACGCCGCGGGCGAGGTCCTCGCGGTCACCGGCAGCGGCGGGCACCCCGATGCCGTTGCCGACATCCTCGACTCCGATCAGCCCGAGGAGCCGGGCGTCGTCGTCTTCTTCACCGGCCTGTCCGGCAGCGGCAAGTCGACGCTGGCCCAGGCCCTGCTGGACCTGATCCTCGAGCAGGGCGAGCGCACCGTCACCAGCCTGGACGGCGACGTCGTACGCCGGAACCTCTCGGCGGGCCTGACCTTCTCCAAGGCCGACCGGGAGACCAACATCCGCCGGATCGGCTGGGTCGCGGCCGAGATCGCACGCCACCGCGGCATCGCGATCTGCTCGCCGATCGCGCCGTTCGACGAGACCCGGCAGCAGGTGCGGCAGCTCGTCGCTGACGCCGGCGGGATCTTCGTGCTGGTGCACGTTGCCACGCCGCTCGAGGAGTGCGAGCGCCGCGATCGCAAGGGCCTCTACGCCAAGGCCCGGGCCGGCGAGATCCCCGAGTTCACCGGGATCTCCAGCCCGTACGAGGAGCCGGCCGACGCCGACGTCCGCGTCGACACCACCGGGCGGACGATCGCCGACGCGCTCGCCGACGTCCTGGCCGTTCTGCCATTCTCTACAAAGTCGATCGACGTCTAGCGCTAGGATCGGCAGCCGGATCCACCGGCTCTCCCCACGTTCTGCTTGACCAACAGACTTGGACCCAGCACTGATGCACGTCCTACTCGCCCACAGCGACTACCTGTTCTCCCATGAGGGCGCCAAGATCGTCACGGCCGGCTTCTTCGTCGGCATGATCGTCGGCGTCACCGGGATGGGCGGCGGTGCACTGATGACGCCGGCACTCATCTTCCTCGGCGTCGGCAACGCTTCGGCGATCGTCACCGCCGATCTCACCGCGGCCGCTGTCTACAAGTCCGGCGGCGCTCTGGTGCACTGGAAGCAGGGCTCGCCGAACTTCCGGATCGCCGGCTGGCTGATGGCGGGCTCGGTGCCGTTCGCCCTGCTCGGCCCGCACCTGGTGAAGTGGTTCGTCAGCGAGAAGGACATCGACTCGCTGCTCAAGGAGTGCATCGGCTTCGCCTTGCTGCTGGCCGCCTCGACGTACGCGATCCGGCTCTACATCCAGCTCACCCGGGTCCGCTCCGGCGAGCAGACGACCGACGACGAGCCCACGATCCGGCCGCTCCCGACGATCCTGATCGGCGCACTCGGCGGGCTCCTGGTCGGCGTGACCAGTGTCGGGTCCGGCTCGGTGATCATGGTGACGCTGCTGATCCTCTACCCGACGCTGTCGCCGGTGAAGCTGGTCGGCACCGACCTCGTCCAGGCTGTGCCGCTGGTGCTCGCGGCGGCGATCTCCAATATCCAGGTCAACGGCCTGGAGTGGTCGATCACGGTCCCGCTGATCATCGGCTCGGTGCCCGGTACCCTGATCGGCGCCCGCTTCGCCGCGAAGGTGCCGCAGTCGGTGATCCGCCGCGGCATCGTGGTCGTGCTGACGATGTCGGGGATCGCGCTTCTCGACAAGGCCGGCTGGAAGCCGCTGACGCACGTCACCCTCCTGCAGCGCGACGACGGCAGCCACCCGGTCCTGATCGGCGTCGTCGGGGTCGTGATGCTCGTGGTGGTCCCGGTCGTCTGGGGCTTCCTGCGCAAGTCCGAGGGCCTGCCGATGTTCGGCGCTCCCTCTGTCGCCGAGATCGAGAAGGGCACCGTTCACCGGGCGTCCATCGAAGGTCCGTAGCATCACCACCATGCGTCTCCTCCTCCTCCGCCACGGTCAGACGCACGGGAACACCTCCGGCGCGCTGGACACTGCGCTCCCGGGTCTCGAGCTGACCGACCTCGGCCAACGCCAGGCGGAGGCCGCAGCGCGCGCCCTTGCCGAGGAGCCCATCGAGCGGATCTTCATCTCCCCGACGCTACGCACCCAGCAGACCGCGGCCCCGCTCGCGGCGGCGCTGGGCATCGAGCCCGAAGTCCGCGACGGCCTGCGCGAGATCAAGGCCGGCGACTACGAGATGGCCACCGATCACGACTCCGTGCTCGGCTACATCGGCGTGGTCGGTGACTGGCTCGAGGGCCGTACCGAGACGCGGATGCCCGGCGGCGAGACCGGCGCGGAGTACCTCGCCCGCTACGACGCGGCGATCGCCGACGTGGCCGCGACCGGCGTGGCCTGCGCCCTGGTCGTCAGCCACGGTGCCGCGATCCGGACCTGGGTCGGCACCCGGGTCGCTGACGCGGCGAGCCATGACATGGCAGCCGCCGGCATGCACAACACCGCGTGCATCGAGGTCTCCGGCAACCCGGAGTCGGGCTGGTCGGTAGTCGCGTGGTCCGCCGACCCGATCGGCGGCGCATTCCTCGATGACGAGGACGCACCGGATCCCACCGGCTGGGGATCGGGCATCGACGAGGCACTCGTTACCGACGGCGGGGAAGACTCTTGAGCTGAGAGCCCCGGGCCGCTAGGCGAGGGTGTCTCGAAACTAGAACACGTTCCACTCCTATGAGACGATGTCAGCGCCACCAGCGGAACTCGATACGATGTCCGCTGCCCACGAGGGTTGTCCGACCCGATCGGGCAGAGCACGAGAGGCCCCCATGTCCCAGACCCATGCCGACTACCGGCTGAGCCAGCTCGACCAGCTCGAAGCGGAGTCGATCCACATCTTCCGCGAGGTCGCGGCCGAGTTCGAGAAGCCGGTGCTGATGTTCTCCGGCGGCAAGGACTCCATCGTCATGATGCGGCTCGCCGAGAAGGCGTTCTACCCGGCGAAGATCCCGTTCCCCGTGCTGCAGGTCGACACCGGCTACGACTTCCCCGAGGTGCTCGCGACCCGCGACAACTGGGTCAACCGGCTCGGCGTACGGCTGATCGTGGCGAGTGTCGAGGAGGCGCTGGCCAAGGGCATCGTCGTCGACGACGGCAAGACCTCGCGCAACCGCCACCAGATCGGCACGCTGCTGCATGCCATCGAGGAGGAGGGCTTCACTGCCGCCTTCGGCGGTGGCCGCCGCGACGAGGAGAAGGCCCGCGCCAAGGAGCGTGTCTACTCCCACCGCGACGAGTTCGGCCAGTGGGACCCGAAGAACCAGCGCCCGGAGCTGTGGAGCCTCTACAACGGCCGCCTGCACTCCGGCGAGCACATGCGGATCTTCCCGATCTCCAACTGGACCGAGCTCGATGTCTGGCACTACATCGGCCGCGAGGGCATCGAGATCCCGAACATCTACTACTCCCACCAGCGCCGGGTCTTCGAGCGCGACGGGATGCTGCTCACCGAGAGCGAGTTCAACCCGTGCAAGCCCGGCGAAGAGGCCAGCGAGCGCACCGTGCGGTTCCGCACCGTGGGCGACCTGACCCTGACCGGCTGCGTGGAGAGCACCGCCTCGACGATCGACGAGATCATCGACGAGATCGCGGTCGCCCGGCTCACCGAGCGCGGTGCCACCCGCGGCGACGACCGGTTCTCCGAGGCAGCCATGGAAGACCGTAAGAAGGAAGGCTACTTCTGATGACTGCCCCCACCGATGGACGCTTCCACGATGACGACACCGCCCGCTCGACCGCGCAGAACGTCGGGCGCAACATGGACCTGCTCCGGTTCGCCACGGCCGGCTCGGTCGACGACGGCAAGTCGACTCTGATCGGCAGGCTGCTGCTCGACTCCAAGTCGATCTTCGAGGACCAGCTCGAGGCGGTCGAGGCGACCAGCGAGGCCAAGGGCTACGACTACACCGACCTCGCACTGCTGACCGACGGCCTGCGCTCGGAGCGGGAGCAGGGCATCACCATCGATGTCGCCTACCGCTACTTCGCGACCCCGAGCCGCAAGTTCATCATCGCCGACACCCCCGGGCACGTGCAGTACACCCGCAACATGGTCACCGGCGCCTCGACCGCCGACCTCGGCCTGGTGCTCGTCGACGCCCGTCACGGCCTGACCGAGCAGTCCCGCCGACACGCGGTGATCCTCTCGCTGCTCCGGGTCCCGCACCTGGTGCTCGCGGTGAACAAGATGGACCTCGTCGACTTCTCCCAGGACGTCTACGAGAAGATCCAGGCCGAGTTCACCTCGTTTGCGACCAAGCTCAACATCCCGGACTTGCAGGTCATCCCGATCTCGGCGCTGGCAGGCGACAACGTCGTCAACCGCTCCGAGAACATGGACTGGTACCAGGGCCCGAGCCTGATGCACCACCTCGAGAACGTGCACGTGGCCTCCGACCGCGACCTGGTCGACGCCCGGTTCCCGGTGCAGTACGTGATCCGGCCGAAGTCTGATGACTTCCACGACTACCGCGGGTACGGCGGCATGGTTGCCAGCGGCGTCCTCAAGCCAGGCGACGAGGTCGTCGTGCTGCCCTCAGGGATGACCTCGACCATCGCCAGCATCGACCTGTTCGACACCGAGATCGCCGAGGCGTTCCCGCCGATGTCGGTCACCGTGCGGCTGGCCGACGACGTGGATGTCTCGCGCGGCGACATGATCGCCCGCGTCAAGAACGCGCCGATCCCCAGCCAGGACATTGACGCGATGGTCTGCTGGATGACCAACGAGCCGTTGCGCAAGGGCCAGAAGCTCGCGATCAAGCACACCACCCGCACGGGTCGCGCGGTGGTCAAGGACATCCAGTACCGGCTCGACGTCAACAGCCTGCACCGCGATGCCGACAGCGCTGCGGCCGACGGCCTTGGGCTCAACGAGATCGGCCGGGTGCAGTTGCGTACGACGGTCCCGCTGCTCGTCGACCCCTACGCCAAGAACCGGACGACCGGCTCGTTCATCCTGATCGACGAGGCGACCGGCGTGACCGTCGGCGCCGGCATGATCAACGGCTGACGCCGACCCGGCTTTAGAGTGCGCAAAGCACCGCTGACCCGGCTTTAAAGTGCAGTAGTTCCTGCACTCGAAAGCCGGGTCAGCGCGTTTTGGTGCACTCCAAAGCCGGGTCAGCGGGGTTGGGTCAGACCATGTCGACCAGGCGGCTGCGCAGGGCCCGGGTCGGGGGAACGTAGGCCTGCGCGACCTCGCCGAGGCCATGTACGACGGCACCGCGGTCCTCGGCGCCGAGGAACAGCGACTCCCCGCGGCCCAGGGTGATGTTGCCGCCGGCATCGGTGGTGATGGTGACCTCGCCGCCGGTGCAGATCAGCACGCTGCCCTCGGTGCGCACCAGCTCGACGCCGTCCGGCGCTGCCGCAGAGATCTGCGTTACGGCGAGCGCGAACCCGCCACCTGCGGGCGAGAAGATCTCGGTGTCGTAGTCGACGAAGTCCGGCGTGACCCGGGCGACTCGCGCCATGCCGCTCTCCAGGCAGGCGACCAGGCCGGCGGTGTCGATGTGCTTGCTGGTCAGCCCGGCTCGGAGCACGTTGTCGGAGTTCGCCATCACCTCCAGGCACAGGCCCTTGAGATGGGCGTGGATCACGCCGGTCTCCAGGTACGCCGCCTCACCGGGCTGCAGCGTCATCCGATTGAGCATCAGCGAGATGACCACGCCGATGTCGTCGGGGAAGTGCTCAGCGACCTCGCCGGCCGTCTGGTAGGCCCGCTTGATGTCCATGCCGAGCTCGCTGAGCGTGCTGCAGGCGTTGACGATCTCGTGGATCTCCGACGGGTCGATCGTCTCGGTCAGCAGCCGCTCGATCAGCCGGACGATGCTGGCGAAACCAGGGTCGGCCCGGAGCTCGTCGGACAGGCGCTGGGTCAACGGCGTGTCCAGCGGGCCGAGGACCCGCAGGATCTCGGCACTGGGCCGGAAGCCGATCAGCGAGTCGAACGTGGTCAAGGCGTAGACCATCTCCGGCTTGTGGTTGCGGTCCTTATAGACCCGGTTCGGAGCATCCAGCGCGACGCCCTGCTCCTCCTCGAGCGCGAAGCCGCGTTCGGCCAGCGAGCGTGACGGATGCACCTGCAGTGACAGCGGCCGGTCGGCAGCCAGCAGCTTGACCATGTACGGCAGGTCGCCAGCCACATCGGTCAACGGCCGCCGCGCCCCGGCATCATCGAGGACCATCGACGGGCTCAGCGCATGCGTCCCGATCCACACCTCCGCGATCGGCAGCCCGTCCTGCTCGGCCCCCAGGAAGTGCGGGATCGCGTCGGGGGACCCCCAGTCGTAGCGCTTGACTCCGTTGTGCAGGCGATGCATTGCTCCACCCTAAAGGAGCGCGGCGATCACGGTCTGCGAAGTCGATCAGGTCAGCCGCGGGCGGACGTGCAGGCCCACCTCTGGATCGACCAGCACCTCCTGGGCCGCGGCGATGCCATCGGCGTCCAACGTGGCGTCGAGGGGTACCGCGCGCTTGAGCAGGCCGAGCGCGATCGGCCCGAGCTCGTGGTGGCGCGCCGCCGAGCCGACGAAGCCGACCTCCTTGCCGGCGTACAGCAGGGGCGTGCCGTGGGCGGGCAGCCGGTTGTCCGAGCCGTCGAGGTGCAGCAACGTCAGCCGGCGCGGCGGCCGGCCCAGCGTGTGCACCCGGGCGACCGTCTCCTGACCGCGGTAGCAGCCCTTGTCGAGGTGCACCGCACTCGGGATCCAGCCCACCTCGTTAGGGATCGTCCGGTTGTCGGTGTCCAGGCCGAACCGCGGCTCGCCACGGGCGATCCGGAGCGCCTCGTGGGCCCAGGTGCCGGCGGCGGGGCCGGCTGCCGCGGCGTACGCCGTGAGCTCGCTGCGGGGCACCAGGTCGTACTTCCCTCCATCGACGGGACGCCACGCGACGGCGACCTCGTCGGTGACCTCGGCGACCTCGACGCGCATCATGAACCGCATCCGGTCCAGCCACGCGGCGAGGTCGGCGGCCGTTCCGGGCTCGACGTGCGCGATGAGCGCCTCGCCGTCGTCGACGGCGTACAAGGCATGCTCCACGTGGCCCTGCGGCGAGAGGATCAGCGTCGTGGTCGGCTGCCCCGGGGCCAGGTCGGTGAGGTGCTGGGTCGTCAGCGAGTGCAGCCACTCGAGCCGGTCCGGCCCGCTGACCCGGACCACGCCGCGATGGGACAGGTCGACGAAGCCGTCACCCGCCTCCAGCGCCCGCTGCTCTCCGTGGAAGGAGCCGTAATGCGCGGCGACGGGACCATCGATCCCGTCGCCCGCGACCGCCCCCGGCAGCTGCAGCAGGGGGCTCGGGTTTCGACTCGTCGACTCGCTGCTCATACCCGCTCCAACGTCGGCGTGTAGATGGTCATTCCGCGGCCGCGAGACAGTCCGGGCACATCCCGAACACCGAGAGGTGCCCGTAGTCCGGAACGAAGCCGTGCTCTGCGGCCAGAGTGCCGAGGGCCGCCTCCATCGCGCCCGTCCCGACGCTGATCACGCGATGGCAGCCACGGCAGACCAGATGGGAGTGCTCGTGCCCGGTCGCCGAGTGGTACGTCGGGGCCCGGTCGGTCAGGTGCGCGTGCCGGATCAGGCCGAGCTCGTCGAGGAGCTCCAGGGTCCGGTAGACCGTCGAGAGGTTGATCGCGTCGGACCTGGTCCGCACCTCGGCGTACACCTCGTCGGGGGTGGCGTGACCGAGCGCCTCGACGGCGGCGAGCACGAGCTCGCGCTGCGGCGTCAGCCGGTGGCCGCTCTCGCGCAGGCGCGTCTGCCAGTCCATGGTTACTGCCGGACCAGCTGGGCATGGGTATGCGGCTGCAGCTCGTGGCCCATCGCAGCCATGTCGAAGGCGTAGAGCAGGTCGCCGTTGACGTAGCCGTAGAGCCGCTTGCCACCGGCGTACTCCTTGGCGCTCGCCGTGCGCGCCACGGCGTCGGTGACAATCTCGAACCGGGGGGCGTCCGGGTCGAGCTCGCCGTGCCAGATCTCGACGAACCCGGTGTTGTGGGTCATCACGACCTCGAGCGTGCCGTCCTCCTGCGGACGGATGAAGCCGGTCTCCTGCGCGGCCTCACGGACGTGGCTGCCTTCGGCATCGACGATCCACGAGCGGCTCATGACGTGGATGAACGGTCGGCCATCCTGCTGGAAGAGGATCTCCTGGCCGAACTCGAAGTCCTCGATGCCCTCGTACTCGCCGTGGCCGTTGCCGGCCCAGGTGCCGAGGATCCAGGCCAGCCGAGCGCACTGGGGGTGGATGTTCTCAGGGATCTCGAAGGGCACGTCAGTCGTCTCCGGGCTCGGGGGCGCTCAGCGGGGCCAGCAGGCGTACGACGGCCCAGGCGGCTGCAGCGACCGCGAGCAGCACCGCCGCGAGGACCAGCACGAAGAAGGCTTCCACGCAGGTGAGTCTAGGACCGTCCGAGGGATCGCTAGGCTCGCACCATGCGGAGCCTGGTGATCAAGTGCACGGCCGGCGTCGAGGAGGCCGAGCGTTGCAGCCAGGCGTTCACGGTCGCGACGGCTGCGGTGGTGTCCGGCGCGGAGGTCAGCCTCTGGTTGACCGGCGAGGCCGCCTGGCTCGGCGTACCGGGTCGCGCGGAGGCGTTCGAGCTGCCGCTCTCGGCCCCGCTCGCCGAGGCCCGCGACCTGATCGCCGCTTCCGGCGACCTCGTGGTGTGCGCCCAGTGCGCGGCCCGCCGCGGCATCACCGAGGCCGACCTGGTCCCGGGCGCCCGGATCTCGGGTGCTGCGTCGTTCGTCGAGTCGGTCCTCGCCGACGGCGTCCAGGCGCTCGTCTACTAGGTCTACGAAGCGACGATCAGCTGCCGTAGGGGTAGGCGCGCTCGATCCGCCCCGACGGCTCGGTGGCCAGATAGCCGGACTGGTTGGCCTTGTTGGTGACATAGATGTTCACGTTCGGCGCCGGGTCGAACTCCGGCCGATAGTCGATGTTGACGTAGGCGCCGTCCCCGTGCGGGACCCCCAGGGCTCCCCGCGCGATGGCGAGGTTGCGCATCAGGGCGGCGACGTTGAGCTTCGCAGTGCTGACCGGGACCGAGCCGGGGAAGACCCCGGTCCGACCGCCGAAGGTGGTGAACGCTCCGTCGCGGTAGAGCCACCCGGTCTGCTGGTGCTTGCCGGCCGGGACCTGGACGACCACGTAGTCGCCGTACAAGGTCAGCTCGACGACCTGGCCGGTCCCGAACCGCGCCCGGTACGTCGCCAGGAACCTGCGGATGCCGGCGGCGCTGAGCGTATAGCTGCCGCCTGCCGGCTGGGCCGAGGGACCCGTCGGGAGGTCGCTAGGCGAATCGCCGGGAAAATCGCTGGGGAAGTCGCTCGCGAAGTCAGGCAGGCTGCCGATGTCGACCGACGGCACCGAGCTGCTCGAGTCACTGCCGGAGTGCAGACCGAAGACCGCGAGCCCCCCGCCGCCGCCGATCACGAACAGGATCGCCGCGATGGCGATGTGCGGCAGGAAGCGGCGTACCCCGGTCCGCGCCGCCGCCGCTACCCGGCCCGCCGTCGGCGGCGCCGGGTACGCAGCAGGGGTCGGGTACGCCGCCGGCGCGACGGGTGCGGCCGGAGCAGCAGCCCCTGCCGGGAGCACCGTCTCGAGCTGGTCGAGGTCGCGCGCGATCATGCCCAGCTCGGTCATCGTCGTGGCGGAGCCGACGTTACCGAGCCGGATGTCGCCATCGAGGGAGGAGATCCGCCCGTCCGCGACCGCGCGCGTGATCCGGTCGCGGACCGCACGGCGATCGGCCTCCCGGGGCTGACGCTGCTCGTCCATGCCCGCAGCCTAGGGACGCGAGCACGCCAGCGCGAGAGCCAGCGACCCGCCCAGGACGCCGCGCCCAGACACGTCGAGGCGCCCCGGAACCCGCCCAGAATCTGCCAGAGGCGCCCTCGAAGACCGTCGCGCGAGCCGAATCGGCCGGACGGAAAGGGTCGATTCGGGGCGAACCGTCACCCGAACAGGGCATGATCGTTCTAGACATGACCGCGGCCGTTGCGCTGCGCATTCTCCAGGCCCCGACCCGTCTACACTCCGGTAGTCGAGTGGTACCAGCTTCCGAACCAGAAAGTTCAGCGTGGATTTCAAGGAACTGCTGCGAATGATGCAGCGACGTTGGCTGACGATCGTTGTCTTCTTCCTTCTGGGGCTGCTCGGCGGTGGGGCCCTGACCTACTTCCAGACCCCGCAGTACGAGTCCGAAGCACGCGTCTTCGTCAGCGCGACGGCATCGCCGGACGCCACGGCGAGCGACGCCGTCGCCCAGTCGTACCTCGCCCAGCAGAAGGTTGTGTCGTACTCCCAGCTGGCCACCAGCCGCGAACTGATGCAGCAGGTCATCGCCCGGCTCAAACTGAACCTCACGCCGGCCCAGCTCGGTGACAAGATCTCGGCCAGCGTCGACCTCCAGACCGTGATCATCGATCTCAAGGTCACCGACGACAACCCGGCCACCGCCCAGCAGATCGCCAAGGCCGAGTCTGAGCTGTTCACCGCCTACATCTCCACGGTGGAGACGACCCCGGTCAAGTTGACTGTGGTCGACCCAGCGTCCTACAGCTCCACCCAGGTCAGTCCCAAGGTCCTGCTGAACATGGTGATCGCCGGCGTCCTCGGTCTGGTGATCGGTGTCGGGATGGCGCTACTGCGCGACTTGCTCGACAACACGGTCACCTCGGTACACGACGTCGAGAGCACCATCGACGCGCCCGTGCTCTCGAGCGTGGCGTACGACGCCGACGTCCCCAAACACCCGTTGCTGACGGAGGTCGGCAGCCACTCGACCCGGGTAGAAGCGTTCCGACTACTGCGGACCAACCTGCAGTTCCTCGATCTCGACACCCGGCCACGGGCGATCGTGATCACCAGTGCCGTCCCGAGCGAGGGCAAGACCTCGACCGCGACGAACCTGGCGATCGCGCTGGCACAGACCGGCCTGCGGGTCCTCCTCGTCGACGGCGACCTGCGCCGGCCCAAGGTCGCCAGCGTCCTTGGCCTGGAGCGCTCGGTCGGTCTGACCACGGTGCTGGTCGGGCGCAGCGAGCTCCAGGACAGCATCCAGAAGCACACCGACTCCGGGATCTACTTCCTGGCTAGCGGCCCGATCCCGCCCAACCCGACCGAGGTGCTGCAGTCGCGCGCGGCCCAGGAGCTCTTCGACCGGGTCTCGCAGATGTTCGACATGGTGATCATCGACGGCCCGCCGTTGCTCCCGGTCTCCGACGCCGCGATCATGGCGCGCGACGTCGACGGCGCCATCCTGGTCGTCCGGCACGGCAAGACCACCAAGGAGCAGCTGCGCCAGGCAGCGCTGCGCCTGAACCAGGTCGACGCGAACATGCTCGGCGTCATGGTCAATATGACGCCGAAGCGCGGTGGCAAGGGCTCGGGCTACGGCTACGGCTACGGCTACGCCTACGGCTACGGTCCGGAGAAGAACAAGCCGTGACCGTCCGGGCGCACCGGAGCCCGCTGTGATCGGTGTCCTCAAGCGGATGTCCGCGACCATCGTCGGGATGGTCGTCCTGCTGCTGCTGCTCGTGATCGGCGTGTCGACCAACAGCCTGCTGTATTCGATCGCTGCAGTCTTCCTCGGCATCGCGCTCACGGTGCTGGTCGGGATCGGTCCGGAGAAGATGGGCATCGGGCTGATGCTGCTCGGGATGTTCGCAGCCCCGATGAACGCCCTCGGCCTCGCCGGCAACGTCGACATCTCCGACGTCTTCTTCGTGTTCGGGTTCGGGCTGCTGATCCCACGGATCCTGTCCACTGGACGCCCCAAGCTGCCGCCGCTGTACGTCATCGGCGCCAGCATCCTGTTCGTCGGCGGCATGGTCACCAGCCTGATCTCGCCGTCCCCGTCGGCGAGCTTGGTCGGGTTCGTCAAGATCATCGCGGCGACGATGATCCTGGTCTTCGTCCTCAACCTGCTCCGGCCGGCCGGCAAGCTGCTTGACTCGCTCGCCTGGGCGTACGTCTTCGGCCAGGGGGTGAGCGTCGCCTACGGCCTCGTCCGGCACGGCGCCACCCACGCTCAGGGCCGCGGCGTCGGGCTGACCACCCAGCCGAACTTCTACGGTCTCGGCGGCCAGATGGCCTACGCCCTGCTGATCTTCCTGTTCTACCGGGTCGACCCGAAGAACCGCTGGTTCGTACTCGGCGGGATGGTCGTGGTCGGCTACTCGGTCGTCGACAGCGGCAGCCGCGCCAGCCTGCTCTGCTGCGCCTTGATCACCATCGTGTGGCCGATCGTCGAGCGCTCCGCGGTCGCCTGGTACGTCATCATCACCGGCGGCATCCTCGCGGTCCTAGGTGGCAACGCGTTCCTGGTCGCGATCGGCCAGGACAACGTGATCAGCCGGCTCAAAGGCAACACCAGTGCCCAGTTCTCCGACCAAGCGCGGACCAGCCTGCTGCATCAAGGCTGGGACCTGTTCCTGAAGAATCCGATACGCGGCAACGGGTGGAGCAAGGACACGATCCTTGCGTTCCACAACGCCTACCTCGAGGTCGCCGTCGGCGGCGGCGTGCTGACCCTGGTCGGCTTCGTCCTGGTGATCGCCGCACTGGTGCGGCCGCTGTTCCAGGCCGGCAAGCCCAACCGGCTGGCGTACGCCGGCCTGTCCTACGCTGCCTTCGGCATGATCGGCCCGACGCTCTACGACCGGATCGTCTGGGCCGTCCTGTGCCTGATCCTCGTCGCCCACGAGCCCAGCGAGACACCTCCGGACGCTGGCTCGCACCAGGAGAAGACCAACCTGACCCGAGCCAAGAGGCTCTCGGAGCTGGAGTCTGGCGCAGCCCGCCAGACCAAGGTCATGACGCCGCGGAGACCGCGACTTCACTGATCGCCGTTGTGTCCCGCGACCCGTGCCGCACGGCGACGATCTGCAGGGAGATCGTGGACGTTGCGGTCGCCGGCACCCGCAGCAGTTGGACGTCGCGATCAGTCGGGGACCCGTCCAGCTTCTGCTCGACGATGACCCCGTCGGAGAGCGTCCAACGCACCTCGGTGATCCGATTGTTCTCGGCGTACCGGTCGTCGCCGCTGGTGGGATCGGTCTTGGCGTAGCCGGGGATCAGCCCCACCTCGGCGACCTCGGTGCGCGAGGGGAGCGTGATCGTCAGCGTCGTCCCGACGCCCGAGCCGTCGCAGCGCCACGCGGTCGTCGAGTCACCGTCGACGGCATTGCGGGCCTCGTAGTCCACCGGGTGGCCGGCCGAGTCGACGCCCGGCGGGGCCGTGCATGACGCCGTCATCGTCAGCCCCGTGACGGCGGTAACGGAGCCGTCATAGGCGTCTGAGCCGCTCGAGGTCGTCGTCGAGGATGCCGAGTGCCCCGGCCTGCGCGAGGGATGTGGGCGACCGCTGCCGAGCGGCTCGGACGGCTGCGTTCGGAGCGTGTCCGCACCCGAAGGGCTGTGCGCGCTGGCGGGCGCGCCGTTGGAGGAGCCGCCACCGACGAGCTTGCCGATCCCGTACGCAGCGCCGATCAGCACCAGGACCGCTGCCGCGACCGCGACGGGGATCCGCCAACGGGAGCCGCCATACGGCCCGCCGGATCCGGCGGCCTCCGGCTCTGCTGCGATCGGCGCCGCGTCGACGGGTGCACCAGGCGCGGTCGACCCGTCCCCGGCGGCGCTCTCCTCTGCGAGCGCGCGGAGGTAGGCGTCGCGGTAGACCGCGGCGTACTCCTCGGGCACCTCCAGCGGGGTGCCCGGCTCCTCGATGCCCGACATGGCTGGTCAGCCTACCCAAGCCCGGGTGGCCCGATGACCAGTTCGGCGAGGCGCGGGAAGTCTGAAGTTACCTACCCGAAGGTCGTCAGAGCGGGTTAGGCTCGACCGGTCTGCCACGTGGGGAAACAAGGGGCAGACACCACATCTCGAGGGACTGGTCGTCGAGGAGCTGTTCGTGTCTTCACTTGGTTTCGTAGCCGTGCCGGGGGCTCCTGAGGCCTGTCCGGGGTGCGCGTCCACGCATGTCCGGCACTACCCGCCGTCCAGAGCCTCGCACCGTAGCGTGATCGGCTGCAACGACTGCGGCCTGCGCTTCTGGGCCGAGCGGGCGTCCTATCAGCACGACATGGACGACCCGGACGGGGCGCTTACCTTCGACTACGAGGGCTATGTCAACGGCAAGCGCGAAGGCACCGCCCAGGCCGGCTGGCATGAGGCGGTCGCGATGCTGAGCAGCGAGCTCGCCGGGCGCCCTGACCTGAGCCTGTACGACGTCGGAGCCGGTGACGGCGAGTTCCTGGCGCTGGCCCGCGAGGCCGGTTTCGCCGTCAGCGGCAACGAGTTGCATGCCGGTGCCGTCGAGATGGCCAAGGCCAACTACGACGTGGACCTCCAGCTCGGCGAGCTCAGCGAGCTCGGCCTGGAGAACGAGTACGACGCCGTGACCATGTGGTGCGTGATGGCCCACGTCGAGGACGTGGACGGTCTGCTCACCGACTGTCTGCGCGCCCTGAAGCCTGGCGGGATCCTGTTCCTGCAGACCCCGCGCTGGTCGTCGGTCGACACGATGGCGCTGTCTGCGCTGCGTCTCTCCGGTGGCCGGGTGAATCGGATCGTTGACCGCCGCGTCGCCCACCACCACTGGCAGCTGCACACGAGCCCGAGCATGACCGCGATGCTTGAGCGCCTCGGCTACACCGACATCCAGGCGATCCCGAAGGCGCGGTACAGCCTGAAGTCGTCGATGTACCTGCAGTCGCTCGGCCTGCCTAACGGCCTGGCGAAGGTCACCGGGCGCGCGATGGACGCTGCGATCCAGCACGGCCCGGTCCCCCGGATCGTGCTGGACGTGTTCGCCCGCAAGCCGCTCTGACCCCGACGAGCTGATCGCCCGTCCACTGGCTGGGAGGAGCGCAGTGGCCCGCCGCCGAAGGTGACGGGCCACTGTCGTAGGCGGCTACTGCTCCTTGACCATCGGCACCGTGGCCGGGGTCCCGTTGTGGAACATGTCGACGAGCTGCTGCTGGGTCCACACCGCAGAGTGCAGTGCGAACAGGTTGCCGCCGTTGCGGTCGGCGATCTGCACGAACAGCGCGTTGTCCCCGGTGGCGGGGTCCTTACCGATCCAGGCCTTCGCGCCGTTGGGGGCGGAGACCGGGGTGAAGCCGTCCGGGACCGGCCCAGGCTCCGATGTGGCGTACACGGGCGGCTGCGACCCCGCCGTGGCGGTGTAGTGCAGCGTGTAGCCGGCCAGCGAGATCTTCTCAGTGACCAGACGTGGCCGCGCAGCCGTCGACACTGCTGCGCCCGGGGCAGTCGAGCCGCCCGCGATGGCACCAGTCGGCGTCGGGCTCGAGCCGGCGTTCAGGGCGGCGGTGATCGCGACCGCGGTCAGCGCCAGTCCCACCCCCGCAACCGGCACTGCGACCACGGCGCTACGGCGAGGGCGACGGCGGCCGGAGTAGGTCAGGTCGCAGGTACCGGAGCGGAACGCAGCACCGAGCTCCCGGGTCAGTTCCTCATCAGTCAACATCGGCGTTCTCCTTCATCGGGGCGAGTGCGGTGCGCAGGTTGTCCAGCGCCCGCGAGGTCTGTGACTTGACGGTCCCCGGGGTGACCCCGAGGGCAGCAGCCGCCTCCTCGACCGAGAGTTCATCGAAGTAGCGCAGCACCAGCACCGCACGCTGCCCCGGTGGCAGGCTCGCGGCCGCCCGGAGCAGATCCTCCCGGTCCAGCATCGAGGTGCCGGCCGGCACCTCGCTGCTGCGATCGGGAGCTACCTCGAGCGGGAGCTCCGCGGGCCGGCGGCCGAGCTGGCGCCACCGGTCCTTGGCGAGGTTCACCAGCACCCGGCGGGCATAGGCCTCAGGCAGCTCGCGGGCCGTCCGCCACCGGCGGGCCGTCCTCATCAGCGCCGTCTGGACCAAGTCCTCGGCATGTCCACGGTCCCCGCACAGCAGGTACGCCGTACGGAGCAGCCGGTCCGAAGATGTCGCCACGAAGGCGTCGAACTCGGGCAGGCTCCGCTGGGAGATCATCGTCCCTCCTGGGAGCCTGCGCTGCTTGTCATCGTCACACCCGTCATAACTCCGAGAGTGGCTTCCAGGTTGTCACCCTCGCGCCGCCCGGACATGCGAATGTCGCGCGCGAGGGTGATGGGCGCCCCACCGGCCCCACGCGCGACATTTGCATGTCCTGCGGGACCGGAAAACGCACGAGAGCCCCGCCACCGCAGCGCTCGGTGCCGGGGCCCTCGATGTCGATCAGATCGCGACGGCGACCTCAGCGACGACGCCCTTGGCAGCCGTCACGGTGTTGTCGACCGGGTCGCTCTGCGGCGCCAACGTGCGCAGCGTCCACTCTCCGGGGCCGGCGAAGAACCGGAAGTGTCCGGTTGCGGAGACCGGGACCTCGGCAGTGAACTCACCGCTACCGTCCAGGAGTCGCACGTACGCCGTCGCGACAGGCTCGCCACCCTTGGTCACCTGACCTTGGATGATCGCCTCCTTGGCCACGTCGACACCGTCGAGGGACAGGCCCCCGGCAGTCGCGCCGCACATCAGGCTTCGCCCGGCTCATCGCCGAGAGCGATCGGAACGCCGACGAGGGAGCCGTACTCGGTCCAGGAGCCGTCGTAGTTCTTCACGCTCTTGTTGCCCAGCAGCTCGTGCAGGACGAACCAGGTCAGCGAGGAGCGCTCGCCGATCCGGCACAGCGCGATGGTCTCCTTGGAGTCGTCGAACCCAACCTCGTCGTAGAGCTCCTTGAGGTCGGCGTCGGACTTGAAGGTGCCGTCGTCGTTGGCGTTCTTGCTCCACGGAACGTTGACCGAGGTGGGGACGTGGCCGGCCCGCTGCGACTGCTCCTGCGGGAGGTGCGCCGGCGCAAGGAGGCGGCCGGAGTACTCGTCGGGGCTCCGGACGTCGACCAGGTTCTTGACGCCGATCGCGGCGATCGTCTCGTCACGGAACGCCCGGATCGAGGTGTCCTGGTCCTGCGCGGTGTACGACGTCGGGTCCAGCTTGACCGGCTCGTCGGTGAGCTCGCGGGCGTCGAGCTCCCACTTCTTGCGGCCGCCATCGAGCAGCTTGACGTCCGAGTGTCCGTAGAGCTTGAAGTACCAGTATGCGTACGCCGCGAACCAGTTGTTGTTGCCGCCGTACAGGACGACCGTGCTGTCGTTGCTGACGCCCTTCTCCGACAGCAGGGCCTCGAACTGGGCCTTGTTGACGAAGTCGCGGCGGACCTGGTCCTGCAGGTCGGTGGTCCAGTCGAGCTTGATGGCCCCACGGATGTGGCTGCGGTCGTAGGCCGAGGTGTCCTCGTCGACCTCGATCAGCACAATGGAGGGGTCGTCGAGGTGCTCGGCTACCCAGTCGGCGTTGACGAGTGCGGATTCGCGGCTCATGCGGTTGCTTCTTCCTTGTTCGTTTCAATGGGGTTGATGGAGCTCGGGGTGGTGGATCGGGAGTCGGTCGGACTGGATCTGGTGGGACGCAGCGTTACGCGCTTGCCCAGCAGGAACAGCTCGCAGCCCAGGCAGTAGCCGAAGACCGCGTTGAGGAACGCCGCGGTCACGGCGAACCCGGTGAAGACGTAACCCAGCGGGTGCACGCCGATCGCGAAGCCGATCAGCGCCACGGCGGCGAACACCAGTCCGACCGTCTGGGCGAACCGCGGCGGAGCAGCGTCCTCGAGGTGCGAAGGGGCTGCGAGCCGAGGCCGGATCAGCTTCTTGAACACGTACGCCGTCGGCGTGAACTGCACGCCACGGCCCGCACCGATCGCGAAGAACGCCGTCTGCACCGCCAGCAGCACGACTGTCGTCGTGCCGGGAGCCGTCAGCAGCGCCGCAGCGAGCACGACCAGCGTGATGCCGGCGGTGAACCGCGGGCCGCGCGGGTCTATCTCGGGGGACGTGCTCACGGATGCTCTCCTGGTCGCAGACGGGTGGCTGGCAGCGCGGGACGCAGCGGCGCCCCGAGGACGCGCGCGGCACCTGCTGGATCAGCGGTAGTCCGGGCGTCCCGTCAGGACATTCGACACAGCGACGAGTGCACGCGGCAGTGGTCCACTGCGCGGCGCTTGGTCAGCATGGTCGAGAACACGAGACGAAGCCTAGGCTGAACAGCCAACCCCGAGGAAACGACAATCTCAATAACTGAGACATGCGTCCGCATTCTGGGATCTAGCGCGCGACCCCGACCAGGATCTCCTCGAAACGGTTGGCGCAGCCCTCGAGCGCGAACTCCCGCTCGGCCAGTGCCCTGGCCTGCTTGCCCAGCCGGGCATGCTCCTCGTCGTCGGCCAGGATGCCGGCGATCCACGCCGCGGCCGGGCCGACCGACTCCGCTATCGGCGGCAGCACACAGCTGTCCACGTCGGAGACGAGCTGCGAGGCCAGGTTCTCAGCCGGCATCAGCCCGAGGATCGGGCGACCGGCGCACAGATAGGACAGCGTCTTGGACGGCACCGAGAACGCGCCCGCGCTCTGCTCGAGGAGCACCATCAGGACGTCGCCGGTGCCGAGCACCTCGTAGAGCCGCTCGAAGGGCTGGAACGGCAGCAGCGTCAGCGGTACGTCGAGGCGCGCGGCCTCGGCCTTGAGGATCGGCTCGGCCGGGCCCTCGTTGACCACGACCAGCCGGACCGGCGTACCGGCGTCGATCACCGCGCGAGCCACACCGACCAGCAGCGCCGGGTTGTGCTTGAGGCCCAGGGTGCCTGAGTACAGCAGGGTGCGGACGTCGTCGAGGCCCTGCTCGGCCGACCACGGGTTGAGCCGGTCGGTCGGGAAGATCTCGTCCAACGGCGCCCAGTTCGGGATCACCCGGGTCTTGTCGCCGGTCCCCCACTCGCGGTGCACGTCGAGGAACGAGTCGGCGATCACGACGACCGCGGCCGCACGGCGGGAGACCCAGCGCTCGGCGATCGTGAACAGCGAGGCCACCAGCCCGAACCCCCGGCCCAGCTTGTCGCCGGCGAAGGCACGGACCGCCACGGCGTACACGTCCTGGTGCCAGAGCACCCACGGCTTGCGCAGCACCATCATCCCCAGCGCGAAGATCACCAGCGTCGGGATCTGGGCGTTGGACAGCATCGCCACGTCCGCTTGAGTGCGGCGTACCTGGGCCAGCAGCTCGAACCCCATCCGGACCTCGAGCAGGACCCGCTTGACGAACTTGTCCTTCTCGATCGGCTCGCTCGGGCCGACTGGCTCGATGACGAGGGTGTCACCGGGCTCGGTGGCCAAGCGCCCCTTGCCCGAGACCCACGCAGGCGAGTAGGAGTGCGTGACCTGGTGGCCGCGACGAGCGAGCTCACGGCTGAGCTCGACCTGGAACGGGTGCCCGGCGAAGTCATGGACGAGCAGGCGCATCCGGTTCCCTGTGGTGGTCGCGTCGGTCAGGTGGTCGGGCAGGTCAGCCCAGCGAGCGCTTGACCTCGTCGTAGACCCAGGCGTAGGTCTTCGCGAGGCCGTCGGCCAGGGTGATCGACGGCGCCCAGTCGTAGATCTCCTTGATCAGGGTGTTGTCGGAGTTGCGGCCACGGACGCCCTGGGGGGCGCTCAGGTCGTGCGAACGCTCGCACTTGATGCCGGCGATGCCCTCGACGATGTCCACGAGCTGGTTGATCGTGACCAGCTCGTCGCTGCCCAGGTTGACCGGCTCGTTGCTGTCACCGGCCAGGATCATCTGCGATCCCTTGACGCAGTCGTCGATGTACATGAACGAGCGGGTCTGCTCGCCGTCGCCCCAGATGTCGATCGTGTGCTCGCCGGTGATCGCAGCGGTCGCGATCTTGCGGCAGACGGCCGCCGGGGCCTTCTCGCGGCCTCCGGTCCAGGTGCCGTTCGGGCCGTAGACGTTGTGGTAGCGCGCCATCCGCGTGGTCAGACCGAAGTCCTCCTCGAAGTGGCGGCACATCCGCTCGGTGAAGAGCTTCTCCCAGCCGTAGCCGTCTTCCGGCTGCGCCGGGTAGGCGTCGGCCTCGACCAGGGCGGTCACGTTCGGGTCGGTCTGCTTGCCGGCGGCGTACACGCAGGCCGAGGAAGAGAAGAAGAGCCGCTCGACGCCGTTGTCGCGAGCACCCTCGAGCAGGTGCGTGCTGGTCAGCACGGTCAGCATGCAGAGAGCCTTGTTGTTCTCGATGAAGCCCATGCCGCCCATGTCGGCCGCCAGTAGGAAGACCTCCTTGGCACCCTCGGTCGCGCTTATCGCGTTGGGGAGCTTGGACAGGTCCGCGACCACGTTCTCGACGCCCTCGTGGACCTGGTACCACTCCTCGACGGGCTTCACGTCGACCGAGCGGACGGTCTTGCCCTGGCTGATCAGATCGGCGACCAGATGGCCTCCGATGAATCCGCCACCACCGGCTACCAGGACATCGACGTTGCTCACGGGTTTTCCTCCATGGTCGGGGTGCGGCGCGCACCCAGATTGCGCGCGACGCTGGGAACCTAGCGGGTTCCGCCCGACAACTGTAGGTCGGGGGTCAGATCCCGCGCAGCGGATTCAGTGAACGGGGACAGGGGCGCCGGCGAGGGGCCGATAGGCTGCGCAGATCATGAAACGCGCATTCATCACCGGCATCACCGGCCAGGATGGCTCCTACCTCGCCGAACTGCTCCTGGGCAAGGGCTACGAGGTCCACGGCCTGGTACGGCGATCCTCCTCGATGAACCGTGGCCGGATCGATCACCTGCACAAGGACCCGGCGCTCCAACTGCACTACGGCGACCTCACCGACGGCGTCGGCCTGGTCAACCTGATCCGCTCGATCCGCCCCGAGGAGGTTTACAACCTCGGCGCCCAGAGCCACGTCAAGGTCTCCTTCGACATGCCGGATTACACCGCGTCGACCAACTCCATCGGCACCCTGAACCTGCTCGAGGCGATCCGTGCTGCGGGGCTGGACTGCCGGTTCTACCAGGCGTCGACCTCGGAGATGTTCGGCTCGACGGCCCCGCCGCAGAACGAGGAGTCGAAGTTCCACCCGCGGTCGCCGTACGGCGCGTCCAAGCTGCAGGCGCACTGGGTAACGGTCAACTACCGCGAGGCCTACGGGCTCTTCGCCGTCTCCGGGATCCTGTTCAACCACGAGTCGCCGCGCCGGGGCGAGAACTTCGTGACCCGGAAGATCACCAAGGCCGTCGCGGCGATCGCGGCCGGCATCCAGGACCACGTCGAGCTCGGCAACCTCGACGCGGTCCGGGACTGGGGCCTGGCGCCTGAGTACGTCGAGGGCATGTGGCGGATGCTGCAGGCCGACGAGCCGCGTGACTACGTCCTGGCTACCGGGGTCGGGCACACGGTCCGCGACTTCTGCGAGGCGGCGTTCAGCCACGCAGGCCTGCAGTGGCGCGACTACGTGAAGTACAACGACGGCTTCGAACGGCCCTCCGAGGTAGACGCGCTGATCGGCGACTCGTCACTGGCGTTCGAGAAGCTCGGCTGGAAGGCCACCACCACTGCGCTGGACCTGGCCCGGCTGATGGTCGACGCCGACCGCAAGGACGTCGAGCGCCTGCTCGACCGCTGATCGCAGCCCTGGCCAGAACTTTCCCCGAACGACGCCGGGGCCGTCACGGCGCTGCGTACGCTACCGATCACGCGATCAGGGGGAGCAGTCCGTCATGCCATCAGCATTGCCGCACCCGGTCCGGGTCGTCATCAAGGGCTCGTCCCTGGTCGTGATGACCCCGGACCGGAACGGCCGGCCCGGCGACTACACGTTCCCGCGGTGGATCCAGAACGGCCTGCTGGACCGCGGCCGTCCCTGCGAGGTGGTCAACCGAGGCGTGGCCGGCGAGCTGACCCGCTCGGCGTTCGACTCCTGGGAGACCGAGGTGATGGCCAGCTCCCCAGACGTCGTGGTCTATGGCTACGCCTACTACGAGTGCATCCACTCGCTGCTGCCGCACTGGCTCGAACGGCATGTGAACACCTACAACGGGCGTACCGGCCCGCTGCGCACCCGCTACCGCGGCTACCTGCTGCGGCCAGTCTGGAAGATCCTGGCCCAGGTGCAGAGGGTGCTGGATGGCAGCATCTCCGACCGGCTGTTCCGCCGGCGTACGCACCGGATCGTCTCCGACTACGAGCTGCTCATCGACCGCACCCGCACGCTGGCCCCGGGCAGCCCCACCGTCTTCGTGCTCTCGCTGTTCGGCCCTGGCGGCAAGGCCGACGGCTGGTTCCCGGGGATGCAGGCCCGGATCGACATGATGAACCTCGCCCTTGCGGCGATGGTCGCGCGGCTCGACGACCCGGGCGTACGGCTGGTGCCGGTCGCGGAGCTCGCCGAGAAGGCCGCCCCCGGTGAGGATCCGGTGCCCGACGGCATGCACTACGAGCCCCGGGTCCGCAAAGCGATCGGTGACTGGATCGCGGGCGAGGTCGACGCCGCGATTCGCGCGGCGACTCCCGGTTTGCCCGGATAAACTCAGGGCATGCCTGTGCCCCAACCGCTGCCGATCCGCGTCCTGGTCAAGGGTGCTTCGCTGATGCACGACATCTCCGAGCGGCCGCAGCGGCGCGAGGACTTCATCTTCAGCCGGGTGATCGAGGAGTCGCTGCTGGACTCCGGCCATGGAGCGAGCGTCTGGACGGCCGCGGTCGCCAGCGAGCCGACCCGGCTGGCGTTCCGGACCTGGGAGGAGCAGGTCAAAGCCTGGTCCCCCGACGTCGTGATCCTCAGCTACGGCTACTACGAGGTCATTCACCTCTTCCTGCCGCGCTGGCTCGAGCGGCACTCCAACTCGCTCAAGCAGCGCCCGGGACGCATCCGCCAGACCTACCGCAGCCTGCTGCTCCGCAGGGTCTGGATGGCCTCGGCCAAACTGCAGTGCCGCGTCGACGCCAGGATCGGCGGCCGGTTCTTCGGCCGCAAGATCCGCCAGGTCGAGCTCGAGCTGCGCACCTATATCGACAAGACCCGCGAGGTCGGCGAGCCACTGATCATGCTCTTCGAGTTCCTGCCGCCCGGATCCCGGGGCCGCGGCTGGTTCCCCGGGATGACCGAGCGCACCCGCATGATGAACGAGATGCTCCGCCGGCTGGTGGCCGACTACGCCAACCCGGAGATCATGCTGGTGCCGATCCCGGACATCGCCGAGCGCACCATGCCGCCCGGCGTCGAGCCGAACACTGACGGCTTCCACTACACCGGCGCGCTGCACCGGGCGATCGGCGAGGAGATCGCCGACGAGATCCGCTCCTGGGCCAAGCAGTACCCGCGACTGCAGCCCAAGGATTGAGGCTCAGCCGACGCGCTGGAGCCAGAGCGAGGACGGCGGGTTCGGGTCCTTGCTCAGCGCGGTGTAATCGGGGAAGCGCTCGAGCAGGAAGTGCTCGTCGAAGTGGCGGATCATCGGAGTCGAGAGCTGGATCTCGAAGGCGGTGTTGAAGGCCAGGAACGCCTGCACCACCATCGCTTCGTTCCAGTAGACCGGGGGCCGCTCGCCGAAGATCCAGGTGTCGGCCGGGAACGGGCCGTTGTAGGGGAAGTGCACGTCGTGGATGTGCACATAGACGCCGGGCTTGATCCGTGGCAGCACTTCGAGGAACAGGTACGCCACGTCGCTGTCGATCTTCAGCGCGTGCGAGGAGTCGATGAACAAGACGTCGCCCGCCTCGAGCTCCTCGAACCGTGAGACCGGCACGTCCTGCACGAAGCCCTCGATCAGGTCGAAGTCGTCGATGGTGCGCAGCGCGTCGTACGGGTAGGGCTCGATGCAGGTGATCGACATCGGCGAGCCCTCGGCGGCGTTCTTGCCGGCAGCCAGGCTGGCGTAGTACGTCGAGAGCCCGGAGCCGACCTCGAGGTAGCGGGCCGGCTTGTGCTCGCGGATCTTGTAGTAGAGCGTCCGGGCGTCGAACGCCGGGTAGCCAGGGCCGAAGCCCTTGGCTGCGTTGGCGCCGTGGTCGGGGGCGACAGTCTGGAACTCGGCCTCCCAGCTGTCAGCGAGCCCCGCGAGGTTCTTCTGGACGTCGTTGAGGTTGATCTCGAGGCCGGCAAGCTCGCTCGGGCGGTCCCAGCGGTCACGGGTCGCGGCGATGTCCTCGAGGACCGGCAGGGTCGAGTAGTAGTCCTTGCGGCCGACGATGTTGAGGCCGAAGAGGCCGAAGAACCAGTGGACCAGCTTGATCCGGTTGCGCCGCACACCGAAGGCGAGGCGGTCGAGGAAGTTGACGCCGGCGGCGGGCACGAATTTCGCCACCCGCTGCTTGGTCGTCAGCGGTGGGGCAGACAGGGTCCCGGACATGGTCGAGCGCTCCCTTGCACCCCCGTGCGGTTACCGAGCGGACGCGTTCCCCCACGCATCCGTGGCAAACGATACCGGACCGGTACGAATACCAGCGAGTCCCTGGGCGCACAGGTTTGCAGGCTGCAGCGGGGCGCCTCAGAGCCGGAAGAAGACGCCGTCGGCCTGCAGCATCTGACCCGTGGGGGCGGCCCAGCCCTGCTCGACGCCGACCATCTGGAACCCGGCGGCGTAGGCCAGCGAGATGGCGTCGTCGACCAGCATGCCGCCGTCGTACAGCGGGACGAACGAGAGCTCGAGCTGGATCCCGCGGCACCGCGCGAGCGTCTTCTCAGCACCGGCGAGGACCTCGCGCTCGAAGCCCTGCGCGTCGATCTTGAGGAAGATCCGGCTGGTCGGCGTGGCGATCTCGTCGATGATGTCGTCGAGCCGGACGACCTCGACACGCTGCTGCCCGACGATGCCGACGCTGGGCTCGGCGTCGGTATGAGCGTCGTTCATCGGCAGCAGCGAGCTGCTGTCGGAGTTCGAGGCGATGTTGATCATCGACTCGCCTGGCTGGCTTCCCAGCGCAACCTGGCGCGCGGTCCACGCCGCATCGCCGGCGATCGTGCTGGAGAGCAGGGCGAAAGCGCCGTCCAGCGGCTCGAACGAGACGATCCGGCCGGCGTACCCGAACTGGCGCAGCTGGCTGCCGTAGCCGCCCTTGGCGCCGCCGACATCGAGCACCAGGTCGATGTCGTGGGCAGCCAGCATCCGCGCCCGGCGTACGGCGGGGTGCCGGCGGATCTCGAATCCGCGCTTGTACGCAGCCATCAGCGCTGCGTTCACAACGCGGGACATCAGGAGGTGAGCCCTCCGTCGACGACGATGACCTGTCCGGTGAGGTAGCCGTTGGCGGGGTCGGTGAGGAACTGGCAGACGCGGGCGATGTCCTCGGGGTCACCAAGCCGGCCGGCCGGCGTACGCCGCACGATCTGGTTGAGCTGATCGGCGTCGAGGCCGTGGCTCATCTCGGTCCTGAGGTATCCCGGCGCGATGCCGTTGACCACGATGCCGCGGGAGCCGAGCTCGCGGGCCAGCGCGCGGGTCAGGCCGTCCAGCGCCGCCTTGGTAGCGCTGTACGTCGCCAGGCCTCGGTAGCCCGAGAGGCCGACGATCGAGGAGATGTTCACGATGTAGCCGCTGCGCCGGGCGAGCATCCGCTTCGCGACCGCCCGGGAGACGTACAGCGTGCCCTTGATGTTGAGGTCCACGACGGTGTCGATGTCGTCGTCGGAGAACATGCTGTGGATGCCGTCGCGGGCGACCCCGGCGTTGTTGATCAGGACGTCGACGCGGCCCCACTTGGCGAGCACCGCCTTCACGAAGGCGTCAGCGTCCTCGACCTTGGCAAGGTCGGCCGAGCCCCACAGGAACCGGTCCGCGGTGGCCGGGTCGGACTGCCAGGCCTCGACCTCCGGCGTGATCGAGCGGGCGCAGGTCGCGACCAGGTCGCCGGAGTCCAGGTAGGAGCGGACGATGCCGGCGCCGAGGCCACGGCTGCCGCCGGTAACGATGACGACGCGGGGCTCGCGGGGCACGCTGGCCTCGTTCGGGGTGCTCACTCAGGCGCTCGCGGCGTAGAACGCGAGGATGTCGCCCACGGTCGCGGGCATCTCACCGTCGTTGAACGGGTCGGCGCCGTGCTCGTCCTCGAGGACCGCGGACAGCTCGGCGGTCTCCAGGGAGTCCAGGCCGATGCCGTCGGCGTACAGCGGAAGGTCGGCCGTGAGGCTGGCGGGGAGCTTGTCGATCCGGGTGAGGAACTCGGTGATCGTCTGCTCGACGGCGGCGGCTTCGGTGCTCATGGCTTCGCATTCCGGTTCTGTGAGAGGGGTTCGTCGCGGTGCGCGCGCTGCGCGTCACGCACCGCAGACCCTAACCGAATCCGACCACCAGCCCGGAACCTTCGCCGAATGTGTGAGCAACGCCCCGCTCGGATCAGCCCGCCGCGAGCGCTGCGAGGACCTGCTGCTTGCTCGGCGCCCCGGTCGCGCGGGTGATCTCGACCCCGGCATGGTCGAGGACCACGGTCGTCGGGGTCCGCAGGATGCCGAGCCGGCGTACGACGTCGAGGTGGTGCTCGGCATCGACCTCGAGGTGGCGCACGCCCGGCACGACGCTGGCGACGTCCTCGAGCACCCTCCGGGTCGCCCGGCATGGTGCGCAGAACGCCGAGGAGAACTGCAGCAGCGTGAAACGCTCACCCAGGTCAGAGGACCACGGGGTCCCCTCGAGCAGCGAGGCGGGTGAGGGCCCTGCGCTGGCGATGTCAACGCCCACCAGGCGCCGCGTGCCGCGGAACGTGCCATCGGTCAGTGCCCGGTAGCCGCCGAAGGCAAGGGAGACCGCGATCGCGGCGATCAGGATCCAGGCTCCGGGGCTCACGAGGTCTCCAACGCGTCAGCGCGAAAAACATTCCACACCAGGCCAGTCGACATTGACCTCTACCCTCCCGCGAAGGGCGGCAGGAACTCCACTGTCTCCCCTGCCGCGACCCGCACGCTCGCCGCATCGCGCGAGCTCACCGGCTGGTCGCCGACCAGCAGGGAGCAGGACGGAAGTATCCGAGCCAGCGGGCTTTCGGCGCCGTGGCGCTCGATCACCGAGGCGAGGAGATCGGCGAGAGCGGTGGTCCCGGCGACGTCGACCAGCTCCTGCGCGACCCCCGCCGCGGCCCGGGCAGACGCCCAGTAGCGCAGTGTGATCTGTCCGACCCCTGGATCATCTTGCGTCGCTGCGCCGCTCATGTTCGATATCCTCCCGTATCGCTGACCCGTCGGGTCCCGTTGGAGGGAGGTGCTCGCCATGAGCACGCTGCTCCTGCTGACGAGCGCCCTGCAGCCCTCGGCCGAGGTACTGCCCGGCCTCGCACTGCTCCCCCACCAGGTCAAGATCCTGCCCGCCGAGGGCAGCGCACTGCTCGAGGCACCGTCCTCGGACCTCGTGCTGATCGACGGCCGCCGCGACCTTGCGCATGCCCGCGACCTGTGCCGGCTGATCCGCACGACCGGGTCCGACCAGCCGGTGCTGATGATCTTGACCGAGGGCGGGCTCGCTGTGGTGGCCGCTGACTGGGGCGTCGACGACGTCCTGCTCGTCACGGCCGGGCCCGCCGAGATCGATGCCCGGATCCGGATCGCCCTGGGCCGCCAGGACAGCTCCCGCAACGGCGACGACCCCGAGGCGCACATCATCCGCGGTGGCGAGGTCGTCGTCGACGAGGCGACGTACACCGCCAAGCTGGGGCGTCGGACGCTCGACTTGACGTTCAAGGAGTTCGAGCTCCTCAAATACCTGGTCCAGCACCCCGGACGGGTCTTCACCCGCGAACAGCTGCTCCAGGAGGTGTGGGGTTACGACTACTTCGGCGGCACGCGTACGGTCGACGTGCACGTCCGGCGGCTCCGGGCCAAGCTCGGCCCGGAGAACGAGTCCCTGATCGGGACGGTCCGCAACGTCGGCTACCGGTTCGTGCTGCCGCCCAAGGACAAGAGCCGCGAGCTCGAGGACGTACCTGCGAATTGAGGCTTCACCGATGAGTCTGGTCCAGATCGACCCCGCCGACTTCACCGACTCCGGCACCGGCCCCGCGGCTGAGGTACGCCGCATCGCCGAAGCCTGTGACAAGGCCGACGGCGTCATCACCTTGAATGAGCAGGCCTGCCTGCAACTGAAGTACCGCGGCCTGCGCGACGCCTCACTGTGGCTCGGCGACGGCGGTTTCGCCCTGCTGCACGGCCAGATCCTCGACCTCGCCGTGCACCCGGAGTCCCGCAACGCCGGGGTCGGTACGGCGCTGGCCCGGGCGGCGCTCGCGACCACGGACAAGGTCGAGGCCTGGTCGCACGGCGACCACCCCTCGGCCGGTCGGATCGCGGCGCGCCTCGGCATCCCCAAGGAGCGCGAGCTGCGGATCATGGCGCGGCCGACCGCACTGCCGGTCACCACGCTGCCGGCCCCTGCCGGCGTCCGGATCCGCACGTTCACCCCTGCCGACGAGGCAGGTCTGCTCGCTGTCAACGCCGCCGCCTTCACCCACCACCCCGAGCAGGGCCACCTGACCCACGAGGACTTCGCGGAGCGGACCAAGGAGGCCTGGTTCGACGCCGAGGGCCTGTTCCTGGCCGTCCCCGAGGACGACCCCTCCGACGAGCCGGAGATCCTCGGCTTCCACTGGACCAAGGTGCACCGCGACGAGAACCCGCCGTACGGCGAGGTCTACGTGGTCGCCGCGAACCCCAAGGCAGCCGGCCGCGGACTCGGCAGCGTGCTGACCAACGTCGGCCTGTCCTACCTCGCCGAGCAGGGCGTCGACGACGTGATCCTCTACGTCGACGGCGACAACGACCCGGCGATCGCGGTCTACAACCGGCAGGGCTTCACCACGGTGCGGACCGAGGTCCAGTACCGCGGCGCGACCAACGGGACCAGATCCGTCAGCTGAGCGCGTCGCGCAGGACTGCGGCGGTCTCGCGGTTGTAATCCCGGGCCTCGCGGCCGGTGCCGACCATGTTGAAGAAGCCGTGGATCATCGAGGAGTAGCGCTTTCTGCCGACCCGGACGCCGTGCTCGGCCAGTAGATCGGCGTACGCCTCGCCCTCGTCGCGCAACGGGTCGAACCCCGCCGTCACGACGTACGCCGGCGCGAGGCCGGTCGGCAGGTCGGCCCGCAGCGCGATCGAGCCGAGCGGGTCCTTTTTGTCACCCTCGGTGGCGAAGAAGGCGTCCCGCGCCTGGTCCATGAACTTCGAGCTGAGGAAGAACCCCTCGCCGAAGAGCTGGCTGCTGCGTGACTTGTTCACGAAATCGGTGCACGGGTACACAAGCAGCTGGAACGCCAGCGGCAGGCCGGCCTCGGCGGCCTTGATCGCAGTCGTCGCCGACAGGTAGCCGCCGGCGGAGTCGCCGCCGACCGCGAGCCGCTCAGGGTCGGCGTTGAGGTCGTCGGTTTGCGCCAGCAGCCACCGGTACGCCGCGAAGCAGTCGTCGTTCGCCGCCGGGAACGGGTGCTCAGGCGCCAGCCGGTAGTCCACGGCGAGCACTTGGACCCCCGAGTTCTCGGCGAGGAAGCGGCAGGCAGCATCATGGCTCTCCAGGCCGCCGTAGATCATCCCGCCGCCGTGGATGAACATCAGCGTCGGCACTGGATCGGCCCCCAGCCGGCTCGAGGGGATGTAGAGGCGCGCGGCGAGGGGGCCGGCGGCGCCGTCGACGACCAGCTCGCGCAGCGCCCCGATCGGCTGGCGTCCGCCGACCATGTCGGCCTGCTTGTCGGTAGTGACCCGAGCCTCGGGCAGTGGCAGGTCCTCGATCTTCGGCTCCCGTGCGACCCGCTGCAGGGTCAGCATCATCTGGGTCTCCGGAGACAGCGTCTGGCCGTCCAGGACCACCGGCCGGCGCAGCAGCGCCCGCTGGAGGCCCGGCGGCAGGCCCATCAGGGTGCGCAGCAGGAGGATCTGGGCGGTGAGCAGACCAGGCATGCGGCCAAACTACTTCACCTGCTTTTCACCGGCTGCTGTCAGACTTCGCCCATGAGCACCGACACGTTCACCACCGACCCGGACGAGGGCCCGCTGGAGTCGGCGCTGCACGTGGTCTCGTCCTTCGACGTCGATCCGCCGTACGAGCCCGAGCTCGACGACCTGGAGACGGGCGAGTACGACGACCGGTTCCTGGACCGCGAGATCTCCTGGCTCCGCTTCAACCAGCGAGTCCTTGAGCTCGCCGAGGACCCCGAGACGCCGTTGCTCGAACGGGCCCGCTACCTGGCGATCTTCACCAGCAACCTCGACGAATTCTTCATGGTCCGTGTCGCCGGCCTCAAGCGACGGATCGCGGCCGGGGTGGCCGTGAAGTCCGCCTCGGGGCTGATGCCCAAGGAGGTCCTCAAGGAGATCTGGGCCGAGGCGTCGGAGCTGATGCAGCGGCACTCGCGGGTCTTTCAGGAGCAGATCATCCCCGCACTTGCGGCCGAGGGCATCGACCTCGTCCGCTGGGAGCAGCTGGACCGCGACGAGCAGCGTGAATGCAAGCGGATCTTCAAGGAGCGGGTATTCCCGGTGCTGACACCGCTCGCGGTCGACCCGGCACACCCGTTCCCCTACATCTCCGGCCTGTCCCTGAACCTCGCCGTCCTGGTCGCGAACCCCAAGACCGGCAAGGAGCACTTCGCCCGGGTCAAGGTGCCGCAGAGCTTCAACCGGTTCATCCCTCTCGGCAACCAGCGGTTCGTCCCGCTCGAGGACGTCATCGCCGAGCACCTCAAGCGGCTGTTCCCGGGCATGGAGGTCCGCGCGGTGCACACCTTCCGGGTGACCCGCAACGAGGATCTCGAGGTTGAGGAGGACGACGCTGAGAACCTGCTCAAGGCACTGGAGAAGGAGTTGCTGCGGCGCCGTTTCGGGCCGCCGGTGCGACTCGAGGTCGAGGAGACCATCGACGATCGGGTGCTGAACCTGCTGGTCTCTGAGCTCGGCGTCCGCACGGACGAAGTGGTCCGGCTACCAGGCCCGCTGGACCTCCGCGGCCTGCACGGCATCGCCGACATCGACCGCGGCGACCTGAAGTTCCCGGGCTTCCTGCCGGCGACCCACCGGCTGCTGGCACCCGTCGAGTCGGCCTCGCCGGTCGACGTCTTCAAGACCGTCTCGCGCACCGATGTGCTGCTGCACCATCCCTACGACTCGTTCAGCACCTCGGTGCAGCGGTTCATCGAGCAGGCCGCTGCCGACCCGCACGTGCTGGCGATCAAGCAGACCCTCTACCGCACCTCCGGCGACTCGCCCATCATCGACGCCCTGGTCGATGCCGCCGAGGCCGGCAAGCAGGTGCTGGTGATCGTGGAGATCAAGGCCCGCTTCGACGAGCAGGCCAACATCCGCTGGGCTCGCAAGCTCGAACAGGCCGGCTGTCATGTCGTCTACGGCCTGGTCGGCCTCAAGACCCACTGCAAGCTGGCGATGGTGGTCCGCGAGGAGCCCGACGGCATCCGGCGCTACACCCACATCGGTACCGGCAACTACAACCCCAAGACCGCGCGCATGTACGAGGACTTCGGGCTGCTCACGACCAACGAGGCCATCGGCGAGGACATCGCGCACCTGTTCAACAACCTGTCGGGATGGTCGCGCAACGCTTCCTACGACCAGGTGATGGTGGCCCCTGACTCGGTGCGGTCCGGGTTGATCGAGCGCATCCGGGGCGAGATCGCCCACCACCAGGCGGGTCGGCCGGCGCGGGTGCGGATCAAGGCCAACTCGGTCGTCGACGAGGCCGTGATCGACGAGCTCTACCGGGCTTCGCGGGCCGGCGTACCGGTCGAGCTGCTGGTGCGCGGCATCTGCGCGGTGCGGCCCGGCATACCGGGGCTGAGCGAGACGATCAAGGTGCGCTCGGTGCTGGGCCGGTTCCTCGAGCACAGCCGGATCTTCTGGTTCGAGAACGGCGGCGAGCCGGAGGCCTACATCGGCTCAGCGGACATGATGCACCGCAACCTGGACCGTCGCGTCGAGGTCCTGGTCCGGCTCCCGGGCCCAGACCTGGTCGCCGAGGTCGGCGGCCTGCTCGATCTCGCCTTCGATCCGGCGACCGCCTGCTGGGAACTCCAACCGGACGGGACCTGGACGGCGGCGCGGCCGGCCGACGGCACGTCGTTGGCCGACCTGCAGAACACCCTGGTCCGCGCGCACCAGCGTCGCCGCTGAACCGCGCCCGAGGAGTTCGACCGGTTCCTCCGAACTGCCCGATCTGCCGCGATAAGGTCACGCTCGGGCTCGTCCGACCGCGGGCCTGCGACGCGGAGGTATGCAGATGCGCCAGTACGGACCGGGGAACCCGCTCGTGTTCAGCCACATCCCCAAGACCGCCGGGACCTCGCTGACGGCCGCGCTGCGGGATGCGATCGCGCCCGAGGTGTTCGTCATGGGCATGGACACCTCGCTCGCCGGCGGATACGACGACTTCGACGCCTTCGACCAGACCGCGATGGACATGATGTACCTCTCGCCCGAGGCGCTGCCGGCGGACGCGACCCTGGTCGCCGGGCACATCGGCCCGCACACCACGATGACCCGCTACCCGGGCGCCGACCACATCACCTTCCTGCGCAACCCGCGGTCACGGATCGTGTCGCAGTGGATGCACAGCCGGGCGCTGACCGAGTTCGACATCCGGCACTGGGGCCGCGGCGCCAAGGCTTTCCGCGTCGGCTGGGGCTCGCTCGCCGACTACCTGATGCACCCGCTGGTGGCGACCAACACCGACAACACGATCGCCCGATTCCTGGCGTGGCCGAACGACCTGATGCCCGGCAACGACTTCATCGCCCCGGAGAACGACGACGCCATCGCGGCCGCCGCTCTGGCGCGACTCGACGCGATGGCGCATGTCGACCTGGTCGAGAACCCCGACCTCACCAGCGGCCTGGGTCGCTGGCTCGGAGCTGATCTTTCCGGCGACCGGCTCAACGAGCGCGCCTTCGTACCACGCCGGATGCGCCCCGACTTCGCCGCCGAGCTCGACCAGCGCACGCGGGACCTGCTCGCCGAGCGGACCCGGATCGACGAGCGGCTCTGGCGCCAGGTCGCCGCCCGGGTGCTGCCCGACGCCGACCTCGACGCCCTCCTCGAGCGCTCCTTCGACGACGCGATCGCCCGGTACGTCGAGTCGTTCAAGAACCCCGACACGTCCCGGCCGCTGCGCAAGGTCGTGGCGTTCGGCTACAACACCGTGAAGCGGTCCGGGCGCCGCTAGGTTGGCGGTGCGTCAGCACGTGGCGAACAGCAGCGGGCCGCTGTCCAAGGCGGAGAGCACGTAGCCGGTCTTCGTACGCGGCTTCATCGCCAGCTGGACCGTCGGGCCGTCAGTCCGCGAGGTCACCAGCTTGAGGTCGTCGCTGAACGAGCCGCCGCGACCCGGCGCATCGCCGACGGCGAGCTTCGCCCGGGCCCGCAGGTTCTCCTTGGCCTCGATGCCGGACTCGAAGAGCTCGGAGACATCCAGGGTCCGGTCCGGTGCCAGCGCCAGCACGAGGCCGGTCAGCGGCGTCGTCTCGCCCGCGGCCGCCATGAGCTGGCGGGCCGTCGTCTGGTCGTCCTGCGAGGCCTGGGACATCGCCAGGTCAGTACAGGCGAAGTCGCGCGACCAGAGCATCGCCGCCGCGGGCTCGGTCAGCGGGTCAGCAACCCCGCGAGCCTCCGATATGGCGCCGAGCGACCTGCCCTTGCCGTCCGCGACGGCCGCCGCCGTGCGCGCGTAGGACTCCTGGTCGCTGGAGACGATCAGGTGCTTGTCGGCCAGCACCGCGACGTACTGCAGCTCGGGGCTGATCGTCGGATCGTCCGGGTCGATCGCTGCCACCAGGTCGGTGCCGCCGAGCCAGACGCCGGTCGCGGAGCCGGGCTTTTTGAAGCCGAGGTGCTTCAAGTCTGCAGTCACCTTCGAGAAGTCGAAGCCATCCGGCATCCGAACGACCATCGCGGCACCGGTGTCCGCCTGCGCGTACGCCTCCCATTCGATCGTGGCCGGGGAGAAGCCGAAGTGCTTCTGGAGCGCCACTGCGGAGTCATCGATGCTCGAGACGGCCGAATAGTCTGAGTTGTACGCGCGGCTGATCAGACTGGCGACCGCCTTGCTGCTCGGGGACGCGTCGTCTCCGATGTGCAGCGACTGACGAACCTTGGCCCAATCGGTGAAAGAGAACCGCAGCGTCGCCGAGGGCACGACGTCCATGGCGCGACTGAAGTCGGTGCGATCGTCACGATGCACCCGCAGCACGATCACGACCGCTGCGAGAACGACGACTATGGCGATGCCCACAGCCGCGACGCGCCGACGATTACCCACGCCTACTTCCCCAATGCTCGACTCCCGGTGAGACTAGCGGCATGGCCCCGAAGGACCAGCAGACTTCCACCAGTTCGCCGCCTGCAGTTCCCATCCCACCAGCTCCGCCGACCGTCGATGTGGTCGCGGCCGGCGCGATCGTGGTGCGCAAGGACGGCGGCGGCGAGGTGCTCCTGGTGCACCGTCCGAAGTACGACGACTGGGCCTGGCCCAAGGGCAAGCAAGACCCCGGTGAGCACGTCACCGCCACGGCGGTGCGCGAGGTGCTCGAGGAGACCGGTGTCGAGGTCCGGCTCGACCGGCCGTTGCCGCGCCAGGCGTACGCCGTGTCCGGCGGCCGGGAGAAGACCGTGCACTATTGGGTCGGCCGCGTCGTCGGCGACTCGGATGTCTCGGGCTATGCGGCCAACGACGAGATCGACGAGGTCGCCTGGTTCTCCTTCGACAAGGCCCGGCAGCGGCTGACCTACGCCGACGACGTCGACCTCCTCGAGGAGGTCGAGGCAGCGCCGAAGCGGACCTCGGCGCTGGTGATCGTCCGGCACGGGCGAGCGACCAAGCGGGGCACCTGGAAGGGCCCTGACGGGAGACGGCCGCTGACCGAGATCGGCCGGCAGCAGGCCCGGAGCCTGGTCCCGGTGCTCTCGGCGTTCGGGGTGACCCGGGTGTTGTCATCGGACAGCCTCCGCTGCGTCCGCACGCTCGCGCCGTACGCACACGACCAGGTGCTCGCGATCGAGACGGTCGCCGGGCTCAACGAGGAGGAGTCGACGCCGACGACGGTCAAGCGTGCCGTCCGGAGCCTGCTGGACACCAAGGAGAACGCCGTCCTGTGCACCCATCGACCGGTACTGCCTGCGGTCCTGGACCTCCTGGGCGTCGCCGAGGAGCCCCTCGGGCCAGGCGAGATCGTCGTGGCCCACCATCGCAAGGGACGCGTCGTGGCCACCGAGCGCTACCTGGTGCGCTGAGGTCGGCCTACCCAGCCGTCGCGGTGTGAAGCGGCTCTCATTCACGCTCAGCAACTACCAAATGGAGGCGCTCCGTTCACCTTCCGTTCACTCGCGGCAAGCGGGCGCGTTACTTCGCGTTCCTACGTTCGGCACTGACAAGTCGCTTACGACAACAGGAGATCCAAGTGAACCGCTCTGCCTTCCGCCGCGTGGCAGCCCCTAGCATCGCCGCACTTGCCCTCGGTCTTGCCGTGTCGGCATGTGGCGCCGGCAACGAGTCCGGATCCTCGAGTGGTGGCCTCTCCGGCACCCTGAAGGGTGCCGGGTCCAGTGCTCAGCAGGCCGCGATGACGACGTGGATCGCCGCGTACCAGACCAAGAACAGCGGCGTGACCATCAACTACGACCCGTCCGGCTCGGGCGCGGGCATCACCGGCTTCACCGGTGGCTCGCTCGACTTCGCCGCTTCGGACGCGGCCCTGGACCCCACCGCCGGCGAGGTTGCCGCCGCCAACAAGCGCTGTGGCGCCGACGCCCTCGAGGTCCCCGACTACGTCAGCCCGATCGCCGTCATCTACAACCTCGACGGCGTGAAGAGCCTGAACCTGGACGCGGCTACGATCGCGAACATCTTCAACGGCACGATCACCAAGTGGAACGACTCCGCGATCGCCGCCGACAACCCGGGCGTGAAGCTCCCGTCGTCGAAGATCAACACCGTGCACCGCTCGGACGACTCGGGCACGACGGACAACTTCACCGACTACCTGTCGCAGGCCTCCGGTGGCGCCTGGACCCCGCCCGCCAGCAAGACCTGGCCGCTGAAGTCCGGTGAAGGCGCCAACGGCACCTCAGGCGTCGTGGCGGCCGTCAAGGCCGGCCCGGGCAGCATCGCCTACGCCGACAACAGCCAGGCCGGCGGTCTGACGGTGGCGTCGATCAAGGTCGGCGACGCCTACACCGCACCGTCTGCCGACGGTGCCGCGAAGGCTCTTGCCGCATCCCCGCTCGACACCACCCGCAGCGCGGGCGACATGGCAGTCAAGGTCGACCGGACCACCACAGCTGCCGGCGCGTACCCGCTGATGCTGACGTCCTATGTCATCGCCTGCCCGACGTACTCGAGCGCCTCGACTGCCAAGCTGGTCAAGGGCTTCCTTAGCTACGTCGTCAGCACCGATGGCCAGACGGCTGCTGCCAGCGGCGCCGGTTCGGCCCCGCTGCCGTCCTCGCTGCAGACGCAGGCCGCCAGCATCATCAACGGCATCACGTCCAAGTAGTAGACGAGCAGTCATCAGCTCGTGAGCACCGTTACGACGAAGGCCGGATCGCCTAAGCGCCGCTTGGGCGATCTGGTCTTCGCCAACCTGACCCGGTCTGCCGGCCTCACGATCCTGATCGTGCTGGCCGGCGTCGCCGTCTTCCTGACCGTCCAGGGTGCGCCCGCGCTCGGCGCGAAGTCCGTCGACCTCAAGGGCCACGCCAACTTCCTGGGGTACGTCGCACCGCTGGTCTTCGGCACGCTCCTCGCCGCTGCGATCGCCCTAGCGATCGCGCTGCCGCTCGCGCTCGGGGTGGCGCTGGCCGTCTCGCACTTCGCCCCACGCAGGCTGGCCGCGCCGATCGGCTACCTGATCGACCTGCTGGCCGCGGTCCCGTCGGTCGTCTACGGCCTCTGGGGCATCAGCTTCCTCGGCCCGCACCTCGGCACCATCTACGTGTGGCTCGGTGACCACTTCGGCTGGTTCCCGTTGTTCGCCGGGACCCCCCTGAGCGACGGCCGCACGATCCTGACCGCCGCCCTGGTGCTGGCGATCATGGTGCTCCCGATCATCACCGCGATCACGCGCGAGATCTTCCTTCAGACGCCGCGTCTGAACCAAGAAGCAGCGCTGGCGCTCGGCGCCACCCGCTGGGAAATGGTCCGCCTCTCGGTCCTCCCCTACGGCCGCTCCGGGATCGTCTCCGCCGCCATGCTCGGCCTCGGCCGAGCCCTCGGCGAGACCATGGCGGTCGCCATGGTGCTCTCGGTCGGCAGCGGCGGCGTGGTGTCCTTCAAACTGCTCACAGCCTCCAACCCGAGCACGATCGCCGCGAACATCGCGCTGACGTTCTCCGACGCGACCAGCATCCAGCGCAACGTCCTGATCGCCTCCGGCCTGGTGCTCTTCGTGATCACCTTCGCCGTCAACTTCGGCGCCCGCGCGATCGTGTCCCGCTACGACACCGGGAGCAACTGATGGCTGCCCTCGAAACCGCTCCCAGCAGCGGCGCCTCCCTGCGCGGAGCTCGACTGCCGCGCTACGCGCCCGCACTTGCCGGGGCACTGTCGGTCGTTGCCGCTGTTCTGGCCGGGCTCTCGCTGGGCTGGAGTGTCGCCGGCATCGTCGTCCTCGCGCTCCTGATCTACCTGGTCGGCCTGACCACCTGGTCGCGGGGGGGGGGG
>DASRRQ010000048.1:0-43119 GCA_035695505.1 Marmoricola sp. | reverse complement strand
GTGAACTTCCCGATGCCTGCGGTAACCACGACGACCTTGGCCTCGATCTCGGTGCCGTCGTCCAGGCCCATCACGACGTGGTCGTCATGCACGGTGAGCGCGTTCGCCGTCACATCCAGCAGGTACGTCGGCTTGGCGCTTGCAGCCTGCTCGACCAGGGCGTTGACCAGCTCGCGACCCTTGATCACCGGGAACCCGGCGACGTCGAGGATCGCCTTCTCCGGATACAGCGCCGAGACCTGGCCGCCGATCTCCGGGAGCGAGTCGACGAGCATCACCGACATCCCGCGGAAGCCCGCGTAGTACGCGCCGAACAGACCGGCAGGGCCGGCCCCGACGATCAGCACATCCGTCTGGAGGGTCTGGGGCACTACATCGTCCTTCCGGGCACAAGCGGCGTTCCAAAAGTGGAACTTGTTCTAATTTATCAGAACGGCATCAGGTTCGACACGATCCAGCGGCCGTCGTTGCGTTCCATCGTCATCTCGACACGGTTGACCCTCTGTCGAGGGCCTGCCTTGGAACCCTCGGGGACGGTGACGAGGTTCGTCAAGAGCATCAGCGAAGCCCGGCTCCTGGTGAGCGAGACCAGCGATGTCGAGACGACCGTCCCGGTCTGCGTGAGCCTGGACCTCGTGGTTGCTGAGCGCAGTTGAGGCAGTGTGGCGTCGTACTTCACCGCGAAGAGCGGCGCCATCGCGGCGCGAGCGGCTTCGGTGTCGGCGTCGAACGAGCGGTAGCTGTAGGACAGGATCAGGCGGGCGTCCGCCGCTGCGGTATTCATCGCGTCCGCGCGGTAGTGCGCCGAGGTCACCTGGCCATTGCTCGCAGTCTCCAGGCTGTCTGGCTGCTCGACCAGGATCAGCGACACCAGCGTCGCGGAGAGCACGGCGCACAGAGCGCCGAGCACGAGGACGCCTTGGTCGCGTGATCGATCGCTGGACTGCCCGGAGACCGGTCCCGGAACGGGCTCCGACCAGGGTCCGTAGCCCGCGACGCGGCCCGCGAGGCCCAGATCATGTGGATCGCTCGCTGGCAGATCGGAGTGGCACGACGGGCACTTCACCGCCGCGGCCTTGATCCGCGCACCGCAGAACGGGCAGGTCATCTCATCCGGCTCGAGGACCGTCACGAGGCCACCGCCACCCGCAGTGCGGAGACCAGCCAGTGATCGCCGATCCTGGTGAGCGTCAGGTGGAAGAGGTACTCGATCGTCGCGGTCTTCGGGTGCGAGCCGGTCGCGGCGTCGGAACGCCGCTTGGTCGCGGCGACGTCGACCACGGCGGCGACGCCGGCGATCTTCCCGATCCCGACCTTGTCGATCGATCCGGAGGCGACCGACTTCATGCGCCGCGATGCTGAAGACAAGGCAGTGCCATAGCTCCCGAGGTCGTGCTGGAACATGCCGGTCGCCAGCCTGCGCAGGGTCGCGACGTCGGCGTCGATCGACCGGTAGTCGTACGTCGTCAGTGCGAGCGCCGCCTCGCGTGCGGCCATCGAGACCGAGGCATCACGATCGGTGATGCGATCGGCGGCCGTCCACGACGCCGGCGCGAGGGCGGGTGCGAGGTGAGGAGCAGTCACGACGGCGACGCACAGCAGCGCCAGCAGGCCGGCAAGCCCGCTCAGCGTGCGTCGCAGCGCAGTGCCCTTCGCATCCATCCTCGTCCTCCCGCCGGGATAGTAAGGCGGGAGGGTGTGGATCTGCTGATCGACACCCTTGTCAGGGAGACTCGGCTGATGGAAACTCGGCTGGCCGTCACTCTCCGGCGACGGTCTCCCACCCGGTGGGACGGTGCTTCTTCGGCAACGCCGAGACCACCAGACGGTAGGACTCCTCGACGGCCTCGATGATCTCCGCGTCAGGGATCGCGCCGGTCAGGCGCAGCGAGTTCCAGCCGGAGCGGCCGATGTAGGCCATCACGCCGGCATCCTCGGGATAGCGATCAAGCCACTCGTCCGCGATCTGGCGGTCCGAGCCCGCCTTGATGCCGACCGTGTCGGGATTGAGGAACGCGAAGATCTTCCCTGCCTGCGGCGCCTCGCCGACCTTCACCACCGGGAGCTCGTGGTCCCACGGGTTGTCCGGCCACGCGCCGGGGAAGCCGAGGCAATGCTCGAGCAGCTCGCCGGGCTCCATCTATCTCGTTGCTTCCATCATCTGGCGCAACTCCTTCTTCAGATCCGAGATCTCGTCGCGGATCCGCGCTGCTACCTCGAATTGGAGCTCCGCTGCAGCGTTGTGCATCTGGTCGGTGAGCTGTTGGACCAGCTCGGCGAGGTCGGCGGACGGGAGGCCGGCGAGGTCGGGCATCGTCTGGCGGTCTCCCTCCTTCAACGGCGCTGCGAGTCGGGACAGGCCGGGAACGGGAGCCTTCTTGGAACGGTCGCCGCGGGCACCGGTCCCCTGCCAGGTCGCCAGCAGCTCCTCGGTGTTCTCGTCCTCGCGCGCCAGCATCTCGGTGATATCGGCGATCTTCTTGCGCAACGGCTGCGGGTCGACGCCGTGGGCGGTGTTGTAGGCGACCTGCTTCGCGCGCCGGCGGTTGGTCTCGTCGATCGCCTTCTCCATCGAGGGCGTGATCTTGTCGGCGTACATGAAGACCTGGCCGGACACGTTGCGGGCGGCACGGCCAATCGTCTGGATCAGAGACTTGTCCGATCGCAGGAAGCCTTCCTTGTCGGCGTCCAGGATCGCGACCAGCGACACCTCGGGGAGGTCGAGGCCCTCGCGGAGCAGGTTGATGCCGACCAGGACGTCGTACAGGCCGAGCCGGAGGTCGCGGAGCAGCTCGATCCGCTTGAGGGTGTCGACCTCGGAGTGCAGGTAGCGGGTGCGGATCCCGTTCTCGAGCAGGTAGTCGGTGAGGTCCTCGGACATCTTCTTGGTCAGCGTGGTCACCAGGACGCGCTCGTTCTTCTCACTGCGGGCGTTGATCTCGCCGATCAGGTCGTCGATCTGGCCCTTGGTCGGCTTGATGATCACCTCGGGGTCGATCAGGCCGGTCGGCCGGATGATCTGCTCGACCGCGTTATCGACGCCGCCGCCCTTGGCGAGCTCGTAGTCGCCGGGGGTAGCGGAGAGGTAGATCGTCTGGTCGATCCGGTCTAGGAACTCCTCCCACCGCAGTGGCCGGTTGTCCATCGCGCTCGGCAGCCGGAAGCCGTGGTCGACCAGGTTGCGCTTGCGGGACATGTCGCCCTCGTACATCCCGCCGATCTGCGGGACCGCGACGTGCGACTCGTCGACGAAAAGCACGAAATCCTCGGGGAAGTAGTCCAGCAGGCAGTTCGGTGCGCTGCCACGTGAGCGACCGTCGATGTGCATCGAGTAGTTCTCGATGCCTGAGCACGAGCCGACCTGGCGCATCATCTCCACGTCGTAGGTCGTCCGCATCCGCAGCCGCTGGGCCTCGAGCAGCTTGCCCTGTCGCTCGAAGACGGAGAGCTGCTCCTCGAGCTCGGCCTCGATGCCTTTGATCGCCCGCTCCATCCGCTCCGGCCCGGCCACGTAGTGCGTTGCCGGGAAGACGTAGAGCTCTTTGTCGTCGGTGATGACCTCGCCGGTGATCGGGTGCAGCGTCATCAGCCGCTCGATCTCGTCGCCGAAGAACTCGACCCGGACCGCGTGCTCCTCGTAGACCGGGAAGATCTCCAAGGTGTCGCCCCGGACCCGGAAGGTGCCGCGGGTGAACGAGAGGTCGTTGCGGGTGTACTGGATCTCGACAAGCCGGCGCAGCACGCTGTCGCGATCGAGCTCCTCGCCGACCTTGAGCCGTAGCATCCGGTCGACGTACTCCTGAGGCGTGCCGAGGCCGTAGATGCAGGACACCGTGGACACCACGATCACGTCGCGCCGGGTCAGCAGCGAGTTGGTGGCCGAGTGTCGCAGCCGCTCGACCTCCTCGTTGATCGAGGAGTCCTTCTCGATGTAGGTGTCGGTCTGCGGGACGTAGGCCTCGGGCTGGTAGTAGTCGTAGTAGGAGACGAAGTACTCCACGGCGTTGTCTGGCATCAGCTGGCGCAGCTCGGTGGCGAACTGGGCTGCGAGCGTCTTGTTGGGCTGCATCACCAGGACCGGCCGTTGCAGCTTCTCCGCAACCCAGGCGACGGTCGCGGTCTTGCCGGTGCCGGTGGCGCCGAGCAGGACGACGTCCTTGACGCCCCCGGTGACGCGCTTCTCTATCTCCGCGATGGCGGTGGGCTGGTCCCCCGCAGGCTGATAGTCCGTGGTGACCCGGAACGGGGCCACCCGGCGCTCAAGATCGGTGACGGGACGCATACCGCGAGAATACGGGCGGCCACCGACAACGACACCGAAGAGGCCGATAGCCTCGACCCGTGAGCAGACCCGTCAACGCCGCCCTCGCCGTCGGGCGGGAGATCTGGCCCGTGGTCCGCCGCACCCTGCTGGCGATCCTCGGCGTCCAGGTGGTCCTCGCGCTGGGGCTGACCTTCGTCGACTCCTGGCGGCGCCGCGGCAAGAAGCCGCAGCCGTTCACCACGCTGCCGCCCCAGGATGTGCAGATCGGCGCTGGCACGATCACCGTCTACAGCAACGGCGTCGACCTGTACGAGGACATGCTCGCCGCCATCGACGGCGCCAAGCACCAGGTGCTCTTCGAGACCTACATCTGGAAGGGCGACGAGACCGGCGAGCGGTTCAAGCAGGCGCTCACCGCTGCCGCCGAGCGCGGTGTCGAGGTCTACGCGATCTACGACGCCTTCGCCAACCTGGTCGTCGACCCGCGGTTCCGCAGCTTCTCCAAGGTGCTGCGGGTGCTCAAGTACCCCGTCTACAACGCCGGCTGGCGCTTCTTCGACATCCGCCGTTACGGTCGCGACCACCGCAAGGTACTCGTCGTCGATGACGACGCTGCCTTCGTCGGCGGCTTCAACATCGGCGCGGCGTACGCGACCGAGTGGCGCGACACGCACTGCCGGATCACCGGACCCGCGGTCTGGGACCTCAAACGCTCCTTCGCCGACTTCTGGAACGAGCACCGCAGCGGGCGCCGGCCGTTGCTGCTGGAGACCACCGATGCCGAGTGGGAGCCGCGGATCAGACTGCACCGCAACCTGCCCAAGCAATGGATGTTCCCGATCCGGGCGATGTACCTCGAGGCGATCAACCGGGCGCGCCGCAATATCTGGATGACGCACGCGTACTTCATCCCCGACCAGGACTTCGTCGACGCCCTGGTCACCGCAGCGCGCCGCGGGGTCGACGTACGGATCCTGCTCCCGCGCACCTCCAACCACGTCGTCGCCGACTGGATCTCGCGCGGGTACTTCGGCCAGCTCCTCGAGGCCGGCGTCGGCATCTACCGGTTCGAGGGAGCGATGGTGCACGCCAAGACCGCCACCATCGACGGCAAGTGGGCCACCATCGGCACCGCCAACATCGACCGGCTCTCGATGTCGGGCAACTACGAGATCAACGTCGAGTTCATCGACGCCGGCATGGCCCAGGTCCTCGAGGCGGTCTTCGCCTCCGATCTCGCGCAGTGCTCGAACCTGGCCCGACGCGACTGGAACGCCCGGGGCGTCCACCGCCGTTTCACCGAGGCGGTCCTGAACCCCCTGCGACACCTCCTGTAGGGGGATGCCCCGGCGCGGAGGCGTCACTACCCTCGGATCATGCTCCGAGCACCCGTCCGCACCCTCCAGGGCAAGAACGTCTTCCTCACCGGCGCCGCCAGCGGGATCGGCCGCGCGGTCGCCGTCCGCGCCGCCCGGGAGGGAGCCACCCTGTTCCTGACCGACATCGACCAGCAGCGGCTCATCGAGGTCACCGCCGAGATCACCGAGAGCGGCGGCGAGGTTGCGTACGCCGCCCCGGCCGACGTCTCCGACCACGAGGCTATCCGGGCGATGGCCGCCGAGATCACCACGGACCACGGCTCGATGGACGTGGTGATGAACATCGCCGGTATCGCGTCCTGGGGGACGATCTCCGCGATGCCCCACTCGACCTGGCAGCGCGTCGTCGACGTGAACCTGATGGGCCCGATCGCGGTGCTGGAGTACCTCGTACCGCCGATGATCGAGGCTGGCCGCGGCGGCCACGTCGTCAATGTGTCCTCGGCCGCCGGGATCATCGGGATGCCGTGGCACGCGGCGTACTCGGCCAGCAAGTTCGGGCTCCGCGGCGTCTCCGAGGTGCTTCGCTTCGACCTGGCGCGGCACGGCATCGGCGTCAGCCTGGTCTGCCCGGGCGGCGTCGACACCGGCCTCACCGAAACCGTCAGCATCGCGGGCGTCGACAACGCGAGCCCCGCGTTCCGCAAGCTCCAGGCGCGGTTCAAGGCGCGTGCTGTCACGCCCGAACGGGCGGCATCGTCGATCCTCTGGGGTATCAGGAAGAACAAATACTGGGTCTACACCTCGCCCGACATCAAGGTGGCCCACCTCGCCCAGCGCTACTTCCCGCCTGGGTACGTCGCAGCGATGAAGGTGATGAACGCCGTGGCGAACCGGGCACTGCCCCAGGTCGGCGCGGCGACCCGGGAGGACCGATGAGCGGCCCGCGGATCGCACCGGGCGGGGTCAAGGAGCTAGGCCCGGTCATCTGGGCGTTCTCCCGGATCGCCGGGCGCACCACCCGGACGGCGCCGCCGGCGATCTTCACGACGTTGGGTCGCGGGCGCGGCCTGTTCTGGGGCTGGCTGCACTTCGCCGGGACGCTGATGCCCGGTGGCAAGCTGCCGCGGCGGGAGACTGAGATGGTGATCCTGCGGGTCGCGAGCCTGCGCGATTGCGACTACGAGTTCACCCACCACGTCCGGCTCGGCAGACGTGCCGGCGTACGGTCTGAGGACGTGGAGCGGATCAAGATCGGGTCCACAGCGATCGGCTGGGCCGGCAACGAGCAGCTGCTGATGCGCACGACCGAGGAGCTGATCGGCGCCAAGGACCTCAGCGACGCCTCCTGGACCGCGCTCCGGGCGGCGTACGACGAGCGCACCGCGATCGAGCTGCTGCTGCTGATCGGCCATTACGACATGCTCGCCACGACGCTGATGACGCTGCGGCTCGAGCCGGACGAGCCGCGCTAGTTGTTGGTGAGGTTGGACAGGTCGACCGTGTCGACCAGCCAGCGCCCGTTGGTACGCACCATCCGCACCGTCACCCTGGGCTGATCGAGCTTGCGCTCGCTGTTGGTCGCGTTGGTCAGCACCTGGTCGACGAACATCAGCACCGTCACATGGTCGGCATCCTTCGCCGTCGCCGAGGAGGCCACGACGCTGCCGACCGCGTGCGCTTTCAGCCGGATCACGAACTGGCGGATCGGAGCACTGACCTGCGCGTAGTACTTCTTGAACCTCGGCGTCCCGGCCCGCTCGACGCGCAGGTAGTCAGCGCCGTACGTCGTGTAGTCGTAGGTGGTCAGCGCGACGACTGCAGACCTCGCTGCCGTCTCGGCGCCTTCGGCTGCTCGGCTCAGCACGAGAGCCCGGGACGCGTCCGAGGAGTCGCTCGAGGAGTCGTGCCGGACTGCTACGACCAACCCGACCAGCGATACCACCAGCGCCAGCGCACATCCGAGCGCCACCGTCCGCCAGCGGTCCCGTGCCACTGGTGCGACGACAGGCTCGTGTGCCGGCTCGCTCACTTGACGGGGCCGGGGGCGTGCGCAGCCCCGCGCTGCAGGTTGGCCTGGGAGGACGAGCAGTGGCCTGTGGACACGAGCGGGCGGCGTACCGGGTTGGTCGGGTCGCGACGAGGGATCCCGTAGTCGCACTCCGTCGGGCGCTGCGGGATGCCCTCGATCAGCAGCACGCCGTCCTTGATCGCGTCGGATAGGACCCCGAGCCCGGGCGCGTAGTTCTGCAGCAGGGCGCCGAGGTGCGGAGCGTAGGAGCGGAAGAGGTCGGAGAACGGGACAGCCTGGCCGAGGAAGCCGGGAAGCACGGCGGACGCGTCGGCGACCAGCGCCTTGAGCTGCACGATCTGGGCAGGCGCCCGCTGGATCATCCGGCGCAGCTCGGGGTCGTAGTTCTTCAGGAACGAGGCGAACTGCTTCGAGCTCGTCGCCAATTGGTGGATGTCGTCGGTCTTGGCAGGGCCGATGCCAAGGACGGTCCCGCTGTTGACCAGGAGCCGTTGCGTCTGCGGCCACACGTTGTTCAGATCGGTGAGTAGGGCCTGCCCCTGGTCGACGAGCTTGCCGAGGTCCTCGCCGGTGCCGGCCAGGCCCGTGCTCAGCTCGGTGAGCAGCGTGTGCAGCTGAGTCGTGTTGACCTGGTCGAGCACCTTGTTGACCGCGATCACCGTCGAGGCGAGCGTCTTTGGCAGGTCGGTCGAGGTTGCCGGGATGTCCGAGCCGTCCTTGACGAAGGGGCCTTGAGCGGTGCGCGGCTGGAAGTCGAGGTACTGCTCCCCGACCGGAGAGAGGCTACGGACCTTGACCAGCGAGTCCAGTGGGATCTTGTCCGAGGAGGTGATGACGATCGTCGCCTTCACCCCGTGAGTGGTCAGACGGATCGTCTTGACCTTGCCGATCTTGACTCCGCGGTAGGTCACCGCCGAGCCCTCGAATAGGCCCCCGGTCGCGGACATCTCCACCGTGACCGTCTTGGTCCCGCCGAGCAGCGGGGTGCCGAGGACCTGGGTGAACAGGTACGCCACCGTCAGCAGCAGGATGAGCAGTACGCCGATCAGGCTCTGCCACAACCGGTCGCGCAGGATTGCCGTGATCCTCACGATCCACCTCCGAACAAGGAGCCGAGCAGGTTCGTGAGCCAGTTGCCCGATGCGGTGCCGGTTGTGCCGGTTGTGCCGGGCTTGGTGGCGCCGGCCTTGGTCGTGCTCGTCGTGGCACCCGCCTTCGTCGCCCCGGATTTGCCCGCCGACTTCCCGCCGAGCGCGCCTGTCAGCAGGTCGCTCAGGCTACCGAGCCCGATGCTGCCGCCCTGGTCGAGGCCCAGGCCCGAGAGCAGCGCGCCGAGCAGGCCGCCCGGCGTCCCGGTACTTCCGCCGCCGCCAGGTCCGAGGATGTTCGGCAGCCCGATCTTGTCCAGCTCGATGGTCAACCGCATGTTGGCGTAGTCACCGGGCACGGCCTCGTTGAGCAGCTTGCTGACGTGCACCAGGTCGTCGAACGACGGCCCGAGGACGTCCTTGTTGTCGAGGAACTCCTGCAGCACCGGGGTGACCTCGGTGACCATCTGCAGGATCTGGGACCGGGTCTTGCCGACGACGTTGTTCGCCGTGGAGGCGAACTGCGCGAGCTTGGCCAGCAGCTGGGTGAAGCCGGGGGTGTTCTGACGCAGGACCGCGGCAGCTGGCCGGATGTCCTTCATCGCCGCACTGATCGTGCTCTGGTTGGCGTGCAGCACCGTGGACAGTCCGGCCATCGCGTCCAGCGCCTGGTCGATGTCTGCGGTAGTGGCGTTCGCCTGCGACAAGAAGGTGTTGGCACGGTCGAGCAGTTGGCGCACCGTCCCTTCGCGGCCGTCCAGCGCCGTGTTCAGCTGGTCGGTCACCGTCTGGAGCTGGTTGAGACCACCTCCGTTGACCAGCAGCGACGCCTCGGACAAGGCGTCCTCAACCGTCGGTGCGGTGGTCGCGTTCTTGGCCGGGAGCTCCTGGCCGTTGTGCAGCAAGGGGCCCGTGGAAGGGTTGCTGACGTCGACGAAGAGCTCACCGAGCGGGGTCGTGTACCGCAGTCGCGCGGTCGCGTTCGAGCGCATCTGCGCCGACTTCTTCACCTTCAGGACAGCGATCGCCTTGAAGTCCTTGGCCGAGACCGACTGGACCTTGCCCGAGTTCACGCCGTTGACCTTGACCGCGGCCCCCTGGGCCAGGTTGAGCGCCTCGTCGAACTGGATCCGGATCGTCACCGTCGGGCCGCTCACCCCCGCCCCGGGCAGCGGTACGTCGCGCAACGTCGGCCCGCACGCCGCGACGACGCTGGCACCCAGAGTCAGCCCGACCGCCGCAGCGACCGCCCGGAAGAACCGCGACCGGGCGCTCACTTGCCGACTCCCAGGAGCGAGAGCAGGTTGGAGAGGTTCAGCAACGAGGGCCCGAACGCCGCGCAGATGTCGGTCGGCAGCGTCTCGCACAGCGTGTTGACCAGGCCGCCGATGGGCAGCAGCACCGTCGGGTCCAGGCGCACCCGCAGCCGGCCGTTGTGGTCGATCGCGTGCAGGTTCTCCAGCGTCAGCGGCATCACCCGGAGGATCTCGGTGAGCTGGCTGCGCTTGGTGAGCAGCGACTTCATCAACGTCGTGCTCTGCCCCAGCGCGGTGGTGAATTGCTGTCGATTCTGGTGGGCGAAGTCGGCGACGAGCTGGACGGCGCTGCTCAGCGACCGCAGCGAGGATTGGAAGTTCTTGCGCTCCCCCGCCAGCAGCGTGCTGGCCCGGGTCACCTGGGTAATGAAGTCCCTGACGAGCTGCTGGTTGGCCGCGATCGTCGAGGTCAGCGTGTCCAGCGAGCGCACCGTCGAGGTGAGGTTGCCCCGCTGCCCGGAGATCGAGTTCACCGCGCCGCCGAGCGAGGTCACCGCCTTGTTGAAGGTCTCCCCCTTGCCGGCCAGCGCATCCGACCCCGACTGCAGGAAGTTCTTGATGGCGTTGGCGGTGCCCTTGGAGCCTGCGATCCCGGTGGCGAAGGTGTTCAGCGCGCCCAGGACGTCGTCGAAGTCGACCGGCGTGCGCGTCTTCGGCTGGGCGATCACCGCACCGTTGTGCATCTTCGGACCCGAGTGGTAGACGGGCGTCAGCTCGACGTACCGGTCCGTTGCGACCGAGCGGGCCACAACCACCGCGCCGGCGCCCGCGGGGATCGGCTGGCTGGACTTGACCTGCATCGTCACCCGCACGACCTGGCCGTCGGGCTTGATCGAGGTGACCTTGCCGACGGTGACGCCGAGGATGCCCACGTCGTTGCCGACGAACAGCCCGGCGGAATCGCTCATCAGCGCGGTGATCTTGATGGTGCCGCCGCCGGGGATCGAGGGGGTGCACGCCGTGAACCCGAACAGCATCGCGATCATCACGATCAGACTCAGGAGCCTCTTCACTTGCAGCCCCCCTTCAGACGGCAATTCACGTCGTCGGGCGGGATCGCCGGGGACTTCAGCCACAGATCGCCCCAGGAGCCGTTTCCGGTGGCGTTGGCGAGATAGCGGACGGTCGGCGCCATCGAGTCGAGCACCTGCTTCAGCGTCGCGTCCTGCTGGTGCAGAGTGGCGAGCACCTCGTTGAGCTGACGGATCGCCGGGGCGAGGTCGTCCTTCGTCTTGGAGATGACGTCGCCGAGGTTAGTGGCGAGCTGCGTCGTCTCGACCAGCAGCGTGTGGATGGCGGCCCGGCGCGAGGTGATCTCGGAGATGACCAGGTTGGACTGGCGCATCAGGGTCAGGATGTCAGTGCTGCTGGAGGAGAGCTGGTCGGTGACGCTGCGCGCAGCGGTCAGCAGCTGGTTGGTCTGGTCGCTGCGCTTCTCCACGGCCTCGGAGAGCCGGGCGATCCCTTCGAGCGCCGGCCCGATGTTCTGACTGGTGGCGGTCAGCGTCTGGCTGGTAACCGTGAGCGCCTTGGCCAGCAGCTCGGGGTTGAGCTTCTCCAGGTTGCCGGTGCCCTTCTCCAGGACGTCCTGGAGGTTGAACGGCACCGAGGTCCGCGAGAGCGGGATGGTGTCCAGGGTGCCCCCGCCGGCGGGGTCGACCTCGAGGTAGTGGGTGCCGAGCAGAGTGGCCACCTTGACCGCCGCCGTGGTCTTGTCGCCGACCTGCACGCCGCTCTTGATGACGAACCCGACCTTCACCTGGTCGCCGTCCAGCGCGATCGACTTCACCGTGCCGACCGGTACGCCGTGAACCTCGACGTCCTCGCCCACCTGCAGGCCGGCGGTCTGCGCCAGCATCGCGGTGTAGTGGCGCGAGCCGAAGGACACGAACGTGATCATCACCACGCCGCCTGCGACGAGAGCACCGACGAGGATGGCCGCGATCCCGATCCGGAACGGGTTCTTCGCCAGCTTGGCGGCGATCGCGGTCACCCGCTCGATGAGGCCGTTCATCCGCTGCACACCTCCGACCAGGGTCCGTTGTCGGTGCCGTTGAGATTCAGCTTGAGCGGACCGATCTGCAGGATCGAGGAGCATAGGTAGATGTTGACCGCGCTCTGATACGAGCTCGCCCGCCCGAGCGCCGCCAGGGTCGACCCGAACGACTTGATCGCCGCGACGAAGGCTGTCTTGTTGTTGAGGAACAGGGTGAGCACGTTGTGGAATTTCCCAACCGCGGCGATGGTGGGCACCTTGATGTCCTTGAGCAGGTCCGAGGTGGACCCGATCAGCTGGCTCATCCCGTCGATCGACGAGCCGATCGATGCCCGGTCCTTGGCCAGCCCGGTCATCAGCGACGTGAGCTCGACCACCGTCGAGCGCAGCTCGGTGCCCTGGCCCGCGACGGTCTGCAGCACCGGAGTCAGGTTGTCGAGGACCTCGCCCACGACCTGGTCTTTGTCGGCGAGGAAGTTCGTCAGCTTGCTGGTCTGCGCGAGCAGCGACGCGACGGTGCCGCCCTCGCCCTGGAGAACCTGGATCAGCGAGGTTGCCAGCTGGTTGACGTCATCGGGCCGCAGCGCCTCGAACAGCGGCCGGAATCCGTTGAGCAGCTCGGTCAGATCGAATCCGGGGCTGGTCCGCGCCAACGGCACCGTCGCGCCGTTGGGCAGCGGCGTGCCCTCGGTGCCGGACTGGACGAGAGCGAGATACCGCTGTCCGAGGAGGTTCTGGTAGCGCATCACCAGCTTGGTGGTGCTCAGGATCGGCTGCTTCTTGATCAACTCGAAGCCCACCTGCGCGCCCTGCTTGGTGATCGAGATCTTCTCGACCCGGCCGACCCGGACGCCGGCGACCCGCAGGTCGTCGCCGACCCGGAGGCCCGCCACGTCGGTAAACTCGGCCTGGTAGCTGTCGGTCGACCCGTGCAGTCCGTTGAGCATGGTGTTGACCAGTAGCAGGCCGAGCAGGATCGCGACGACGGCGAACGCCGTGAACTTGATGACGATCGAGCGGAACCCGGTGATCACTGGCCGCCACCGCCCAGCATCGAGCTGAGGCCGACCCGGCTAAGACCCGTGCAGTTGTCCCCGGCCACGCTTCCGTAGCGGGGACAGTCGGCCGAGGTGTAATACGGCGGCACGTCCAGCGTCAGCGTCGTGGAGGCGTTGATGAAGCCGTGGGAGATGACAGTACTCAGCTTCGCGTTGAGCGCGCGGTTGGTCATGATCGCCTCGGTGATGCCGGCATGCCGGTTGGCGTAGACGACGTCGAGCAGCACCGCGGAGTTGTCGATGAACCGGATCAGCTGCGAGGAGTTGGCGCGCAGGAACGAGTCGGCCTGGCTTGTCAGGGCGCTGCCGCCGCTGATCAACGTCGCCAGCGCCGCCTTCTGGTCCACGATCGTGCGCGCGGTGACGAGGGCGTCGTTGGTTGCGGTGAGCAGGTCCGGCGCGACCTGCTGGGCGAGCTGCAGGTTGGCGACCGCCTTGTGCAGGTCGGCCCGCGCCAGCGGGAGCTCGGGGTTCAGCTTGCCGAGGTAGGTGTTGGCCAGGTCGATGGTGCTGCCGAGCTGCTTGCCCCGACCATCGAGCGCCTGCGCCGCCGAGCCGATCGCCGACGCCAGCTCTGCCGGGCCGACCGCCTTGACCAGCGTGTCGATGTCATCGAGCGCCTGCTGTAGCTCCAAGGTCCCCTGGGTCTTGTCTGCCGGGATCACGGCGCCGGCCCGGAGGCCGTTGCTGGAGACCGGCCCGTGGGTCGTCAGATCGACGAACGATGTGCCGAAGACGGTCGCCGGCAGGATCCGCGCGACCACGTTGGACGGGATCATGCCAAGGTCCCCGCCGGGGATGTTCATCTTCACCTCGACGCCGCCCGAAGGCCCGCGGTCGATTCCGGTGACCTTCCCGACGATGACGCCCCGGACCTTCACGTCGGCGTTCTTGGCCAGTGACCCGCCGGCGTCCGCGAGCTGGGCAGAGACGTGCGAGGGACCGCCGAAAGTGCCGGTGGAGCGCAGGAACAGCAGCCCGAGCAGCAGCGCGACAGCGACGATCGTGATCACGCCCCGGCGCGCGTAGTCGCGCCGCGAGAGCTCGATGCGGACGTTGGGCCGAGCCGATCTGAACGCCACCCCGATCACCCCGAGACCCGGAAGCCGGAGTTACCGCCCCAGAAGAGCAGCGTCATGATCATGTCCAGGACGACCACCAGGACGATGCTCGCCCGAATCGCGCGCCCCGTGGCCTCGCCGACTGCCTGCGGCCCGCCCGTCGCCCGCATCCCGTACCAGCAGTGCACCAGGGTGACCGCGGTCGCGAAGACCAGGATCTTGACCACCGACAGCTCGACGTCGCGCTGCTGGATGAAGGTGGAGAAGTAGTGGTCGTACTGGCCCGGCGACTGGCCGAAGATCACCACGACCGAGAACATCGAGGCCATGTAGGAGCCGATCAGGCCGATCAGGTACAACGGCAGGATCGCAATGCTGGTCGCGATCACCCGGGTCGTGACGAGGTAGCGCATCGGCTCGACCGCCATCACCTCGAGCGCGTCGACCTCCTCGGAGATCTTCATCGAGCCGAGCTGAGCAGTAAACCGGCAGCCGACCTGCGAGGCCAGGGCCAGCGCCGCGATCAGTGGTGCCAGCTCGCGGGTGTTCGCGCTCGCGGAGATGAACCCGGTCAGCGGTGCCAGACCGACGATCTCCAAACCGCTGAATCCTTCGATGCCGAGCGACGTACCGGCCGACAGCGCGAGCAGCACCATCACACCGATGGTGCCGCCGCCGACGATCACTGCGCCGCTGCCCCAGGCGATGTCCTTCAACTGACGCAGCACCTCGCGGTGGTAGTGCCGCAGGGTCGCGTAGACGGAGAGGATCGTGGTCCATGCGAAGGTGCCGAAGTCGCCGAGCTGCGCCAGGGTCGCCACGATCCGCTCGACGGCACCGACAATGGCGTCGGAGGCGCGCGGTCGCGGCGTCGGCTCCGAGGTCATGCCAGCCCCTGGGGGAAGATCATCACGTAGCCCTGGGTGATGGCGACGTTGGTGACGGCGAGCAGGATGACGCTGAGCACGACCGCCTGGTTGACCGCGTCGGCAACACCCTTAGGACCACCCGAGGCGCCGAGACCCTTGTGCGCCGCGACCACGGTCGCGATGAAGCCGAAGACCAGCGCCTTGAACTCGGCGAGGATGAAGTCCTCGGGCCGCGAGAAGCTCACGAACGAGTCGAGGTAGGCGCCCGAGGAGATGGTGCCGCTGCCGACGTTCATGATGAACGCCGTCATCATTGCGGTCATCGCCACGATCACGGTCAGCAGGACCGCGACGACTAGGGCCGCCAGGATGCGCGGAGCGACGAGTCGCTGGATCGGCGAGATGCCCATGACCTTGAGCGCGTCGATCTCCTCCCGTACGGTCCGGGCCCCGAGGTCTGCGCAGATCGCCGAACCGACAGCGCCGGCGATCATCAGCGAGGTGACCAGCGGGGCGCCTTGTCGCAGCACGCCGATGCCGTTGACGGCGCCGCTGAACGACGTCGCCCCGATCTGGTTGGCGACCGCGCCGATCTGGACCGAGGTGATCACGCCGAACGGGATCGCGACCAGGATCGTCGGCAGCAGCGAGACCCGGGTCATGAACCAGGCCTGGAGCATGAACTCAGACCAGGAGAAGCGTCGGGCCAGGATGTCGGTGACCAGCGCCCAGACCGAGGCGATGCCCAGGATCACCAGGTTGCCGCTGGTGACCACGCCATCACGGGTCCGGTCACGCAACGAGGCGAGACTGGCAAAACTCGCGGCCGCGATGGAGCTCACGCGCGCCTCCCCGTGCTCGGTCCGTGCTCGTCGTGTCCTTCACAACGGGGCTGGAAGCCGGACGTTACGCAGGTCACACTTTGATGGCAGCAGCACTGTGCCAGTGATTGTGTCATTGATCAACCGTCAGCTTCCCGGGATCCGCATGACGGCGTTGAAGCCGAGCGCCTTGACGACCGAGCCCTGCACCCGGACCTGACCCGACAGCACACCGCGCACCGGGTTGAGGTGGCCGAGCACGAGCCGGAGGAATTCGTGGCCCTCGAGGAGCAGCGTCGCATCGACCACTGTGTCGGCCGGAGCATCGGCTTGGACGGTGCAGACGCCGCCGGCTACCCGTACGACGTACCGGTCGACGTGTCCGTCGTCGCGACCACCGACCTCGAAGGCGATCGTGACGGCGACCTTCGCCGCCTTCTCGGAGATCAGGAACGCCGGCAGTCGGCGGAAGACCTCGCCGAGCACGAGATCACGGAACGTCCCCGCCATCACACCCGCGAGATGCTCGGTCGACGCGTCGGCGATCGCGGCCGAGACCGCGACCGGGTCCAGCGCCGCCGGATCGATGAGCGCGTTCGCCGCTCCTGGCACCCGCAGCGAGGAGCCGAGTCCGAGCACGAGCTCCGCGTCGCCGTCGATGTGCAAGGTGCCGGCAAGGTGCAGCAGGGCCCCGTCGGCCTCGCCCGAGACCAAGTGGACTAGAGCATCAAGCGGCAGCCGGAGGACGACCTCGGGGCGGGCAGACGGATCCAGCGCGACAACGGGCCCGTCGAAAGCGAGCGTCCACGCCTCGACGCCGCCGTCGGGCAGCAGCACCTCGAGCCGGATCGCACCGTCGGCGGCGACACCGCTGTCGCGCAGGTACTCCACGACGTGCGTCGCAGCGGTCGCGCGGGCTGCCGGGGCGGCGTACCGGGCGACGAGATCCGCCTCGGCCGGAGGAGCATGAGGCGACATGCTGCGCTCCTTCCACCTAGCGGCGACACGGCATCGCTGAGGTGTAACGGAGACTGTCACAGCGGTTTACAGAACGGAAGACATCACACGAAATTGTGTGTCCCAGTTTCAACACCTGCCCCGAGAAGTGACATACTCAGGGCTCCCTCCCATTCGGGTCGTCTCGGCGAACCCGTTGCCTATCCCCATGGAGGTGCCTCGTGCGCCGACTTGTCTCTGTACTGAGCGCATCCGCGCTCATCGCCACTGCTGGGATCGCGTCCGTCGCGATGCCTGCCAACGCTGCCGACCCGCAGGTCTGGACCTACTCCGGCACGTCCGGCGGTACCCAGATCAACGCGCTCGGCACCACCATCAGCTCGGGCCTGACGGCAGCGTCGAACCTGGCTGACACGGTCGTCCCGAACTCCCACACCTCCACGGTCGCCCAGGTGCACGTCGCCGGGCTCCTCGACGTCGGGGCCGTCAACAGCGGCCAGACCGCCACGCGCTTCGCGACGCCGGGCACCGACGGCAACGGCGTGAAGATCGTCTCCGAGGCCAAGATCGCCGGCGTCAGCCTGCTGGGCGGCGCGATCAAGGTCGACGCGATCGACAGCTCGTCGTACGCCACCGCCGACAGCACCACCACCGGCGTCAAACTGGACGGCGGTACGTCGACGACGTTCCTGAACCTGTCCATCGGCGGTAAGTCCTACCCGCTGAACATCCCGGCGAACACGAAGATCACGCTCGGCAGCCTGGCCACCATCGTGATCAACGAGTCGCAGGTCACCAAGTCGGTGCCGGGCAAGACGATCCGCACGATCGGCGCAGCCTTGGACATCACGCTGCTCAAGGCCCAGGGCAACATCCCGGCCGGTGCCGTGATCAAGCTGAACCCGACCCAGGCGCTCGTCGTCCCAACGGGCAAGAGCGATGCTCTCCCGGTCGGCGGCTTCGCCTACGGCACGTACGCCGGCATCGGCGTGGGTGACTCGATCAAGGTCCTTGCCCAGCCGACGGGCATGGTCATGCTGCCCTCGTCGGGCACCAACGACCAGCCGTACACCAACCAGATCGCCGGGGTGAACATCCCGAACGTCGCAGTGGTCGGAGCGGTCGGTACGACGGTCAACGGCAAGACGATCCCGGGCTATGCCGATGTCTCGACAGGTGCAGACCTAGCGAACATCAACCTGCTCGGCGGCTTGATCAAGGCTGATGCGGTCAATGTGACGACCCATGTCCAGGAAGCGGGGACGACCAACGTCTCCGAGGCCCACATGAACTTCGTCAACCTGACGATCGCGGGCAAGAAGATCCCGATCAACGTCAAGCCGAACACCCAGATCTACATCCTGGGTATCGGCCAGGTGTACATCAACGAGCAGAACGTGCAGCCCGGCTACGCGTCGATCGTGGGTCTGCGGATCATCCTGTCGACGAAGAAGTTCGGTCTGCCGATCGGCGCTGACATCCAGGTGGCCACGTCGGCCAGCTACGTCGTCAGCTCGAGCACCAGCACCCCGTAACAGGGACCACGCTCAACGGGCAGGCCCCGGCAGGTGCGTCCGCGGAGACATCCGCGGCCCCCGCCGGGGTCTTCCCAATTGTGCGGCCAGCACCAGCTGCTGGACCCGGTGCCGGTGCGGCCGGTACGGCTCGAGGAGCTCTGCCAGAGCGTCGTCGTCGACCGCCTCCCCCGTCAGCGCCCAGCCGATGTCCTTGGCGACGTGGTAGTCGCCGAAGCTGACCGCGTCTGCGTCGCCGAGCGCAGTCGACCGCACCTCGGCACTGGACCAGACCCCGATCCCGGGGATCGTGCGCAGGCGGCGGTCGAACACTTCGAGGCTCTCGCCGCCGGCCCGTTCAAGCGCGTCGGCGACCCGGACCGCACCGAGCAACGGCCTCGACCGGCCGCCGTCGACCGGTAGCCGCAGCCACTCCCAGGACGGGATCGACCGCAGCGTCGCGGGAGCCGGCTGCAGCCAGACGCCGAGCGGCCCGGGGGCCGGCTCGCCGTACCGGCGGACCAGGCGGCGGAACGCGGCGAACGCCTCCTGGCCAGTCACCTTCTGCTCGATGATCGTCGGCACCAACGACTCCATCACCAGGCCGGTCGCTCCGAGCCGCCGATGCGGGTGGAGGCGCCAGGCGGCCGCGACGACCTCGTGCCGCGGCTCGAACCCGCTCACGTCATCGTCGACGCCGAACATCCGCGGCAGCGCGTCGAGAGCCCAGGCGGCGCCGTCGCCCCACGCGTTCGCGATGATCTCGCCGGTCGTGCTCAGCGGGTATGCCTGCAGGGTCACGGGACCTTCCGGGGTGCGCATCCCCCGGACGTGCGACCCGTCGGGCAGCACCCCGTAGGTCGGGTCCCCCGCCCCGCGCCGGTGCACGCCCAGCACCGCGCCGACCGGGCACGGCCACGCCGGGACCCAGGCGCGGCTCAGCTCCGGCTCGTTCACGCTCCCAACCTAGTTGCTGCCCCGGACGTCGAGCCTGTCGAGACGCGGTGACCCGACAGCCCTTCCGATGTCGGCGCCGAACGGCAGGATGGCTCCATGCACCTCGCCGACCTCGCCGCCACGTCGACCGCAGTTGCCTCGACCCGGTCGCGCCTGGAGAAGCGGTCGCTGATCGCGACGCTGCTGTCAGCGGCGCCGCCCGAGGAGATCGAGCTTGCGGCGACCTATCTTTCGGGGACCCTGCGTCAGCGCCGGACTGGAGTCGGCTGGCGCGGAGTCGGCGAACTCCCCGCACCTGCTCCCGAGCCAACACTCGGCCTACGCGAGGTCGACGCTGCGCTGCAGGCGATCTCCGAGCTGAGCGGACCGGGATCTGCGGGCGCACGCAAGGAGCAGGTCGGGGCGTTGTTCGGGGCGCTGACTGCCGAGGAGCAGTCGTTCCTGCGCGCGCTGATCACCGGAGGGGTGCGGCAGGGCGCTCTGGACTCGGTGATGCTGGACGCGATCGCCGTTGCGGCCGACGTACCCCTTGCCGCCGTACGGCGGGCAGCGATGTTCAGCGCACCGACCGGGCCGGTCGCCGTGGCCGCGCTGACCGGCGGCACGGCCGCGCTCGAGGAGTTCGACCTCGTCGTCGGCCGGCCGGTGCGCCCGATGCTGGCGTCCTCGGCACCGGACGTCGCAGCCGGTGTCGCGGGGCTCGGCGAGACGATCGTCGTCGACACCAAGCTCGACGGCATCCGCATCCAGGTCCACAAGCGCGGCGATGAAGTGCTGGTCTTCACCCGGAGCCTGGAGGAGATCACTGATCGGTTGCCGGGTGTTGTCGACGCTGTCGCGGCACTCGACGCCGATGGCCTGATCCTCGACGGCGAGGCCCTGCTGGTCGATGACGCCGGCCGGCCGCGCCCCTTCCAGGAGACCGCATCGGAGACGGCTTCGACAGGAGGCACGACGGCACGCCCGTTCTTCTTCGACCTGCTCGCCGCCGAGGGCGAGTCGTTGTTGGAGCAACCCGGCGAACAGCGCTGGGCCCGACTCGACGCGGTGGTGCCCGCGGAGCGGCGTACCGAGCGGCTGGCGACGAGCGATGCCGCCGAGGCGTCCGCATTCTTCGACCGCGTCGTGGCTGCCGGCCAGGAGGGCGTCATCCTCAAGGACCCGGCCGCGCCGTACGCTGCTGGGCGCCGCGGTGCCGCCTGGGTCAAGGTGAAGCCCCGGCACACCCTGGACCTGGTCGTCCTCGCGGTCGAGCACGGCAGCGGCCGGCGCCGCGGCCTCCTCTCCAACATCCACCTTGGCGCGCGTGCAGCGGACGGCTCGTTCGTGATGCTCGGCAAGACTTTCAAAGGCATGACCGACGACATGCTCGCCTGGCAGACCGAGCGGTTCCGCGAGCTCGAGGTCTCCGACGACGGCTGGGTTGTGACGGTCCGCCCCGAGCAGGTCGTCGAGATCGCCTTCGACGGCGTACAGCGGTCGTCGCGGTATCCAGGCGGCGTCGCACTGCGGTTCGCGCGCGTGCTTCGCTATCGGGACGACAAGCGAGCCAACGAGGCCGACACCATCGACAGCGTCCAAACGTTCCTGTAGCCGCGGCGGTTCGGGATTCCCAAACCGACACGAACGTGCCGGACTATCGATTTCTGCTGCGACAAGTGTGTAAACAGGAGTTGCACTACTGTTCTGGTCATGAGCACTCCAAGCCGGCAGTCGGCGGCGGCCGCCCGGCGCAAGGCGCGGGAGCAGCAGATCCTCGCCGCGACCCGGCAACTCTTCGACGAGTCCGGGGTCCGCGACGCCCAGATCGACGACATCGCCAAAGCGGTCGGGATCAACCGGGCGATCATCTACCGGCACTTCAGCGGCAAGGAAGAACTGTTCGCGCTCGCCGTCGAGGGCTACCTCGACGAGCTGAAGCAGCGCCTGGAGAAAGCGGCCGCTGATGCGACCGGCTCGCCGGCCGACCGGCTCAGTGCGGTGGTCGGCGCGTTCGTCGACTACGGCCTGGAGTACCCGGCCTTCATCGACTGCGCGCAGACCCTGATGCGCCGCCCCGGCCCCGAGCTCCTCGAGCAGGTCAGCGAGGGCGCGTTGTTCCGCCTCGGCCGCGCGATCTCAGCCTGCCTACGCACGCTGAAGGAGACCTTGGACGCCGGCATCGAGTCCGGCGACTTCAAGGCCCAAGACAGTGTGCTGGCCGCCAACTACATGTACGCCTCGGGCCTCGGCGCCCTGCAGCTCGCGCGGATCGGGCTACTGGTCAAGGAGAGCGCGCCGGGCATCCCGAAGATCTCGCACGTCTCCGGCGACCAGGTCCGCGACTTCCTGACCCACACCGCCGTCTCGATCGCCACCGGCCGCTAAAGGGAGATAGTCCCTAGCAACTTGCATGGATCCCAGCGCGGAATCCCTGCAACTCGCTAGGGACTATCGAAGTTTGTCAGCGCTCCAGGATGGCGACGACGCCTTGACCGCCGGCGGCGCAGATCGAGACCAGCACGCGGCCGGATCCCTCCTCGGCGAGCAGCTTGGCGGCGTTGGCGACGATCCGGCCGCCGGTCGCAGCGAACGGGTGGCCGGCCGCGAGCGAGGAGCCCTTCACGTTCAGCTTGCTGCGGTCGATCGAGCCGAGCGGCGCGTCCAGGCCCAGGCGCTCCTTGCAGAACACCGGGGACTCCCAGGCGGCCAGCGTCGAGAGCACCTGCGAGGCGAACGCCTCGTGGATCTCGTAGTAGTCGAAGTCCTGCAGGGTCAGGCCGGCGCGCGCGAGCATCCGCGGCACGGCGTACGCCGGGGCCATCAGCAGGCCCTCGCCGCCATGCACGAAGTCGACGGCTGCGGTCTCGTAGTCGGCCAGGTACGCCAGCGGCTCGAGGCCGTGCTCCTTGGCCCAGTCCTCCGAGCCGAGCAGCACTGCGGAGGCGCCGTCGGTCAGCGGCGTCGAGTTGGCGGCCGTCATCGTGGCTGCCTCGCCCTTGCCGAAGACCGGCTTGAGGGTGGCGAGCTTCTCCAGCTTGGAGTCGCCGCGCAGGTTGGTGTCCCGCTCGATGCCGTTGAACGGCGTGATCAGGTCGTCCTGCCAGCCCTCGTCGTACGACGCGGCCAGGTTGTGGTGCGAAGTCACCGCCAGCACATCCTGGTCCTCGCGGGTGATCTGCCACTCCAGCGCGGTGAGGGCCTGGTGCTCGCCCATCGACAGGCCGGTCCGCGGCTCGCCGTTGGACGGGATCGCCAGGCTGATGTCGCCTGGCCGGATCGAGGCCAGGATCTTGAGCCGGTCCGCATTCGACGTGGCGTTGTTGAGCTTGATCAGCTTCTTGCGCAGCTTCTCACCGATCGCGATCGGAGCGTCGGAGGTTGTGTCGACCCCGCCGCCGATGCCCGACTCCATCTGGCCCAGCGCGATCTTGTTGGCGATGTAGATGATCGCCTGAAGGCCGGTGCCGCAGGCCTGCTGCAGGTCGACCGCCGGGGTCTCCGGCGCGAGCCGGGTGTCGAGCACCGACTCGCGGGTCAGGTTGAAGTCGCGCGAGTGCTTGAGTACGGCGCCGGCGGCGACCTCGCCCAACTGCTCGCCTTCGAGGCTGAACCGGGCGACCAGGCCGTTGAGAGCCGCGGTCAGCATCTCCTGGTTCGAGGCGGTCGCGTAGACGCTGTTCGAGCGTGCGAACGGGATCCGGTTGCCGCCCAGAACGGCGACGCGGCGAGTCTTGGCCTGCATGGCGGGGTTCTCCTGGTCTGAAGGAAGGTTCCAACAATACTGACGCGTAACATCGGTAAAGGAAACGTTCTGAGGGACACGTCACGATTTTTGGACACCGAGTTACACCCGAAGTTACATTTCCATCGTCCTCCCCACGATGCAAGGAACTCCGATGAGCGACCGTTACCAGTCCTTCAGCTCCAGCCCGATCGGCCAGATGTTCGTGAAGAACCTCGGCCTGCCGTCCCCGGAGCGGCTCGACCGCTACCGCGAGGGCACGCCGCTCGTCGACGGCACCGTCCTGGTCGGGGGCGCTGGCCGCCTCGTCGACGTCCTGGTCGCCACTCTGGACGGACTCGGCATCGCGAACGCCTCGGCTGCTGCCGAGGGCGAGAAGTACAAGGGTCTCGTCTTCGACGCCACCGGGCTGACCACCCCGGACGCTCTGGTCGCGCTGCAGGAGTTCTTCACCCCGCTGATGCGCTCCCTGAAGGGCTGCGCGCGGGTCGTCGTGCTCGGCACCAACCCTGCCCAGACCGATTCGACCGACGAGCGGATCGCCCAGCGCGCCCTCGAGGGCTTCACCCGCTCGCTCGGCAAGGAGATCGGCAGCGGCAGCACCGTCAACCTGGTGTACGTCGCCCCCGGCGCCGAGTCGACGCTGGAATCCACGCTCGCCTTCTTCCTCTCCCCCAAGTCGGCCTACGTGTCCGGGCAGGTCGCCCGGCTGGGCCTGACCGGGACCAAGAAGGCCGCCAAGGTCACCGACCAGGCCAGGCCCCTGGCCGGCAAGGTCGCCATCGTCACCGGCGCCTCGCGCGGTATCGGCGAGCAGATCGCCCGGGTGCTGCACCGTGATGGCGCGACCGTCCTGGGTATCGACGTACCGCAGGCGGCCAGCGAGCTGCAGAGCCTGATGAAGGAGCTCGACGGCGACCAGCTCACCCTCGACATCACCGGCAAGGACGCACCGCAGCGGATCGCGCACCACGTCAAGGAGAAGCACGGTGGCGTCGACATCGTCATCCACAACGCCGGCATCACCCGCGACAAGAAGCTCGCCAACATGGCTGAGGACCGCTGGAGCTCGGTGATCTCGGTCAACCTCATCGCGCCCGAGCGGATCACCGCCGAGCTCCTCGACCAGGGTCTGATCAAGAAGAACGGCCGGATCGTCGGCGTCTCCTCGATCGCCGGCATCGCGGGCAATGTCGGCCAGACGAACTACGCCGCCTCCAAGGCGGGCGTGATCGGCTTCGTCGACGCGATCGCCCCCACACTGAAGAACGACATCACCGTCAACGCCGTCGCCCCAGGCTTCATCATCACCGCGATGACCGCCGCGGTACCGTTCGCCACCCGCGAGGTCGGCCAGCGGATGAACGCGATGGCTCAGGGCGGCCTGCCGGTCGACGTCGCGGAGGCGATCGCCTGGTACGCCTCCCCCGGCTCGACGGCCGTCAACGGCAATGTCGTGCGGGTCTGCGGCCAGATGATGCTGGGCGCCTGATCATGGCCGAGCGGATCCTGGAAGGCGACGGCTCGCCGCTGCCCACGATGCTCAAGGCGGCGCTGCCGATCGTGCCGGGGATCAACCTGATCCCCGGGGTGGCCAAGAAGGGCGGCGAGCTGCCCGACCTGCGGCTGACCCGCAAGGACGTGGCGATCGACCCGGAGCACCTGGTGGCGTACCGGGAGGTCTGCGGCTTCGCTCCGGGCCAGCACCTGCCGCTGACCTACCCGCACATGCTGGCCTTCCGGCTGCACATGGGCATCATGACCGACAGCGCCTTCCCGTACGCCGCCATCGGCAGTGTGCACCTGCGCAACACGATGACCCAGCACCGTCCGATCGCGCCGACCGAACGGCTCGACGTCACCGCGACCGCTACCAACAAGCGCCCGCACAGCAAGGGCACCATCTTCGACTTCCTGACCACGGTCACGGTCGCCGGCAGCGACGAGGTCGTGTGGGACTCGGTCTCGACGTACTTGCGCCCCGGCCGTGGCAACCCGGACGCCAAGCCCGAGGGCGAGCCGTTCGACGTCGTCGCTGGCAACGGCACGATCTGGAAGCTCGACGGCGATCTCGGCCGGCGGTTCGCCGCCGTCTCGGGCGACTACAACCCGATCCACTTGTACCCGCTGACCGCGAAGGCGTTCGGGTTCCCGAGCCAGATCGCCCACGGCATCTGGACCAAGGCGCGCTGCGTGGCGGCGATGGAGAGCCGGGTCGGCGACAGCGCGACCGTCGAGGTCGAGTTCAAGAAGCCGGTGGTCCTGCCGACGAAGGTGGCCTTCGGATCCCGGATCGTCGACGGCGGCCTGGACTTCGCGATGACCAACCCCAAGAGCGGCGCACCGCACCTGGTCGGCCGGGTGCGCTGAGGCGCGCCTGCGGTGCTGGATCGCCCGGTCCGGGGTAGAACAGGACCATCGAGCACGCACTGGGAGCATTCGCCCGACTGCGCGCGGTCCTGTTGGGCCTCGCGCTGGTTGCTCTTGCCCTGACCAGCGGCTCACCGCCACCGGTGCATCCCGCGGCGGCCCGGATCATCCACCTCGGCGGGGTCCGCGTCAGCCTGCGGCAGGCGACCCGCCAGGTGATCACCGTGAACGGGACCCGGCGCACGCACGCACGGATCACCCTCTGGCAGCTGCGCGACGGTCACTGGCGTGCCCTGATCGGCAGCCGCGCGGCGCGGACCGGGTACGGCGGGCTGGTCGCCGGGACCAGGCGCCACCAAGGCACGGGCACCACGCCGCTCGGCACCTACCCGCTCCTGTTCACCTTCGGTACCGGTGCCGCGGAGACCGGGTCGGCGATGCGCTATACCCAGGTCGGGCCCGAGGACTACTGGGTCGAGGACAACACCTCGCCGTACTACAACCGGTACCGCAGCAAGGCCGCCGGCGGCTTCCGCTACTGGCTGAACCCGCGCAGTGTGAACGGCTCGGAGCGGTTGGCGGCGTACCCGGGCCAGTACCGGCTGGCGGTCGTGATCGGCTACAACTACAGCCACCCCGTCCGCTACCGCGGCGCGGGGATCTTCCTGCACGTCAACGGGCCGGGCGCGACCGCCGGGTGCGTGTCGACGCCACTGGCCTTCCTACAGCACGCCGTCGCCGACCTCGACCCAGCGCAGCACCCCGTCATCGCCATCGGCAGCTGACGCCGACGGATTCACCAGCTCACCGGACCCGGATCAGGCCCTCCTGGGCGACCGTGGCTACCAGCGTGCCGTCGGGGGTGAAGACCCGTGCCATCGTCAGGCCGCGCCCGCCGGTCGCGATCGGGCTGTGCTGGTCATAGAGCCACCACTCGTCGGCACGGAAGGGCCGGTGGAACCAGATCGTGTGGTCGAGTGAGGCGGCCTGCACGTTGGGCGAGGAGATGAACACCTCGTGCGGCACCAACGAGGCACCAAGCAGGGTCATGTCGCTGGCGTAGGTGAACGCGGCGACGTGCTGCAGCGGGTCGTCCGGAAGAGCGCCGTTGGTGCGGATCCAGATCTGCGCCCGTGCGGGCTGGTCGTCGTTGGCGAGTTCGCCTCCCGGACGGGAGTTGCCGGCGTATCGGACGTCGAGGGCCGCCCACTCCCGCTCCCACTCGGACGTGTCGTGGTTGCGTTCGCCGAAGATGTCACCGAGCGAGATGCAGTCCTCGGGAGCAGGGACGATCGGCATCACGTCCTGGTGCTCGAGACCGTCCTCGGGCACCTGGAAGTTCAGCGTCATCCCGAAGATCGGCCGGCCGTGCTGCCTCGCGATCACCCGCCTGGTGGCGAACGTGCGCCCGTCGCGGATGCTCTCCACGTCGTAGATGATCGGCACGGCGGTGTCGCCGGGACGCACGAAGTAGGAGTGCAGCGAGTGCACCACGTACTTCTCCTCCACCGTCCGGGTCGCAGCGACGAGCGCGTGCGCGGCCACCTGGCCGCCGAACACCCGCTGCAGCTGGGTGTCGGGCTGACGGCCGCGGAACAGGTTGTCCTCGATGAGCTCGAGGTCGAGGAGCTCGACCAGCTCAGTGACGTTCTTGGGCATGGAGTGCGGCTCAGTCTTCTTCAGTCTGGTCGAGGCCGGCGAGGAACTCCTCGAACGCCTGCCCGATCTCATCACCGGTAGGCAGGTCGGCAGGATCGCCCAGCGAGTCCCCCGGCCCCTCAGTCAGGGTCGAGGGGTCCAGCAGGTTCGGGCGCCCGTTGTGGAACGCGTCGTACTGCTGTTCGAGCCCCTCGACGACAGCACGCACCTCGGCAGAGTCGGTAACCTGCTCGGCGATCTCGATCCGCCGTACCTCGGCCGCCTCGTCGAGCTCGGTGGTGTCCCAGACCAGGCCGGTAACGGCGCCGACCTGGGTGAGCATCGCGGCCGCGGCCTCGGGATAGCCGTACTGCGCGAGGTAGTGCGGGATGTGCGCGACGAAGCCGGTCGCGTCGTGGCCCCACTCGCCGAGCCGCACCTCGAGCAGCGACTGCGCGCTCGACGGGATCCGGATCTCTCCGGCCCAGACGTTGGAGGAGATCAGCAGCCGCTTGGCGGTCGCATGGTTGGTCAACTGCACCGGCCGCGTGTGCGGCACCGCCATCGGGACCGATCCGAGCGAGACCGTCAGGCGCACCTCGAAATGCTCGACGACCTGACGCACCGCCTCGGCGAAGCCCTCCCAGCGCACGTCGGGCTCGGGCCCGGTCAGCAGCAGGTACGGCGCGTTGGCACCGTCGTGCAGCAGCCGTACGACGAGCCGTGGCGCGTCGTAGTCCTCGTAGCGGTCCTCGAGGAACGTCATCGGCGGCCGCCGCGCGCGGTAGTCGTAGAACTCGTCGACCTCGAAGCTCGCGACGATCCGGCTGCTCGAGTTCTCCAGGAGGTGGCCGGTCGCCAACGCCGAGGCGCTGCCCGCATCGAGGAACCCGTCGAGGGCCGTGATCATGACCGGCCCATCGCTGAGCCCTTCGAGCTCGGGGACATCGTCCACGATATGCACGAATCGTGCCTGGGTCACGGTCTCGCTCCTGGGTCGTCGTCGGTCAAGGTCTCAGCCTAGAGTCAAGAACCCGGACCGAGGCCCGGATATGCCCGCGGCATTGGTGACGATGCCCACCAGCTATCCATAGATACGCAGGATCCGCTGTGCTGCGAAGTCCGCGAGCTGCTCACTGGTGATGCCGAGCACCTGCTGGAGGACGACGTCCTGGTCGTCGTCGGTGGTGCCACGGCCATCGTCGTGCAGGGCGGTCATCAGCTCCCAGAGCTTGGCTGGCCCCTGGGTCGCGGCGATGTAGTCGCAAGCCATCCACGAGAGCGCGTAGTTCCAGGCCTGGGCCGGGCCGTTGAAGGTCGCCGAGGCTGGCATCCCATCGACGCCCCGTCGCGCCCGGCTGACGGCGACAGTGGCGATCCTGCGCTTGCTACGCGGCAGCGATCGCGCGCCCATGTACTCGGCAAGGCCCTCGGCGAACCAGGTCGGGTCGCCGTCGTCGCGGTAGCCGACGGCGACGTGGGTCAGCTCGTGCCGCACGATCCGGTCGAGGAACGGCTGGCCCGCTGCCACCGAGCTCGGCAGCAGCGTGAACCGGACACCCGCGATCGTGGGCTGGCCCAGGACGGCATACATCGGGAACGTCATCGCGCCGAGGTGGTTGATGTTGCCTCCGGGCACGCCCTCGTAGCTGTTCAGCACCGCCTTCTTGCTGAACACGTACATGACGACCCGGCCGCTCCACGCGAATGGCAGACCTTCTCTGACGTTGGCAACCCCGCGCTGGAGCACCGAGCTCAGCTCGTCTGCGTCCTTGACGGTGTCGTCGTCATAGAGCTGCAAGGTCTGGCCGGCCGTGCGGACATGCACGCGGACCAGGTCCCACGGCTCGGGGTTCGACCCAGGGAACTGCTGCCCCGCGCCAGTCAGCTCCGAGACGATCACCGGCACCCCAGCCGGCCGGCCGAAGGCGAATCCGGTGATCCGGCGTACTGGCTCGGAGTCGAAGCCGGTGAGCTGGGTCGCGATCTGCACCTGGGGCAGCGAGACGTCGCTCCCCCACGTCGAGGCTCGCAGCTCGCCGGGCCAGTCGGACTTCAGCACCTTGTAGCGCAGCGACTGCAGCGGCAACTCCTCCATGTTGGCGAAGTACCGGCGCTGGCGCGCGATCAGCGCGGTGTCGCTACGGTCCAGGGTGCCCAGGAACGCGGCGAGGTCGTCGTGCCGGATCGCCGTGGCCCGTACGTCGAGCAGGTGCTGGGCCTGGGCATTGGTGACCGCCAGCGTGCTCGGGTCCGGGCTCTTCGCGCCGTGAGAGCAGCCGGCGAGGGCAGGAAGGACCAGCGTCAGCGCGAGGAGGACAGCTCCCTTACCGCCATGATGCGTCCGCATCGGCCTAGTCGATATCGACCAGCGAGTGACCGGCGTCCAGAGCCGTCACGTCCTCGACGATCCTGCGGGCCAGGGCCTGCGCGGTCAGGCCGATCCGGTCGAGGATCGCATCCCGCTTGGCGTGCCCGAGGAACTCCTGCGGGATCCCGTGCAGCCGGAACGGGCGGGAGACGCCTTGGTCGTTGAGGAACTGCAGCAGGTTGGCCCCGAAGCCGCCCACCCGGCCGTTGTCCTCGATGCTGACCACGAGCCGGTGCTCGGCGGCCAACGGCGCCAGGGCCGGGTCGATCGGCTTGACCCAGCGCGGGTCGACGACGGTGACGCCGATGCCCTGATCAGTCAGACGTGAGGCGACCTCGACCGCGGTGCCCGCCATCGAGCCGGGCGCCACGATGAGCACGTCCTTATCGCCGCGGCGCACGAGGACATCGGCCCCGCCGGCCTTGGAGAGCGTCGGGATGTCCTGCGTGGGCGGCACACCCTTCGGCAAGCGGACGACGGTCGGAGCGTCCTCGACGGCCACCGCCTCCCGCAGCAGCTCGCGGACCCGGGCGCCGTCGCGCGGCGCGGCCAGCCGGAGGCCGGGGACCACCTGGAAGATCGACATGTCCCACATGCCGTTGTGGCTGGCGCCGTCGTCGCCGGTCACCCCGGCGCGGTCGATCACGAACGTGACGCCGCACTTGTGCAGAGCGACGTCCATGAGCACCTGGTCGAACGCGCGGTTCAAGAAGGTGGCATAGATCGCGACGACCGGGTGCAGGCCGCCCATCGCCAGGCCGGCTGCACTGGTGACCGCATGCTGCTCGGCGATGCCGACGTCGAAGGTCCTCTCCGGGAAGCGGGCGGCGAACCGGTCCAGGCCGACCGGGTAGAGCATCGCCGCGGTGATCGCGACGATGTCCTGTCGCTCCTCGCCGATCGCAACGATCTCGTCGGTGAAGAAGTCGGTCCAGATCCGGCCCTTGGGCGTCGGGACTCCGGTCTCCGGGTCCATCGGACCGACCTGGTGCATCTGGTCGGCCTCGTGCTGCTCGGCCGGGTGGTAGCCGAAGCCCTTCTGGGTGATCACGTGCACGATCACCGGCCCGCCGAAGCGCTTGGCCTGGGTCAAGGCGTTCTCGACGGCCACCCGGTCGTGTCCGTCGATCGGGCCGACGTACTTCAGGCCGAGGTCCTCGAAGAGGCCCTGGGGCGCGAGCGCGTCCTTCATGCCCTTCTTCATCGCGTGCAGGGCGTCGTACGCCGCCGGGCCGACTCCGCGGACGCCCTGGAGGCGACGCTTCACCTGGTCGAGCACCTGCTCGTAGCGGGGGTTGGTCCGCAGCGCCGTCAGCGCGCTGGCCAAGCCGCCGACCGTCGGCATGTAGGAGCGGCCGTTGTCGTTGACGATCATCACCAGCGGCCGGTCCTTGCCGATCGCGATGTTGTTCAGCGCCTCCCAGGCCATCCCGCCGGTCAGGGCGCCATCACCGATCACGGCGACGACCTGACGGTCCTCGCCCCGGATCGAGTAGGCCTTGGCCAGGCCGTCGGCGTAGGACAGCGCCGTCGAGGCGTGGGAGTTCTCGACGAGGTCGTGCTCGGACTCCGACCGGCTCGGGTAGCCCGACAGGCCGCCCTCGCTGCGCAGCGTGTCGAACTGGCTGGCGCGCCCGGTCAGCATCTTGTGCACATAGGCCTGGTGGCCGGTGTCGAAGACGATCTTGTCGCGCGGAGAGTCGAAGACCCGGTGGATCGCCAGGGTCAGCTCCACGACGCCGAGGTTCGGGCCGAGGTGGCCGCCGCGCGGGGCGCACGTCCGGATCAGCTCGTCGCGGATCTCGGCGGCCAGCTCCTCGAGCTGGCGGTCGTCGAGGCGGCGCAGGTCTTGTGGACCGCTGATGGACCCCAGATGCCCGCCCATGCCCTGCCTCTCGTCGTCCGGTGCTGTCCGTGCCGGCCCTCCCGGGCCGTGTGCGAAGTCTAGTCGCCGGACAGCGAGATCACGCCCACGGCTGACTCCTCAAGGCTCCCGAGCCAGACCTGCCCGTCGTGCTCGCGGACCCCGGTGACCATATGGAACGAGGTCGCATCGGCATCGAGGTCGTGGACGAGCGTGCCCTCGTCGTCGCACGCGAGGACCCGCACCTCGCGCTTCGGTTGCGGCTGAAGCACGGCAGGGAGGTATGAGAGGAGCCGGCGCAGCAGCACCGGGGCCTTGAGCACCCGTTCGACGACCGCGTCGGTCCCCGACGGGATGCTGATCCAGATCAGGCCGTCCGAGCCGCGGGCGATGTTGTCGGGATAGCCGGGGAGGTCGGAGCAGAGCAGGTCGCGCTCGCCGGCACGCGGCCCCGAGAGCCACACCCGAACGACGGTCCGTGCAGCCGTCTCGGCGACCGCGACATAGGACTCGTCCGCAGCAAGCGCGACGCCGTTGGCGAAGGCCAGGCCGTCCAGCACCACCTTGACGGTCCCGTCGGGGTCTCGGTGCAGCAGCCGCCCGGTGCGCGTGTTCTGCGCGAAGTCGCGGCGCCACTGCTCGATGCCGAAGAGGGTCGAGGAGTCGGAGAACCAGATGCCACCATCGGCAGCCACGGCCGCGTTGTTGCAGAACACCATCGGCCGGCCGTCGACGGCATCGACCAGTGTCTCGAGCGCACCGTCGCGCGGATCCAGGGCGAGCAGCCCGTGGTGCGCATCGCAGACCAGCAGCCGGCCATCGGCGAGGAGCTCGAGACCGAGCGGCCGCCCGCCGGTGTTGCCGACTACCCGGGTGCTGGCACCACCAGGGGCGAGCGCATGGACGGCGCCGTCATCGGTGCCGGTGTAGACGGTCCCGTCTTCGGTAACCACGACGTCCTCGGTGCCATGGCCCGGGACGCCGACCAGCCGCAACGGCGTCGTCACAGCGCCGCCCGCAGGGTCTTGTAGAGATCCGAAGCCAGAAATGCCGGCACGAACCGCTGCGAGGACGAGGCCAGGTCGAGCTCGTGCACCCGCTCGGGATCGACGAACACGATCTGCCGTCCCTCGCCGACGACGATGTCCTCATCGGTCAGGTCCACTCGGGCGGCGTACACGTGGTAGCGGCCGAAGTGCCCGTCCGGATAGGTGAACTCCTCGTCGCACCACAGCGTCAGGGTCCCGGCCGGCAGGTCGACCCCGGTCTCCTCGAGCAGCTCGCGGTAGGCAGCCGGCTCGTAGTCCTCATCGTCCTCGACGTGGCCGCCAGGCATCCCCCACTGGTTCGGGGCGCGCGGCGCGAGCTCGTCGCGCTCCTGCAGGAGGACCCATCCGCGCGGATCGACGAGCAGGATTACCGCGAGACGGGCGTCGTACGGGCGCGGATCAGCCATGACCCCACTCTGGCAGACGGCGCCTCAGCCGGTGCGGGCAGACATCTGGGCCGACATCTGGGCCGACATCTGGGCGGCGTACCGCTGGCCGCGCAGCGCCTCCTCGACCAGGCCGACCGCGCGCCGGGTGCTGATCAGCCGGGCCCCCTCGGACTGCCAGACGTCGACGGCGGCAGCGACCTCGGCGTGTGAGGCGATGTCGCGGAGCAGGCCGCGGACCTCGCTCAACCCGCGTTGGACTGCGGCCTGGCCGGCTTCGACGTGCAGCACGGCGAACCGCGCCAGGATCGCGGGGTGCCGGCGCAGCCCGGAGTACTCCCGGTACTCCGGCGGGCAGATGTCGAGCAGCCAGTTGATGGCCGTCCGCTCCCAGTCCGGGGCATCGGGAGGGCGGACTTGGGCGGGCCAGCCCGGTGGCGCGACGAGATCGCGGCCGGCAGGCACGGAACGGGCGACGGGACCAGGTTCGGAGCGCGGTGCGAACATGTGTTCTATGTTCGCACACGTGTTCGAGTGACGCTAGAGGGATCGCTCGTTATCTCAGAGCACGGAGCAGCCCGGTGATCGTCGCGACCAGGCGATCGGTCTCGAACCGGTCCGGGTCGGCGAGCAGGATCCGGCCGAAGTGCTCGAGCACCGCGAGGATCGCATGCGCTACTACCTCCGCATCGAGGACCGGTCCCCCGCGCATCGCCATCCCGAGCTCGAGGAGGCCGGTGAGCTGGATCGTGAAGCTCGCCCTGTCCGCCTCGATCCGAGCGCGGACCTGCTCCGGCATGCCGTGCGGCGCGAGCAGGATCGGCTGCCAGGTCATCGGGTCCGAGCGGACCGCGTCGATCATCCGATGAGCCGTGTCAACGACCAGCGCGTCGGGGTCGGAGAGGTCGGGTGCCGGCGGCAGTACCTCGGCGAGCTGCTTGAGCGCCCGCGCCTGCTGGCGGTCGAGCAGGGTGCCGAGGAGATCGCGCAGGTTGTCGAAGACGCCGTACACGACCGGCCGGGTGACGCCGGCCTCCTTGGCGATCGCGTCGATCGATACCGCGTCGTACCCGTCGGCCACGATGATCCGCAGCGCGGAGTCGAGCAGCTGCTCGCGACGCACGTCGACAGGCACCCGCGCGGCGTACGGGCGGCGGGCCGGCTTGGACTGACCACCAGGTGCGGAACTCACCGAGCCAGCCTATTGCACAATTGCTACACGCGTGTAGTAATTGATTCATGGCACTTGACATCCTCCTTCCCAAGCCCCTGCGCGCGCCGAAGATCACCCCGCACGAGGATTACGGCTTCTTCGGCCCCGACTCGGTGACCTGGAAGGTCTGGAGCTACCCGACGTCACTGACCGTCGGCTTCCAGCGCGCTGTCGTCATCGAGGAGCTCGACCCGGCACTGGTGGCCGCGGTCGACAAGACCCAGGGCATCTATTCGCGTCCGCGCACCCGCTACGACCGCACGCTGCGGTACTTCGCAATGGTCGCCTTCGCCGACACCCGGTCGACCTGCCAGGCAGCAGACGTCCTGGTCAAGGTGCACTCCAAGGCGGTCGGAACCGATCCGGTCACCGGCCGGAAGTACGACGCCAATGATCCCGACTCGCAGCTCTGGATCCAGCTGACCGGCTGGCACTCGATCCTCAAGGCCTATGAGATGTACGGCCCGGGCAAGCTCAGCGACGCTGAGGAGCGCCAGTACTGGGCCGAGTGCGCGGTCGCTGCAGAACTGCAGACCTGCTCGGTCGACGACATCCCGCGCACCCGCGAGGAGCTGCGCGCCTACTACGAGCGGATGAAGCCCGAGCTGCTCGGCTCCGGGATCGCGAAGAAGGCGATGCACCACCTGCTCGACGCCTCGGTGATGCTGCCAGAGCTGCCGAAGGCGTTCGCGCCGATCAACTTCGTCGTTGGCCGGGTGCTGCGCGCAGCGACGATCGCGACGATGCCTCGCTGGATGCGCGAGATGGGCGGGATCAAGCAGTCGCGCCTGGTCGACCTCGCCGTCGTACCGGTGATGCGGATCGCGTTCCTGCTCGCCAACGCGAACACCCGGCTCAAGCTCGAGCTGCTGGGGTTCCTCTCGCCGATGACCAAGCCGGTGGTCGCGCCGATCTTCTACGGCGTAACGCCGACCGAGCCCGTCACCCGGACACCGGCCGAGGCCCGTGAGCGCTACGGCTACGACCGCCCGTCCGAGGCGCACTTGGCCCTCCGGGCGCGGCAGGCAGAGCGCGTCTTCGGCGAGGGCGTCGCGCCGTCGGAGGAAGGCATCGTGGAATCCGAGCCGATCCTGGGCCCCATCGGTCGCGCGGTAGGCACGACGCGGGTGGGCGCCTGAGCGCATCACCTCCCCGAGCTCGGGGAACGACGAAGGGGCGCTGTCCGGGGACAGCGCCCCTTCGTCATGTGTGACCTAGGACATAGTCTGTCAATACGGACATATGGGGACTCGAAACTGGACCACTGGGCATTTCCGACTGGACCAGTCCAGCCGTTCCGAGTCATGAAGTCGAAGGTTCCCCGTTCCTCTGCCGAAGAGCACGACACGAACCACTCAGGGACAGGGACGAGACGATGGACCACAACGTGACCACAACCGTCAGCACCATGGCAGTGCAGATCGCGACCGTCGAAGCCGAGCAGGACCACGACCTCTCGGCAGAGTTCAGCTACAACCCCGCCGACCCGTGGGCCGTGACCATGCGGCTGAGCACGGTGGCCGGGCCGGTCGACTGGACCTTCTCCCGCAACCTGCTGATCGAGGGCCAGTACGAGCCCACAGGCGACGGCGACGTGCACGTGTGGCCCTGCCTGAGCCCGTCCGGCGAGGCCGTGGTGATCGTGGAGCTCGACTCCCCGGCCGGCGAGACGCTGCTGCAGTTCCCGACCCGCGCCATCCAGGACTTCGTCTACGCCTCGCTCGAGACGGTCCCGCTCGGCTCCGAGGTCGCCGACGTCGACAGCTGGCTCAACCAACTGCTCGCCGCCGAGGCCTGAGCCTCACCCGTGAATCTCCCGTTCCTTCTCGAACGGAGCCTGCTGGGAGGCAGGTCGCACCACAGCGCAGCACCAGCAAGAAACGCACCACCCGAACTGAGCCGATCCTGGGGGGACGGCTCAGTTCGCGTTTCCGTTGAGTTCGGGCTTGTGGTCAGTTGAGTTAGGCGTTGTGGTCAGTTGAGTGGGCCTTCTGGCGCGCCCACCGGGCCTTAGTCGCCGGTGGCGAGGGCCGCCTCGACCCGGGCGACCTTGGCGGCGAGCTGGCCGGTCTCGAAGCCGGCGCGCAGGTCGGCCTTGAGCACCAGGCCGACGCGTGGCGAGGTCTCGGCGACCTTGAAGACCGCAGCCTTCACCACCGCCATCACCTCGTCCCACTCCCCCTCGATGTTGGTGAACATCGCGTTGGTCTCGTTGGGCAGGCCGGAGTCGCGGATCACCTGCACGGCCTCGGCGACGGCCTCGCTGACTCCCCCGGTCTCGTCGGCGCCGGACGGGCTGATGCTGATGGCAACGATCATGGGGCCACGGTATGTCGTGTCGTTCGCACCTCGGCCGGAGGCTAGCCAGTCGCGGTCAACGGGACCTTGCGCGCCCAGCGCACCTGGCCGTCCTCGCCGACGAAGAACATCGCAAGCTCGAGGTCGGTGGCCGGGTGGCTGGTCGGGATCGCGTCCTTAGCGGCGTCGAAGACGAGCGCGCCGGAGCCACGGCGTACGGCGTGCAGGCCGAGGCCGTTGGTGACGTCGATGACATCGCCGTCGTCGGCATGTCGTGCCGCCGTCGCGGCCAGCCAGGGATAGTGGCGGGACAGCGCCTCGTACGCCCCGGCCCAGTCCGGCCCGACCGCACGCTGCCCCTGCCAGCCGGCCTCGGCTTCGAGGGGGCGGGCGGGATCGAGCCTCTTGTCGAACAGCATGAACTCGTAGGCGCCGCCGGCGTGCCGCGTACCGGTCCAGGCGACCTTGACCACGAAACCCTGACCGCTACTGACGACGACGTAGTTCGGATCTCCGCCGCCTACCGACCTGATCGCCGTGCTCACCGCAGAAGCCGTCGCCGACGCGATGACGGCGTGGACGTTCACGTTATCGCCGCCGTGCGCCCACTCCTGCGAGCGTTCGTGCCGGCGTACGGCGAGCGTCGTACCTGCTGTCACCAACGCCACGATGAGGACCAGGAGCGAGGTGATGGTCGTGCGACTAAGGCTGCCCGGGAGTCGGGATGACGTCATCGAGAACCCCTTCGTCGACCAGGTCCGGCACCAGGGCGCGCAGGCGAGCGAGCGCATCCCGGTGCTGGGACTTCACCGTACCGACGGCGACCCCCAGCGCGCGGGCGGTTTCGACCTCCGTGAGGTCCTCGTAGTAGCGCAGCACGATCACCGCGCGCTGCCGCGGGGCGAGCTGCTGCAGGGCGGCGGCGAGTGCCAGCGTCCGGTCGTGATCCGAGCCTGGGGCGGTCGCCTCGGGGACGGTACGGCGCAGTACCTCTCGCCCGCGGTGCCGACGCCAACGCGAGATGTGGTCGTTGACCATCGTTCGCCGTAGCCAGCCTTCGGGCTGGTCTCCGATCCGCTTCCAGTGCCCCACGGCCTTGATCAGCGCCGACTGGACGAGGTCCTCGGCCAGATGCGCGTCGCCGCAGAGCAGGTACGCCGTCCGGATCAGCGCCGGGCGTCGGGCAGTGACGTACTCGGCGAAGGACGCCTCGAGCTCAGACGCTGCCACTGCGCTGCCATTCGCTCGTGAGGTAATGCCGCCACGGCTTCGGGCTCCATGACTTGCGGTGCCGCCACAGCCAGATGCCCCACGCGGCGGCAAGCAAGACGGCGACCACCGCCCCGTTCCGAAGCCGTGGATCGATCGGGTGGGGCGGCTTGCGCCCGTGCACCATCGGCGCGTTCAACAACGTCCCCGCGACCTGCAGCTGCTTGCCGGCGCCTGCCGTCCCGAGCCGCTCGACGACGCCGCTGTCGAGGTTGATGCCGTAGAGCGCAGGCCGGTTCGAAGAGCCGTCCTTGTGGTGTGCAGGCCCGACGCCCACGTCGTCCGGATCGAACCCGGAGTCGTCATCGCCCGATGCTGTCGAGACCACGCCGGGGACGCCGGCGACCAGGATGGTGCCGTCGGACCTCCAGCCGAGAAGCTTCGCGGAGACCATCGTGCCGAGCGTGCGGAACGAGCTGAGGGATCCCTGCGCACTGATGGCCCCGACCCGCGGACGCTGGAGTCCGCCGGTCCCGGTGTACCCGGTCACCACGACCGTGTTGCCCTCCACCGCCAGATCGAAGTACCCGCCGGCCGGGAGCGTGAACCTCGACCCGGTCGGCAGCAGATCGTCGGTCAGTCGGGAGTAGGTCTCCGTGTCGCTATCGGTCCCGTTGGCCCCGACCAGGGTGCCGTCCGGCATCAGGTAGCGCTCGGAGTAGTCGAAGGGGTTGCCCGATGGGGTCAGCACGCGCGTATCCGGGCCCGACAGGTACGCCGCGTCCCGGTTGGACTCCCCCGGTCCGATCAGGATGCTGTACGACACCATCAGACGTTCCGGTCCGAGCCAGAGCAGGCCAGGCGAATCCGGCTCGATGCCATGCTCGGTTGGCACCACGTGCCGGCTCGTCCGCCCGGTCACGCTGTCGTAGACACCGAAGCCCGCGACCGCTCGCTTGTCGTCGTCGGAGACGGTGTTGCCGTACGACGCGCCGGAAAGGCGCCCGGCGGTCCAGTACGCGACGTACCGACCATCCGGCGACAGCGCGACGTCACTGTCGCGGACGCGCTCTGGGAGGTCGAGGAAGCGGTAGGTGCCCTCCGTCGCCGAGATCCCGTACGCCGTGTCGCCGTGCGGCCCCTCGGCGCGCGCGAGCACGGCCAGACTGCCCAGCGGACGGCTCTGCGCGGTGCTGCTGAGCCAACGGCTCGGCGTGTAGATGTTGTCGGGAAGAGCCTTGGCGTGCACCGGGCCCGCCGACATCGTGGCGCGCGGATGGCTCGTCGTCAGCGCCACGGCGGCAACGACCGCGGCGATCGACACGGCGGCAGCTGCAGTGACGACCCACCGCCGCCGGACGCGGGCCCGACCCTGGCGCCACAGGTCCTGTGGGGTCGCCGAAGGCGGCGGCACGGCCTCGCTCGCCAGCACCCGCAACGCAATCCTGAGGTCGGCGACGTCGGGGGCCACGCCGCGAAGTCGCGCCAGCGCGTCCTGCTGTTGCGACCTCGCCGTGCCGAGGGCGACCCCCAGCGTGCGGGCCGTTTCGACGTCGGTGAGGTCCTCGTAGTAGCGCAGGACGATAGTCGCGCGCTCCCGCGGGGTGAGGTGAAGGAGCGCGGCCGCGAGCGTCAGCGTCTCGTCCGATGCGTCCGAGGCGTCCGAGGCGTCCGAGGCATCCGACCCGGACGAGACGTGGTCGTTGACCATGATGGTCCGCAGCCAAGGCCCGGGGTTGTCGGCGATCCGTCCCCAGCGCCCGACCGCCGTGATCAACGTGTCCTCGACCAGGTCCGAGGCGCGATGCACGTCGCCGCAGAGCAGGTACGCCGTCCGGGTCAGTGCCGGGCGCCGGGCCGCGACGTACTCGACGAAGGAGGCCTGGAGGTCAGGCACGTCGCCTCCGCCGTCGGACCTCGAGGAAGGCCGCGATCCCGGCCAGAGCCAGCCCGACGACGAGCAGCGGGTAACAGAATGCCTCGATCGCGTTCGGTGGCTTCCTGCCATGCACCAACGGCTCGCTCAGCAGCGAGTCAGCGGCCTGAAGCGTCTCCTGGTCGATCGAATCGTGCACAGTGCCGAGCCGCGTCAGATGCTTGGTGTCCACATCCAGCGAGTACAGACACAACCGTCCTTGCTCGAGATCCTTGGGCTCGAGCTCTCCGTTGATGACCTCGCCCTCCTGACCATCGACCAGGACGGTCGACGACGAGCGCCATCCGAGGAAGCCCGGGAAAGTCAGCGTCGTGATTGGAGTGAAGGACACCGTGCTCGAGCCCTCGGCCTGCTCACCGAGCTCGATCTTGGAGCGGGTTGAGCCAGCCGTGAAGCCGACGAGCAGCACTCGGTTCCCAGACACGCTCAACGTGTTGCCACCACGCCCGTCCACCGGATAGGAGATGGTGCGCCCTGTCGGCTTCCCGTCGCTGTCGACCACAGCGTACGGCGGCCCGTCACCAGTCGATCGGACGACCACCGAGGCCGGGAATCCTGCGATGTACTGGCGGGCATCGCTCGCGTCTCCGCTGTCCGTGTCGGAGATGCGCCGCGGCTGATCCGAGCCCGGGTGCCACAGCCACGACCCACCGGCGGTAGCGGAGTTCTCGGCCACCGCCACGTCGTAGGCGAAGATCAGCGTCGTGTCGTCCGTCCACGACAGCGACGTTTCGTCCAGCGCTCCCCAGCCCATGTCCGTCAGGGTGCGATAATGGATGACGGAGCCATCACGCGTGTCGTAGACCCCGATCCCCACCGGCGGGGCTAGAGGCAGCGGTCCGCCTTCGAGGTCAGGCGTGGTCTTGCCGTAGCTCTTCTTCTTCGTCGGACCGGTGATCACGTAGGCGATGCGATCCCCATCGGGCGAGAGCCACATCCGCGAGTCCGTGGCCCGCCCGGGCAGGTCCAGCGCGACGTACCGGCCGGTCGTCGCCGTGATCCCGAACCAGCGGCCGTAGTAGCGGTTCGCGTCGTTCTGCGTCGTGCTCGCGATCACCGCCAGCCGCCCCGGCGCCCCCGTCTTCGAGACCCCCGCCAGAAACCGATTCGGCCCGTAGATGTTCTCCGGGATCGCCGGCGCATGCACCGGCCCTGCCGGCATCACGATCTGCGGCATCGGCCGCGAGACGCCGGCGTACCCGATCAGACCCAGCACGATGACGACGACCGCAGCACCGACGCGGCGGCGGCGTACCCGCGAGCGGCCGGCCGCCCACACTCGCGCAGGGTCACCAGAAGTAGGCGCTGCCGCCTCACGCGCCAACTCCCGCAGCGCCGTACCGAGCTCGTTCATGACTCCCCTACCTTCGCCGAAAACCAGTGGCCCTGCCCGTGACACGCACGGACAGGGCCAGAAGGTTGGGTCGGCGGGAGGGTCAGGCCTTCAGCAGGCTCCGGAGCACGTACTGCATGATGCCGCCGTTGCGGTAGTAGTTCGCCTCTCCGGGGGTGTCGATGCGGACGACTGCGTCGAACGACACCTCGCCCGCGGTGACCTTGACGGTCTTCGGCGTACGGCCCTCGTTGAGCTCGGTGATGCCGGAGATCGCGAACGTCTCCTCGCCGGTCAAGCCGAGCGACTCGGCGTTCTGACCTTCGGCGAACTGGAGTGGGATGACGCCCATGCCGATCAGGTTCGAGCGGTGGATCCGCTCGTAGGACTCCGCGATGACCGCCTTCACGCCGAGCAGCGAGGTGCCCTTGGCCGCCCAGTCGCGCGACGAGCCGGAGCCGTACTCCTTGCCCGCCAGGACGACCAACGGGATGCCTGCGGCGATGTAGTTCTCACTCGCCTCGAAGACCGAGGTCACCGGCCCGCCATCGACGGTCAGGTCACGCGTGACGCCACCCTCGGTGCCCGGCGCCAACTGGTTGCGCAGCCGGATATTGGCGAACGTGCCGCGGATCATGATCTCGTGGTTGCCCCGGCGCGAGCCGTAGGAGTTGAAGTCGCGCGACTCGACTCCGTGCTCGGCGAGGTAGCGGCCGGCCGGGCTGTCCTTCTTGATCGCACCAGCAGGGCTGATGTGGTCGGTTGTCACCGAGTCACCGAGCTTGAGCAACACCCGGGCCCCCTCGATGTCGACGACCGGGGTCGGCTCGTCGGGCATCCCGTCGAAGTACGGCGCACGCCGGACGTAGGTCGAGTCCGGGTCCCACGCGAAGGTGTTGCCCTCCGGCGTCGGCAGCGAGCGCCAGCGCTCGTCACCGGCGAAGACGTCGGCGTAGTCGCTGGAGAACATCTCCGAAGTGATCGCGCCGGCGATGGTCTCCTCGACCTCGGTGGGCGAGGGCCAGATGTCTTTGAGGAAGACGTCATTGCCGTCGGTGTCGGTGCCCAGCGGGTCGTTGAACAGGTCGACGGTCATCGAGCCGGCCAAGGCGTAGGCAACCACCAGCGGCGGCGAGGCCAGGTAGTTCATCTTCACGTCCGGGTTGATCCGGCCCTCGAAGTTCCGGTTGCCCGAGAGCACGCTCGTCACCGCCAGGTCGGCCTCGTTCACCGCCGCCGAGACCTCGGGGATCAGCGGACCGGAGTTGCCGATGCAGGTCGTGCAGCCGTAGCCGACGAGGTTGAAGCCGAGCTTGTCGAGGTACGGCGTGAGCCCTGCCCGCTCGTAGTAGTCCGAGACCACCTTCGAGCCGGGAGCCAGCGTGGTCTTGACCCACGGCTTGCGGGTCAGGCCCTTCTCGACGGCCTTCTTCGCCAGTAGCGCCGCGCCGATCATCACCGACGGGTTGGAGGTATTGGTGCAGCTGGTGATCGCGGCGACAGCGACGGCACCGTGGGCGATCGTGACCGTTTCACCGTTGATGGTGGCCTGGGCGCTCGCGCCCGGGTTGTCGGTGTAGTCGGCCAGAGCGGTCGCGAACGCCGGAGAGGCCTCGGCCAGCGAGACCCGGTCCTGTGGGCGCTTCGGGCCGGCCAGCGACGGCACGACCGTGGAGACGTCGAGCTCGAGCTTCTCGGAGTACCGCGGCTCGGCGGCGGGGTCGTGCCAGAGGCCCTGCTCCTTGGCGTAGGCCTCGACGAGGTCGAGCTGCTCGGTCGAGCGGCCGGTCAGCGCGAGGTACTTGATCGTCTCCTCGTCGATCGGGAAGACAGCGATCGTCGACCCGAACTCGGGGCTCATGTTGCCGATCGTTGCGCGGTTGGCCAGCGGTAGCGCTGAGACGCCCGGGCCGTAGAACTCCACGAACTTGCCGACGACGCCGTGCTTGCGCAGCATCTCGGTGATCGTGAGGACGAGGTCGGTGGCGGTGGTGCCTTCGGGCAGGTCGCCGTTGAGCTTGAAGCCCACGACCCGCGGGATCAGCATGGAGACCGGCTGGCCGAGCATCGCGGCCTCGGCCTCGATGCCGCCCACACCCCAGCCGACGACGCCGATGCCGTTGACCATGGTGGTGTGCGAGTCGGTGCCGACGCACGTGTCGGGGTAGGCGAGGGTCGCACCATCGGCGCCGTCGCGGGTGAAGACGGTCCGGGCGAGGTGCTCGATGTTGACCTGGTGGACGATGCCGGTGCCCGGCGGGACGACCTTGAAGTCGTCGAAGGCGCCCTGGCCCCAGCGCAGGAACTGGTAGCGCTCGCGGTTGCGCTCGTACTCGATCTCGACGTTGCGCTCGAAGGACTCCGGGGTGCCGAAGAAGTCGGCGATCACGGAGTGATCGATGACCATCTCGGCCGGGGCGAGCGGGTTGATCTTGGTCGCGTCGCCGCCGAGCTCGGCCATCGCCTCGCGCATGGT
>DASRRQ010000047.1:0-2329 GCA_035695505.1 Marmoricola sp. | reverse complement strand
GCCGTAGAGCAGGATGCCCTTGGGCGGGCGCAGCTGGTGCTCCCGGAACAGGTCGGCGTGCAGGAACGGCAGCTCGACCGCGTCGCGGATCTGCTCGATCTGGGCGTGCAGGCCGCCGATGTCGGTGTAGTCGACGTCGGGAACCTCCTCCAGGACGAGCTCCTCGACCTCGCTCTTCGGGATCCGCTCGTACGCGTACGCCGAACGGGGCTCGATCATGAGCGAGTCACCGGCGCGCAGCTTGGGAATCTCGAGGGAGTCGGCGAGGAAGACGATGCGCTCCTCGTCGGCGTGCGAGACGACCAGCGCCCGATCGCCGATCTCTCCGGCCGGGCCGGCCAGCACCTCCTTGAGGGTGACCACCTCACCGGAACGCTCGTAGCCGAACGCGTCGACCACGTTGAGCGCGTCGTTGAGCAGCACCTCCTGGCCGCGCTTGAGCTCGTCGACCTCCAGGGAGGGCGAGACCGCCACCCGCAGCTTGCGGCCCCCGGTGAAGACGTCGACCGTGCCGTCCTCGTGGGCCGCCAGGAACACGCCGTAGCCGCTGGGCGGCTGGGCGAGCCGGTCAATCTCTTCCTTGAGAGTGACGATCTGAGCCCGGGCTTCCTTGAGGGTCGCCACGAGCCGCTCGTTGTTCTCGGTCAGTCGGGCCAGCTGCGACTGCGTTGCCGCGAGCCGTTCCTCGAGCTGCCGGACGTGTCGCGGGCTTTCGGTCAACTTCCGCCGAACCAGCGCCAGTTCCTCCTGAAGGAACGCGACCTGGCTGGAGAGATCGTTGGCCTCTTTCTCCCAACGTGCGGCGCGGGAGTCCGCCTCGTCGCTACGTGCCACGTCCCACCTCCCCGGGGGCTCGAACGTCTTGGGATAACACTAGCCGCTGCGGCCCGGATTTCGACCCATGCAACACCCTCGTCACCGACTCTTGATCCATTCGGCCGACCACGGCCAGATCCTTGTCGGAGGTATCCGGTACCGTCGGCCAGGGCCATTTCTGGGGAGGTTGCGGTGTCGACGGATGAGTTACGGGTCTGGGTCGATCAGGACCTGTGCACCGGCGACGGGCTGTGCGTGCAATACGCGCCGGAGGTCTTCGAGTTCGACATCGATGGACTCGCCTACGTCAAGGACGATGCCGGTGAGCTGCTGCAATCCCCCGGCGTGCGCACCGGGGTGCCGGCGCATCTGCGCCTCGAGGTGATCGACGCGGCCAAGGAGTGCCCGGGCGACTGCATCCACGTGACGCGGGCGGCCGACGACGTCGAGGTGGCCGGTCCGGACGCCGCCTGAAACCGAAGTGACACATGGCATTCCGCCACAACCCCGCTTCAGCTGGGCGCGGAAAAAGTCACACTCTTCCGGCCGCTTTTCAGAGTGTCGGACGTCCCACAAGTGACGCGACGACGCGGGAGAACTCTTCCAGGCGGGCGATCTGACCCGGGCCGCCGTCGTCGAGGGTCTTGCCGAACCGCAGCGCGTCGTGCCGGACGGTGGCCCGCGACTCCGCGTCGTCCATGCCGGGCGGCGGCACCGCGTCGTCGACCGAGCTGAGCAGCAGGTAGACGTCGATGCTGTCGACCCGGGCCTGCCCGTTGGCGGTGCGGGTCAGCCGGCGCCGGCAACCCACCTCGGTGACCGTCGACAGCGGCACCACCCGCAGCGACGAGGTCATCGAGCCGACCGGGCCGTCGCCGGGCGCCACGTCCTCGCCGTGCCAGAGCACCAGCCGGCTGCCGTCGCAGATGACGACCTCCTGCCAGACGCCGTTGACCTCGTTGACGAAGCGCTCCAGCGTGAAACACAGCACCGAGGCGCCGCGCAGGACCCCGAAGAGCGCGTCGAGCGCCACCTCGGGGTCGCGCAGATAGGCCCGGGCGGCCGAGTCCAGGTCCTGGTAAGGCGACCAGTCGGGGAAAACCGCCGGCATCTCGTTACTGCCGCCGAACGGCGGAGAACTCATCGCGCCCACCCGATCCTCCAGTCCTGCGACGCCCCGATGGAAGCTACCCGAGAACCGGGGCGCCGTCACATCTCGGATCGCTCGGCGTCACTCGGCCCGGCCGCCTCGGCGTGCAGCGCCGCCTGGGCGGCGCGGCGCAACGCGTACGCCTCGGCGCCCTTGCTCGGTTTGCGCCGGCGCGGCGGCGCCGTGACCCCAGGCGCGAGCTTGCGGGAGGAGACCAGGAAGGCGGTGTGCGCGACCATCCGGTGGTCGGGCCGCACCGCCAGGCCGTCGGCGTGCCAGTCGCGCACCAGCGACTCCCAGGCCCGCGGCTCGGTCCAGCCGCCGCGCTCGCGCAGCGCCTCTACCAGCTCGGACAGCTGCGGG
>DASRRQ010000046.1:0-2660 GCA_035695505.1 Marmoricola sp. | reverse complement strand
CGGTTGCGACGGCGCGGCTCGCGCTGGTGGTGCGCCACCGGCGTTACCGGCGGCAGTCGCCGCGAGGGAGGTGCGGGCGGCGGCGGAACCTCGATCACCTGGGTGCGGTGGTGGTCGCCGTCGTCGGTGCTGCGCAGCTGGTCGAGGGGCTCCGGCATGGTGTCGGCGCGCTCGTCGCGTTCCGCGGCGGCGGTGCGGGAGTGCGGCAGCAGGTCTGCGGCCAGCTCGGGGTCGTCGGTGAGTCCCTGGTACAACGCCGCCTGCACCCGTCGCACGTGGTGCAGCAGGACACTCGCGTCAGCAGGGCGCAGCATCCGATCACGGGTCGTGGCGCGGGCGACCAGGGCATCGACGTACGACGGGATGGTGGGGACGACCGAGGACGGCGCGGGTACGTCGGTGTGGGCGTGCGCGTAGGCGACCTGGATCGGGCTGTCACCGGTGTGCGGTTTCGTGCCGGTCAGCAGCTCGAAGAGGATGACGCCGACGGCGTACACGTCGACGCGGGCGTCGGCGATGCCCTCGACGACGAGCTCGGGAGCCAGGTAGGAGACCGTGCCGATCAGGACGCCCTGGGTAACGGTGTGCTGGGTGTCGGCGCTGACGGCCTTGGCCAGACCGAAGTCAGCGACCTTGATCCGACCGTCATCGGCGATCAGCACGTTCTCGGGCTTGACGTCGCGATGGACGATCCCGGAGCGGTGGGCGACCGACAGGGCAGAAAGGACCGGCTCGATCAGCGCGAGTGCCTTCTCCGGCGTCATCGGCGCTTCTTTGGCGATCGTGTCGCGCAGGGTGTGGCCCGGGACGTACTCCATCGCCAGGTAAACCGTCGGCGCAGCACCGGTGTCGTCGGTGCCCTGGTCGTAGACCGCGACGATGTTGGGGTGCGAGAGCTTGGCGGCGGCACGTGCCTCGCGCACGAAACGAGCGGCGAAGTCGTGGTCACCGGTCTGGCTGTCGCCCATGCCGGCGTGCATGATCTTGACCGCGATGGTGCGGTCCAGGCGCAGGTCGGTGGCCTCGTAGACACTGGCCATGCCGCCCCGGGCGATGCGTCCGGCGATCCGATAGCGACCGTCGAGAATGCGCCCGAAGTTGGGGTCGTTGGCACGGGCGGCGCTGCCGCGAGCATGCGGTTCTTGCACAGCGACCCTCCTGTGCTCATTGTTCCGATCGGGGAAGTGACCGGAGAGGCCATGGTACGGCGGCCCGCCCGACCGAGCCGGAGGGCACGCCGTGGGGCAGGATGGCTGCATGAGTGAACCCCGCCTCGCCGACCTCGATCTGGCCGAGCTGGTCGCCGACTGGCTGACCTGGGACCAGGCCGCCCGACGCATCGGCGTCACGCCCGCGAAGGTCCGTACCATGGTGCAGTCCCATGAGCTGGCGGCAGCGGTGTCGGCGCCCGGCGCCGGCCCGCGGGTTCCCACTCTCTTCATTGACGACGAAGGGCTGCCGGTCAAGGGTCTGCCGGGGTTGCTGACGATGATGCACGACAACGGCTTCGACGATCGCGAGTGCATCGCGTGGATCTTCTTGGACGCCGACCTGCCGGGTCGGCCGATCGACGCGCTCCACGAGAACCGCGGCTCCGAGGTCAAGCGTCGGGCACAGGTCCTCGGGGGCCTCTGAGGTGGCTCGGCGCAATCGCAACAGCGCGGTCTCTGCCGCGATCGCGGCCGTCATCGCGCTCGCGAGCTGGTGGTGGTCGGCCCATCACGACGCCAACGCAGGGAGCGCGGGCAACGACAGCTCGGGGTCGTCGTACACCTCGGCGGAGCACGGCAAGGACCCGGCGAGCGGACTTCCCTATGTCCCGCTGTCGGCGTTGCCGGCCCAGGCCGCGCAGACGGTCACGCTGATCGACGCCGGTGGGCCGTTCCCCTATCCCACCCATGACGGCGGCACGTTCGGCAACTTCGAGGGCCTCCTGCCGAAGCAGAGCTCCGGTTATTACAAGGAGTACACCGTGCCGACCCCCGGCTCGTCCGACCGCGGCACGCGACGGATCATCGCCGGCTCCAACGGCACGCTGTACTGGACCGGCGATCACTACGAGCACTTCGCGGTGATCCAGCGATGACCGTGCTCGCGGCGATCCTCTCCGGCGAAGCGCCGGCCGGCCTGCACCGCAGCGACCTCGACGTCGAGCAGGCGCGGGCAGAGGCGGAAACCGCCGGCTGGACCTTCGCGTACGTCGACGGCTCGGCCCTCGACACCCGCGAGGCAGTTCTCGTCGCGATCGGCCAGGCGCTGGCCTTTCCGTCGTACTTCACCGGGCGGAGCCTGGACGGCTTGCACGACTGCCTGCTCGACCTGCCCGGTCCGACCGTGCTGGTGTGGGACGGGTGGGGTGTGCTCGCCGATTCCCACCCGCCCGACCTGCGCCGACTGCTGCTGGTGCTGGCTGATCGCGCGGCTGAGGAACCCGGCTTCGAGGTGCTGCTCCTCGGCCCCGGACCCACCGACGCCGCCCCCTCCCTCTGACGCTGGGGCTCGCATCGCACCTGGGCTTTTGGCCCCTAATTGTCCGATTTTGGGGCCAAATCCGCAGGTGCGATGAAGGCCTGATCATCACTGTGGATGACGCGAGCGAGATTTTCGTGAATCGTCGATCCTCGTCGGATGAGTCGGCTGGAGATCGAGCGGGGCGGCAT
>DASRRQ010000045.1:0-24309 GCA_035695505.1 Marmoricola sp. | reverse complement strand
TCGAGAGGTCTCGACAAGCTCGACGAATGATCAGAGGCAGATCAGACAAGCTGGTAGGCGCGGTCCTCTTCGATGACCTGCTCCCCCAGCGGCCGTTGCGGACGCCGGCCCCAGGCGCAGTCCCCGAGCAGGACCATCGCGGCGGGCAGCAGCACCAGCCGGATCAGGGTCGCGTCGATCGCGATGGCCACGGCCAGGCCGACGCCCATCGTCTTCATCTCCAGCATGCTGAGCGTCGCAAAGATCGCGAACACCGAGACCATCACCGCCGCCGCGCTGGTCACGACGCCTGCCGTGTCCCGGACGCCGCGCTCGACAGCGAGCCGGGCCGGAAGCCCCGAGCGGACGTGCTCGCGGATCCTGCTCAGCACGAACACCTGGTAGTCCATCGACAGGCCGACCAGGACCACCAGGATGAACATCGGCAGCCAGTTGACCACGAAGCCGGGCGAGCTGAAGTGCAGCGGCCCGGAGAACCAGCCGTGCTGGAAGACCAGCGTCAGCAGCCCGAAGGCGACGCCCACCGAGGCCAGGTTGAGCACTGCCGACAGAGCTGCGATCGCGAGGCTGCGGAAAGCCAGGCCCATCATGATCATGGTCAGCAAGAGCACGAACCCGACGACGATCGGCAGGTAGTCGTGTAGTCGGCTGGTCGAGTCCATGTCCTCGGCGTTGCTGCCGCCGACGTACGAGGCGGCGCCGGCATGGTCGATGCCGCCGAGGCTCGCCGGGACCAGGTGCTCGCGCAGATCGGTGACCGCGTGGTCGACCCGCTCGTCGCCCTCGTTGTACGCCGTGGTCAGGTGCAGTACCGAGACGGTCCCGTCGACCGAGCTCTGGATCGGATCGCTGGTGCGGATGAACTCGTGGCCGGCGACCGCGGAGCCGCGCAGCGCCGTCAGGGCCGCGATGACGTCGCCGTGCTGCGAGGCCGCGGCCTTCACCACGACGTCGGCCTCGGCGCCCTGGCTCGGGAACTCCTTGGTCACATCCAGCATCGTCTGCACCTGCGGGATCCCCGCCGGCAGTGTGTTGAGGTCGCCCTGGTGCAGCTTCATGCCGAAGCCGGGCACCGCCATCGCGACCACCGCGGCACTACCGACGATCAGAGCGATCACCGGGTGCTGGGTCACCGGGCGCAGGACGCGCTTGCTGATCCCGCCCTGGCCGATGCGGCGGTTCAGGCGCCACAGCAGCGGTACCCGCGGCCGGTCGACCCAGCGGCCGAGCTTGGCCAGCAGCGCTGGCAGCACCGTGATCGATCCGAGCACAGCGATCGCGATCACCAGGATCGAGCCGGTGGCCAAGGAGTTGAAGGTGGCTCCCCCGACGACGTACAGGCCGGTCATGGCAGCGATCACCGCTAGGCCCGAGACCACGATCGAGTGACCCGAGGTGCGGGCCGCGATGTCGACCGCGTCGATGGTGCTGTGCCCCTTGGCCCGCTCTTCGCGCTCGCGCTTGAGATAGAACAGCGAGTAGTCGACGCCGACCGCCATCCCGATCAGCACGATCATGCTGGACACGGTCGACTCGGCGTGCACGAGGTGCGAGACCGGCGCGGTAATGCCGATCGTGGCGGCGACGCTGCTCGCCGCGATCAGGACCGGGATGCCGGCAGCGATCAGGGCGCCGAACGCGAGCAGCATCAGCACCAGCGTCACCGGCAGGCTGATCCCCTCGGCCGAGGACAGGTCGGAGTTGACCCGGTCGTTGACGCCGTCGTTGATGCTGACGTCGCCGGCCTCGCGGATCCTCAGGTCGGGATGATCCTTCTGGGCCGCGTCGGTGACCTTCTGCAACGCGCCGACGTCGTCGACGCCACGCTTCAGCGAGACGTCGACGAGGACCGAGGTCCCCGAGGCGCTCCAGGCCGGGTCGGCCACCGAGTAGACCCCCTTCGCGGTGCGCATCGCGGTGGCGATCGCGGTCGCCGCGGTCTCGCCGGCAGCGTGGTCGAGCTGGCCGCCGCCCGCTGCCTGGATCAGCACCTCCTCGGAGTCGCGGCCGTCGAGGCCGGCGGCGTGGGTGATCGCCGAGGCCTTACCGGACTCGCCGATCCGGTAGTCGGCATCCGTGGTCGCCTTGGTCGGGATGGCGACCGCCAAGCCGACGGCGACCAGGACGAAGGCGAGCCAGGCGAGGATCGCGCGCCACGGGTGGATCGCGCTCCAGCGGGCTGCCTTGAGCGGCAGCGCCGTGAGCGGATTGGTCGGAGTCGTGCTGTCAGAAGATGGGCTGAGAGGCTGGTGGTGGGACATCGGGAGGCTCCTTGTCTGCGTCGTCGCACCGGACAGAGGTTCGTGCTTCCAGCCTCGGCTTCAGCGATCGCGCCGTCAGGGGCGTCATGACCACACCTGGGGTAGACCCAGCACCCCTGTCCCAACGGCGTCGGTCGAGCAGAATGGGTCCATGACCGAGCAGACCCTGGTGCTGGAGCGCCCCGACGGCCCGATCGGCCCTAGCAGGCTCCAGCTCACCGGCTACGCGTTCCTGCAGGTGGTCCTGGCGGTGCCGACCCTGCTGTTCTTCCTGCTCAGCGTGATCGGCGGTGCTCTGGCGGTTGCGTGGGTCGGTCTCGCGATGCTGGTCCTGGCGATCCCAGCCAGCCGTTGGATCGCCAACCGGCACCGGGCGATCGCCTCGCGCATCCTGCACACGCCGGTCCCAGCGGAGTACCGGCGACCAGCCGAGGGCGCGCACCTCATCGACCGGACGCTGACCTGGGCGCGCGATCCGATGACCTGGCGTGACCTGGCCTGGGCGCTGGTGTCGATGACAGTCGGTTTCACGATCTCGCTGTTGTCTGTCCTGCTCCTGCTGGTCGTGGTCACCGGTGCCCTGTGGTGGTACGGCGTGGAGCCGATCATGCGGTGCCGTGCCCGGATCGACCTGGCCTTGCTCAGTTACGGCCACGCCGAGCGCCTCGAGCAGCGGGTCCAGGTGCTCACCGAGACCCGGGCATCGAGCGTCGACCACTCGGCGGCGGAGCTGCGCCGGATCGAGCGCGACCTGCACGACGGCGCCCAGGCCAGGCTGGTGGCGGTCGGCATGAGCCTCGGGCTCGCCGAGACGCTGTTCGAGTCCGACCCCGAGCAGGCGCGGGTACTGATCGGCGATGCCCGGAGTACTGCCAGCGCGGCGCTGGGCGAGCTGCGCTCCGTCGTACGCGGGATCCATCCGCCTGTTCTCGCCGACCGAGGCGTCGGCGGCGCCGTCGAGGCGCTGGCCCTGGACCTCGCCCTGCCGGTCGAGGTCACCCAGGCACTCCCGGGCCGGCCCCCCGCCCCGGTGGAGTCCGCGGTCTACTTCGCGGTCGCCGAGTGCCTGGCCAACGTCGGCAAGCACGCCTCGGCAGAGCACGCCTGGGTCGAGCTGCGGTACGACGACGGGCGGCTGGTCGCGGTCGTCGGCGACGACGGCCACGGCGGTGCCGACCCGCAGGGTGGGACCGGGATGCGGGGGGTGATGAGGCGGTTGGCGGCGTTTGACGGCACGATGTCGGTGTCGAGCCCCGACCGGGGGCCCACGCTGATCACCCTGGAGGTCCCGTGCGCCTTGTCCTCGCCGAGGACCACGCCCTCCTGAGGGACGGGCTGATCAGGATCCTTCAGGCCGGCGGCTTCGAGGTCATCGCGGCCGTAGACAACGCCCCGGAGCTCGATCAGGCGCTGGCCGACCCGGCCGCCGAGGCGGCCGTGCTCGACGTGCGGCTCTACCCGTCGTTCACCGACGAGGGGCTCAGAGCGGCCGTCACCGCTCGCGAGCGGCGTCCTGGCTTCCCGGTGATGGTGCTCTCCCAGTACGTCGAGCACCTCTACGCCCGCGAGCTCCTCGCCAGCGGCGACGGCGCCATCGGCTACCTGCTCAAGGACCGGGTCTCCGACGTGGCCGAGTTCGTCGACGGCGTACGCCGGGTGATTGCGGGCGGCACGGTGATCGACCCCGAGGTGATCGCCTCGATCATGGCCAAGCGGCCCGAGGAGCCGGTTGACCGGCTGACCGCACGGGAGGCCGACGTGCTGGCGCTGATGGCCGAGGGCCGTTCGAACGCCGCGATCGCGGCGGCACTGTTTGTCACCGAGAAGGCCGTCGCCAAGCACACCAACAGCATCTTCACCAAGCTCGACCTGCCCGTCGACATCGACGACAACCGCCGGGTCCGAGCCGTGTTGGCCTGGCTCCGCGTCTGACGCCAGCTCAGAGACCGAGGGTCTCCCGGGTCGCGACCACGTCGCCCTTCATCGTCTCGATGAGCGCGTCGATGCCCTCGAACGCGACCATGCCGCGCAGCCGGGCGACGAACGAGATCGAGACCCGGGCGCCGTACAGGTCGAGGTCGGTGCGGTCCAGGACGTAGGCCTCGACGCGGCGCTCGCGCTCGCCATCGAAGGTCGGGTTGGTGCCGACCGAGATCGCTGCAGGCAGCGGCTCAGCATCCGGTACGTCGAGGCGCGCGAGCCAGCCCGCGTAGACCCCGTCGGCCGGTGCCGCGATGTCACGAGTCGGCACGTTCGCCGTCGGGAATCCGAGCTCACGGCCGCGCTGGTCGCCCTTCACGACGATCCCGCTGACGGCGTACGGCCGGCCCAGGGCCTCGGCCGCGCCTTCGACATCGCCGGCCATCAGGCAGGTGCGCACGTACGTCGAGGACCAGACCTGCGGGCCTCCGTCCAAGGCGATCCCCTCGACGGTGAAATCAGCATCCGCTCCAGCAGCGGCCAGGGTGCTGACGTCGCCGGCGGCACGGGCACCGAACCGGAAGTTCGCACCGACCACGACCGCGCGGGCGTGCAGGCCGTCGACGAGGACCCGGCTGATGAACTCAAGCGGCGTCCACACGGCGATCTCCCGGGAGAACGGGATCACCAGGACGTCGTCGGCACCGGCAGCCCCGAGCAGCTCGCAGCGCGTCTCGACGTCGGTCAGTGTCAGCGGCGCGTGGTCGGGGCGCAGCACTGCCATCGGGTGCGGGTCGAAGGTGACTGCGACGAGCGGTACCGCTGCCGCTGCCGCGAGCTCGCGGGCGCGTGCGACCACGTGCTGGTGTCCGAGATGGACACCATCGAAGTTGCCGATGACCACGACGGTGCGGCCGAGATCAGCCGGCACCTGGTCGAGGGAACGCCAGACACGCATGGGCCGAGGTTACTGGTCGACGCGGCGTGTCTCGACGACGGCACCGAGGTTCAGCGGTCCATAGATGTGCGGGAAGGCCTCCCCGGTGCCAGGCGCCTCCTCGACGACCAGTGGCGCGGTGAGCAGGTCGGGGTTGATGACGAGCAGGACCAGCGGCTCGGTGACGCCGCTATAGAAACGCTGTCGCACGCCTTCCCACTGGTCGGCGCGCGAGGCGTGGATGAAGCCTTCCTGCGCCAGCGTCATCCCGAGGCTGGAGACCCGGTAGTCTCCGGCGGCCCGAGCCGCCTCCAAGTCACGGACCAGCGCGAGATGGTAGATCCGCTCGTTCGCGGGCTCTGCCGTCTCTTCGTTCGCGGGCTCTGCCGTCTCTTCGTTCACACGAACACCGCCACCGGCCGCGCGAGCTCGCCGGCCTGCTCGTACAGCGCGAGAAACTGCCCGTCGGGCGCGAAGACCCCCACGGCGCCATCCGTGGCCAGGTCGATCGGCAGCTTCTTGCCGACCCGGACCATCGCCGTCTGCACCTCGTCGAGCTCGTACGCCGGAAAGCTGCTCCGGGCGGCCGCGGAGATCTCCACGATCTCGAAGGAGTCGGCGAGCTCCTCTAGGGTGTGCGCCTCATCCAGCCCGAACGGCCCCACCGCCGTGCGCCGCAACGACGTCAGGTGACCTCCGACCGCGAGGCCGACGCCGAGGTCGCGCGCGATCGCCCGGATGTAGGTACCGCTCGAGCAGCGGACCGAGATGTCCACGTCGACCCCGTCGACCACGTGCTCGATCCGGGTCACGTCGATCGCCGAGATCCGCACCCGTCGGGCTGCGATCTCGACCTGCTCGCCGGCGCGGACGCGCTCGTAGGCGCGCTTGCCGTCGATCTTGATGGCGGACACAGCCGAAGGCACCTGGTCCATCTCGCCGACCATCCCCGCCAGGCCGGCCCGGATGGCCTCCTCGGCGACCCCGTCGGTCGGGGTGGTGGCGACGATCTCGCCGTCAGAGTCGTCGGTCGTCGTGGACGCGCCGAGCCGCACCGTGGCGTCGTACGCCTTGTCGGTGAGCAGCAGATGGCCCAGCAGCCGGGTGGCCCGGTTGATGCCCACCACCAAGACGCCGGTCGCCATCGGGTCCAGCGTGCCGGCGTGGCCGACCTTGCGGGTGCCGGCCAGGCGGCGTACCCGGGCGACGACGTCGTGAGAGGTGATGCCGGCGGGCTTGTCCACGACGACGAGCCCGTTGGCGGTGCTCACTGGTCGTCCGGCTGCTCGTCGTCCGGCTCGACCTCGGGCTCCTCGTCATCCTCGTCGAGCTCGTCGTCGACACGCGGCTTCTTGTACGGGTCGGCCTCACCGGCGAACGTCGCGCCGGCACGCACGGCGGCAACAGCCTCGTCGGAAGCACGGGCGCGATCCAGGACGTCGTCGATCGCGCGGGCCGTCTCGGGCAGCGCGTCGTGGAAGAACTCGATCGCCGGCGAGTGCCGCATGCCGAGCTGCTTGGCGACCTCGGAGCGGATCAGGCCCTTGGCCGACTCCAGTGCGGCAGCGGTGCCGGCCAGGTCCTCGGCGCTCTGCTCGCCGCCGAGGGAGAGGACGGTGTAGAAGATCGAGGCGTTCTGGGTGTCGCCGGTGACCCGGACGTCGGTGACAGTGACGAAACCGAGGCGCGGGTCCTTGATCCGACGCTCGAGCATCTCGGCGACGATGACCTTGATCCGGTCAGCGACCTTGCGAACGCGTGGGCTTGCCATTGTCTCGTTTCCTTGCTCGTCGGCCGGCCCGCCACCGAGGTGACGGACCGACCGGGTTACGAACGTGCTACTCGTTCAGGGTCCTGCGCATCAGCTGCGCGGGATCTCCTTCATCTCGTAGGCCTCGATGACATCGCCTTCCTTGATGTCGTTGAAGCCCTTGACGACCAGGCCGCACTCGAAGCCCTCGCGGACCTCGGAGGCGTCGTCCTTCTCCCGCTTGAGCGAGCCGAGGTCGGCGGTCTCGACGATGACGGCGCCATCGCGGATGACCCGGACCTTGGCGTTGCGCCGGATCAGGCCGCCGGTGACCATGCAGCCGGCGATGTTGCCGATCTTCGAGGACCGGAAGATCGCGCGGATCTCGGCCTGCCCGAGCACCGATTCCTCGAACTCCGGCTTGAGCATGCCCTTCAGAGCCGCCTCGATCTCCTCGATCGCCTGGTAGATGACCGAGTAGTAGCGGATCTCGACACCTTCCTTGTCGGCCATCTGGCTCGCCTTGCCCTGGGGCCGGACGTTGAAGCCGATGATGATCGCGTCGGAAGCAGCAGCCAGGTCGACGTTGGTCTCGGTGATCGCACCGACGCCGCGGTCGATGACCCGCAGGCTGACCTCGTCGCCGACGTCGATCTGCGCCAGTGCGTCCTCGAGGGCCTCGACCGAGCCGGACACGTCGCCCTTGAGGATGAGGTTGAGCTCCTGGCTCTCGCCCTTCTCCATCGACGCCATGAAGTCTTCCAGCGAGCGACGGACACGACGCTTGGCCTGCATGGCCGCCCGCTCCCGAGCCTCGCGCTTCTCAGCGATCTGGCGCGCCATCCGGTCGTCCTCGACCACGATGAAGTTCTGGCCGGCGCCGGGGACCCCGGACAGGCCGAGCACCATCGCGGGACGGGACGGGTCGGCGACCTCGATGTTGTCGCCGTGCTCGTCGAGCATCGCCCGGACCCGGCCGAACGCCGGACCCGCCACGATGGAATCGCCGACACGCAGCGTGCCGCGCTGGACCAGGACGGTCGCGACGGGGCCACGGCCACGGTCGAGGTGCGCCTCGACCACGAGGCCCTGCGCGTCCTGGTGCGGGTTGGCACGCAGGTCGAGCGAGGCGTCCGCGGTCAGGACCACGGCCTCGAGCAGCTTGTCGAGGTTGAGCTGCGCCTTGGCAGAGACGTCGACGAACATCGCGTCGCCGCCGTACTCCTCGGGCACCAGGCCGTACTCGGTCAGCTGGCCGCGGACCTTGGTCGGGTCGGCGTCCTCCTTGTCGATCTTGTTCACCGCGACCACGATCGGAACGCCGGCGGCCTTGGCGTGGTTGAGCGCCTCGACCGTCTGCGGCATCACACCGTCGTCGGCCGCGACCACAAGGATCGCGATGTCGGTCGCCTGCGCACCACGGGCACGCATGGCCGTGAACGCCTCGTGACCCGGGGTGTCGATGAAGGTGATCCGACGCTCGTTGCCGTCGACCTCGGTGAGGACCTGGTAGGCACCGATGTGCTGAGTGATGCCGCCGGCCTCCTTGTCGACCACGTTGGCGTCGCGCAGGGCGTCGAGGAGCTTGGTCTTACCGTGGTCGACGTGGCCCATCACGGTCACGACCGGCGGCCGGATGACCAGGTCGTCCTCGTCACCCTCGTCAGCACCGAACTCGAGGTCGAAGGACTCCAGCAGCTCGCGGTCCTCGTCCTCGGGCGAGACGATCTCGACCACGTAGTTGAGCTCCTCGGCGAGCAGCTCGAGGGTCTCGTCGTTGACCGACTCGGTCGCAGTCACCATCTCGCCGAGCGAGAACAGCATCTGTACCAACGATGCCGCGTCGACGCCTACCTTCTCGGCGAAGTCGGTCAGCGAGGACCCGCGGGCGAGACGCACCGTCTCGCCGCTGCCCTTGCGGACGCGGATGCCGCCAATGGTCGGCGCTTCCATCTGCTCGAATTCCTGGCGACGAGCACGCTTGGACTTGCGACCGCGCCGCGAAGGGCCACCGGGACGACCGAAGGCGCCCTGAGTGCTGCCACGCTGACCGGGACGGCCACCGCCGCCGGGACGACCGCCACCGGGGCCACCGCCGCCGGGAGCACCACCGGGCCCGCCGCCGAAGCCACCGCGGCCGGGAGCACCGGCACCGGCGCCAGGACGGGCACCCGGGCCGCCACGGCCCGGTGCACCAGCACCAGGACCACCGCGGCCGGGGCCACCGGCACCAGGGCCGCCGGGACGCGGACGAGCACCACCAGGACCGCCGCCGAAGGCAGCGGGCGACTTCGGCATCATCGCCGGGTTAGGGCGCGGCATTCCGGGACGACCCGTAGGGGCGCCCGGAGCACCCGGGGCTGCCCCGGGACCGGCAGCGGCCGGCGGAGCGGCAGGACGACGCCCCATGCCCTGGGTGGAGGAGAACGGGTTATTGCCGGGACGCGGCGCGCCCGGAGCAGGCTTCGGCGCTGCGGGCGCCTCGGCAGCCGGCGACTCGTCAGCAGGCGGCTCGACTACCGGGACCTCGACAGCAGCCGGCGCCTCCTGGACGACAGGCTCCTCGACGACCTCGGCCTTGGCCGCTCGCGGGCCGGGGCGCGGTGCAGCCGTCTTCGCGGCAGCGGAGGGAGCATCGGGTGCGGCCTCCTCTACGACGGGCGCAGCCTCGGCGAGCGCATCAGCCGGCGCGGCGGCGGCCTTCTTGGCCGGCGCCTTCTTGGCAGCCTTCTTCGCCGCCGCGGCTTCCGCCTTGGCGGTCAGCTCGGCGCCGTACTTGTCCTGGAAGCGCTTGACGACGGGGGGCTCCACCGTCGACGACGCTGCTTTGACGAACTCTCCGAGCTCGCTGAGCATCCCCAGCACATCCTTGCTGGTGACGCCGTATTCTTTTGCGAGCTCATGGACTCGGACCTTGGACACTCTTGTTCCTCCTGGTCCGAGCCCGGGATGAAACCGGGGTCTACGGACCGCTAGTTGATGTGCACGCTCATCGCGAAGTTCTCATCGCAGGCTCATGAGCTGATGCTCCAGTTTCATCTCGGTACAGATCGGACAGGGTTCTGGTCGGCTACTGCTGCGAGGTACTCCTCCAGGCCCGCCAGGTCCAGCGCTCCCCCCGCACCCGCATCGTGACGCAGGGCTCGGGCGAAGGCTCGCTTTCGCTGGGCGAGCTCGTAGCAGGCGACGGTCGGATGCAGGTGCGCACCGCGGCCCGGCGCCGAGCCGCTCGGATCAGGGACCACGGTCCCCTGCCCGGCTACGACTCGAAGCAACTCACTCTTGGCAGCTCGCTCACGACATCCGATGCAGGTGCGGACAGGGCCCGCAGCCTGGATTTCGTCATGGGGAGTCACCAGCAGGTGAGTCTAGCCTCTCCGGCTGCTAACGCCGAACTCGGTTACTGCTCCCGCGCGCCGTCCGCGGGTCCAGGGCCGTCGGGGGCCTCGTCGCTGCGGATGTCGATCCGCCAGCCCGTCAGCCGCGCTGCGAGGCGCGCGTTCTGACCTTCCTTGCCGATCGCAAGGGAGAGCTGGAAGTCCGGGACCACGACGCGCGCCGAGCGAGCCTCGGCGTCGACCACGGTCACGCTGCTGACCCGGGCCGGGCTCAGCGCGTTGCCGACCAGCTCGGCAGGGTCGTCGGACCAGTCGATGATGTCGATCTTCTCGCCGTGCAGCTCGGCCATCACGCTGCGGACCCGCTGGCCCATGGGGCCGATGCAGGACCCCTTGGCGTTGACCCCGGAGACGTCGGTCTTCACCGCGATCTTGGTGCGGTGGCCGGCCTCGCGGGCGATCGCCACGATCTCCACGGTCCCGTCGGCGATCTCCGGGACCTCCAGCGCGAACAGCTTCTTGACCAGGTTCGGGTGGGTGCGCGAGAGCATCACCTGAGGTCCGCGCATGCCTTTGCGGACACTGACCACCAGTGCCTTGAGGCGGGTGCCGTGGGAGTAATCCTCGCCCGGAACCTGCTCCCCGGAGGGCAGCAGCGCCTCGAGCTTGCCAAGGTCGACCATCACGTCGTTAGGGTCGCGGCCCTGCTGGATCAGCCCCGAGACGATGTCGCCCTCCTTGCCGGAGAACTCCCCGAAGCGGATCTCGTCCTCGGCATCGCGCAGCCGCTGGAGCATGATCTGCTTCGCCGTCGTCGCCGCGATCCGGCCGAAGTCGGCCGGGGTGTCGTCGAACTCCTCGCCCTCGGGCGAACCGTCCGCGGCGGCCTCGCGGGCCAGCACCACGACGTGCCCGGACTTGCGGTCCAACTGCACCCGCGCGTTCTCCAGCGCCCCTGGCGACTTGTGGTACGCCGTCAGCAGCGCCTGCTCGATCGCCTCCACCAAGACGTCGAAGGAGATCTCCTTCTCGCGCTCAAGCATGCGCAGGATGCTCATGTCGATGTCCATCTACTGCTCCTGCTCGTCGTGCGCCCCGGGGTAGGGCTTGAACTCGATCTGGATGCGGGCTCTCGCCACGGAGGGGTACTCGACGCGGACCTCGTCGCCGCTGACCGTGAGCGTCGCGCCGCCTTCGTCGCTGGAGGCGATCCTGCCCTCGACGGGCTCACCGACGACCAAGTCGACCTTGACCAGCCGGTTCACGTTGCGGCGCCAGTGCCGCGGCAGCGTCAACGGGCGTTCCACACCGGGCGAGGTCACCTCGAGGGTGAACGGGCTGTTACCCAGCAGCGGCGAGTCGTCGAGCACATCGGAGACCGCGCGGGTGGCTGCTGCGATGTCGTCCATGTCGACCCCGCCGTCCTTGTCCACGGCGACACGCAGCACCGACCGCTTCCCGGCTTTCGAGAGGTCCACCGCCTCGAGATCCAGGCCCAGCTCGGCGACCGGCGCGCTCAGCACAGCTGCGAGGCGGTCGGTGATGTCCGGCGTGCTCGGGGCACTCATGGGCGACCTCCTGCTGTGTTGTTGTGGTGGAGCAACCCTAGTGCAAACGGCCAATCACCCCGGTCGCGACGCGGCCATGGCCAGGAGGTCTCGCGGCTGCCGGCTCGCGACGGTGGCTACGATGCGCCGTGATGAGGCCGACACGACCCGCGGAGCCCGCGGCACAGCGCGCGCTCGGACGCCGAGGGTTCCTGGCCGCCGGCTCCGGGGCGGCGGCGGTCGCCTTGACCGGCTGCACGCTGAACAACCCGTATGGCCCGGCGTCCTCGAACCCGACCGGTGCGGGTACGGCGTCGGGGACCGATCCGGACGTCGCGCTGGCGATCGAGGCGATCGGGCTGATCAGGGCGACGGGCGCGGCTGCCTCCGCTGCGATCACGGCCTTCCCCGCGCTCTCCTCGCGGTTGAGCGATCTGGTCACCCTGCACCAAGCGCACGCTGACGCGCTGCGCCACGCCGTCCCACACGGCTCGAGCACGTCCGTGACGACTCCCCTGCCGGCGCCGGCCACCTCCCGGCACGCCGCATTGCTGGCTCAGTCTCAGGCCGAGACCGCCCTACGGGATGCGCTGGTCGCGCTCGCCGTACGCGCGGAGAGCGGGCCGTTCGCCCGCCTGCTCGGCACCATGGCGGCCGGGATCTCGCAGCGCCTCCCTGGGCTGGCAGCATGACCCCCGTCGAGGCGCTTCAGGACGCGCTCGCCGGCGAGCACGCCGCGGTCTACCTCACCGGGGTGCTCGGCGCACAGGCCTCCAAGTCCCGCCAGCCTGCCCTCTTCGACGCGTTGCTCTCGGCGTACCGGGCGCACCGCCGGTGCCGCGACCAGCTCACGGTGCTGATCAGCGCGCACGGTGCCGACCCGGTGGCGGCAGAGCCGGCGTACGACATCCCGGCCCCGCTGGATACTCCGGCAGAATTGAACGATGCGGCGCTCCAACTGGAGCACCGCATCGCCAAGACCTACGGTCAACTCATCGAGAACACCGCCGGCGGAGACCGCCGATGGGCCCTTGTCGCTCTCGATGGCGGAGCCGTCCGTCAACTGGAGTTCCGAGGAACCCCCGAGATGTTCCCCGGCTCCGCACCTTGATCTTGACGAAACCGGGCCTGAGTTCCAACCACCGGGCCGCTTCCGGTTCGTGCACTGCGCAACCCTGCAACTTTCGAGCAGCGGCAGCAGACGCCTCTGATCAGCCGTTATCGAGCGCGACGTGGGTGCCGGCAGCCGCATGGTCGACCGTCGCCGAGACGCGTACCAGCACCGAGGTCCGGCGCTTCGGGGTGGGCGTGGTGACCACCGTGCTGCCGTCCGCGCCCAGCGTCCCCGTCGCCACGACGACAAACGTGCCGGATCGGCGTTCATAGATCTTCACCCGGTCGCCCGGCTGACCTCCGATCACCGTCACCGCGAACGAGGAGGCGCCGCCAGACGAGGTGACGCTCGCCGACACCGACGGCTGGACGAGGACGTGCGCGAGCACGCTGTGCACGCCGTGAGCCGTCCGGAGCCTGAAGACCGTCGTCCGGTCGAGATCGGCGCTGGTCAGCTCCACCGAGCCGTCGCGCGCGGTGACACCCTTGATCACGGTCGCCCATGGCTCGCCGTGGGCGTGTGCCTGCAGGCGCACTGTCCGATGGCGCAGGACCCGGCCATCGGCATCGGTTACCACGCCCGAGATGGTGACCGCGCTCCCGACGACGACCTGGTTGCTCGAGGCGTCGATCGAGACTGCAGCCGAAACGCGCCGCGTAGGAGTCGTGCTGTCGGTCGGCGTGCTGGTCGGTGAGCCGGGATCCGGGATCGGCGCACCGGCTGTCCCGCTCGGCGTGCCGGTCGGCGACGGCGTCGTTGTCGCAGCCGGGGTCGAGGACGACGTCGCGCTCGGCGGCTTGGTCACCGGACTCGCGCCGGACCTCGGCGGCACCGTCGTGGTCTGGTCGTTCTTCGGTGCCGCCGTCTTGACCGTGGACCGCTTCGGGTGGTGGGCCGGGTGCGGAGCCTGGACGCCGACCGGACCCAGCACGCTGTGCGCTAGGCGCTGCACGGGCGCCGGAAGCACCCGCCCGTACGCCGCAGCGACGCCGGCAGTGAGCACCACGGTCGTCATCGTTGCCGTCGCCGCGATGCCGACGCGGCCGACCAGACGGCGTACGGACCCGCGCGGCTGCGCGGTGCGGAAGGCGGCCACGAACTCCGCTTCGCGGGCGAGCTCCGCCGGGCTCCCGGGCGCGCGCAACGCCTGCACGAGCGGATCGGTGCGCCACAGCTCCTCGTCGTCTCGGCCTTCCACCTACACCACCTCCTCGTGCTGCTGCTGTTGCTGTTCTTGCTGTCCTTGCTGTCCTTGCTGACTTAGGCGCATCCGCGGGTCCCGGGACAGGGCCCGCAGCGCCCGGTGCACCGCTACCCGGACCGTGCCTGGCTGCTTGCCCACCATCGCGGCCACCACAGCGACGTCGAGGCCGGCCACTACCCGGAGCATCACCATCTCGGCTTGAGCCGCGGGCAGCGAGGCGACGAGCCCAAGCGCCGCCTGCGTCGAGGCCCGCTCCGCCGCTATCTCCTCGGCGCTGGGTGCCCGGGCCTCCTCGACCGGCTCGGCGACGAGCACGACCGGCCGGGCCGACCGGGCCCGGCCGTGGTCGACGGCCCGGTTGCGGGCCACGGTGAACAGGAAGGCACGGAATGCCTGGCCGTCACCGTCGAACTTCGGCAGGTCGCGGATCACCTGCAACCAGGTCTCCGCTGCGATGTCCTCGGGCGAGTCGTTGCGGCCGACCGTCAGGTACCGCAGCAACGGCGGGTGCAGCGTGCGCCACAACTCCACGAATCCCGCCTCCTCGCCCTGACGGGCCTGCTCTAGAGCGTTGTCGAGCGACTCGTCGGCCTGACCAGTGCGGTAGTCAGGCCGACGAGACGTATCTGGGCGCTCGGATCCGGTCAGCCCGGCATCCTTTCGCTCGGCCGAGAGTTGCTCGGCTTATTCGGCTACCTCGTCAGGACACGGCAATCGTACGAGCCACGCTGCGGGCCGCCGGAGCGTCCGCGGTGCGCGGGAAGTACAGGTAGTACCGCATCGCCCGGGTGGGCGTCACCGTGAAGCTGACGCCGCCGTCGACCCCCGAGGTCGTCGACGCCAGCGCAGCGAACGTGTGGTTCCCGCCCACCGGCTTGCCCCAGAGCTGGACGCTCTGACCGGCGTACGCCGTGCCGTGGTCGGTCAGCACACCGCTGACCGCCGCGGAGGCACCGGACGGCACCTTCGCGGCGGAGGTCGCGATCGACAGGGCCGTCGCCCGGATCGCGACATGGACCACAGCGCTACGCGCGCTGCGGAAGTTGACCGTGCCCTGGAAGAGCAACCGGTACTGGGTGTCGGCAACCGGCTTCACGGCGAACGAGACGCCACCGTTGCCGCCGGTGGCCTTGACGCGCACGAACGACCAGGGGGCGGAGGAGTTCGCGCGCGAGAGCAAGACGATCATCTTCTGCCGCAACGGCGCCCGATGGGAGAGCAGCCGGCCGCTGACGGCATCAGCGCCGGCCACGTTGACCACCGGGTGCGCCAGCCGGATCGACAGCGAGGCGGGCAGCCGGGTCGCTGCGTGCTGCGGGATCCGCACCTTCACCGTGGCCACACCGCTATGCGAGGCGTTGTCCGCGCTGTCGCCGGCAAAGACCCAGCGGTAGCGGGTGGTCTCAGCAGGGGTGATCTTGAGGGCAACGCCGCCAGCCGGTCCGGAGACGGCCGTTGCGACGGGCAGGAACGCCGCGTCGCCCGCGAGCCGGGCTTCCAGCGTGACTGTCTTGCCCGGAAGCGCCTGGCCCGCGACGCGGAGGTCGCCGCGGATCGTGTCTGTCCCGCCGGGCTTCACGGCGGCGTGGGCGGTGCGGATCGCGAGTGACGTGCTGTGCGGGCCGGCGCCGAGCGCCGTACCGACTGCGCCGGCTGCGACCAGGGAGGTCGCACCAGCGGTGAGCGCCACGACGACCGCGGAGCGGCAGAACAGGGACGAGAACATGCTGCCTCCTGGACGGGGGTGAGTCAGGTGAAACCACCTCTCACCCCCGAACAGCGAGGCGGAGCCCCGCAGCGTTACATCGCCGCGATGATCGCCGGGATCTCGGACAGGTCGCGGGCCACTGCGTCGGGCACTCCCTCGGTGTGGCCGACCTGCTCGGCCGGGATGACGCTGTGCGGGATGTGGATCGCGCGCAGCCCGGCATTCTGGGCTCCCCAGACATCGTCGAAGAGCCGGTCGCCAACGTAGACGCACCGCGCGGGGTCGCTCATGCCGACGGCGTCCATCGCCGCCGCGAAGGCCTTCGGCGACGGCTTCGTCCACGGGATCTCGCTGGTGTAGACGTCTCCGTCGATCAGGTCGATGACGCCGTCACGGGCGAAGAACTCGTGATGCCAGGACCGCGGCCAGATCGTGTTCGACAAGACGCCGACCTTGATGCCGGCCTCGCGCAGCCCGGTCCACAACGGCCCGACCTGCGCGTCGGTCATCGTGTGCGGCTCCCAGAATTGCTTGTAGGCCTCGAGGAGCTCCGGGTCGTGCTCGAGCCCGGCTTGCTCGAAGAGGTCGGCGACTGTGGCGCTGCGCTGGTGGTCGCGGCTCCAGCCCCAGACCGTCGCCCCGGCCTGGTGCAGCGCGGCAGCGTACCGGTGGTGGTCATCCTCGATGTTCGGCGTCGCTACCACGGCCCTCGCCAGTGCAAGCGACTCGGCGTGGAAGTCGATGTCGTGCCACGCGGTCAGGGTGCCGCCCCAGTCGAAGATGACGGCCTCGATCATCGGTGCGCTCATCGGGCGAACCTATCGGGAAGCCGTGGCCCCCGGCAGCCTGTTTTCCGGCCGCCGGGAGCTCCGATCGGTGCCTCTCAGCTCGCCCGGTACGCCGTCCACATCTTGTCCATCCGGATCACCTGGCCCGGGGTGAACTCGGTGTAGCAGGTGTCGTAGCTGTAATCCATGTAGTTGTGGATCGGGTCGTCACCGGCAGCCGTGCACGAGTTGCGTCCAGTCGGGCAACCACTGCTCGGCGACGCCTGCGACGGGGTGTCGCTGACCTCGTCGCCCGGAGACGCGCAGCCGCCCTGGAAGGTGTGGTACAGCCCGAGCCAGTGCCCAGTCTCGTGCGTCACCGTCTCGCCGTGGTTGTAGTGCGTCGCGCTGCCCCCGGGCAGGCTCTTGAACTCGACCCTGATTCCGTCGACCGTCGGTGCTCCTGCATAGTCCCACGGGAAGGTCGCGATGCCCAGGTAGTCGAAGTCGACCAGCCAGATGTTCAAGGCGTTCTTGCCGCCCTTGCGGGTTTTCGCCCGGTAGGTGGTGCTGTCGCCGTCGGTGTGCCAGGTGCTGTTCGCATATCTGTCGGTGCCGGCGAGCTGGAAGCGGATGCCGGTATCGAGGGTGCCCGGCAGGTCGGGGTCCTGCCCGCCATAGGTCTTGTTGAGCACCACGATCTGCTGGGCGATGCGGGCATCGGTCACGTTGCCGGCACCGGTCTTCGAGGTCATCACATGGACGTAGACCGGCACCGTGATCCGCTGCTTGGCGCCCGCCCGGAGCGGTGTACGGCCGGCGAGCAGACGCGCCGTACGGCTGTCGATGGCCTTCTGCTGGGCCACGCTGATGCCGCGGGTGTCATTCGCCCGGCTGCTCCGGGCCCCAGCGTCGCTCGCCGGGTCGAGGCAGCTGTGGCTCTTCTCGCTGACGCCGGTGCTCTGACGGGCAGTCATCGCGCCGTGCGGGCTCAAGGCCCCGTGGCCAGAGCCGGCCAGGCTCAGGGCCGTGGTGACGGCGGCGATCGTGCAGGTCAATGTTCGGTTCATCGGTTCCTCCGCTAGTAGCTGGTCAGCGAGAAGCTAGGCAGGGTGCCGCCTCGCCCGCAGCGTCGCCTGCTGGCCCGTGGACTCCCCCGCAGTGCGTCGTCGCTGTGGAAGGAAAAGCCCGGTCGGACGTTTCGAAGCCCGGTCGTCGGGCACGGGTGCCGAAGCCATGAAACCGAAACCACGGAGGTGATTCCTCATGGCAGTCCTCACCCGAACTCTCGCCGCCGGCGCCACAGCCCTGGCTGTCATCGGCGCCCTGGCCGGGCCGGCCGCGGCCCACGGTCCCGGCGGTGACCACCACGGACGCGGCGGCCACCGCGGTGTCTCCGGCCTCGCGCTGACGCGCAGCGCGGTGGCGACGCTCGCCAAGTACAACGTGAGCGTCGACGTCTCCAAGGGCGGCCGGACAGCGCACCACGGGCGCGAGGTCAGCCTGCGCGGGACCGTCTCGTTCTCAGGCTCCGCGACCACGACCTGGTCCCAGGTGCGGATCAACAAGCGGACCCACCGGGTCACTGCTGTCGTCGACGGCGGCGATCGCGCGTCGGTCCTGCGGTTCCGTGGGACCTGCGACGGACCGATGGACCGCACCGGCCACCACCGGGACAGCAGCGTCCTGCGCCTTACCCATGACGGCGCAGCGTCAATCGACCACGCCGCGGCTGCCGATGCCTTCGACGCCGGTGACGCGTTCGCCGACGCCGGGCGCTGAGCCCGGCTAGTCGGCTGACGTCAGCCGCGCACCAGCGTGATCAGGTGCGCGGCTGCGTCACCCACTGCCACCTCGACGCGCTCATCGGTACGCCGGTCCCGCACTTCGACGGTGCCGTCGGCCAGTCCGCGGCCCACCGTCACGATCGTCGGTACGCCGATCAGCTCGGCGTCCTTGAACTTCACCCCGGGGCTCACCTTGCCGGCTCGGTCGTCGTACAGCACGTCGACCCCGGCAGCCGAGAGCGCCTCGGCAAGGGCACCGGCCGCCTCGAAGACCGCAGGCTCCCTGCCGGCTGCGACGAGGTGCACGTCCGCCGGCGCGATCTCGCGCGGCCAGCGGAGTCCCAAGTCGTCATTGTTGCCCTCGGCGATCGCTGCAACGGCACGCGAGACCCCGATGCCGTAGGAGCCCATCGTCACGACGACCAGCTTGCCGTTCTCGTCGAGCACCTTCAGGTCGAGGGCTTCGGCGTACTTGCGACCGAGCTGGAAGATGTGGCCCATCTCGATGCCGCGGGCCGACTCCAGGGTGCCATCGCGGCCGTCGACCGCACACTGGGGGCAGGCGTCGCCGTCGCGCACTTCGGCGGCCTCGATGGTGCCGTCGGGAGTGAAGTCGCGCCCGACGACCAGGTCGAGCACGTGCTGGCCGGCGACGTTGGCCCCCGTGACCCAGGCCGTGCCCTCGGAGACGCGCGGGTCGAGGAGGTAGCGGATCTGCGACGCCGACTTCTCCCCCAGCACGGCGGGGCCGATGTAGCCACGAACCAGCGCGGCATGCTTGCGCAGCTCGGCGTCGTCCATCGGCTCGACCTCGATCGGCTCGAGCTGGCCCTCGAGCCGCTTCTGGTCGACCTCGCGATCGCCAGGCAGGCCGATCGCCAGCGGCTCACGAGTGCCGTCGGGGTGCTTGAGCACGACCAGCACGTTCTTCAGCGTGTCGCCGGCGGCCCAGGGCCGGTCGGCGCGCGGGAAGGCGGCGTTCAGGCGGGCCACGAGCGAGTCGATCGTCGGCGTGTCCGGGGTGTCCTCGGCATGCGCGGCAGGCGCTGCGTCGTACGCGACCGGAGCGGGTGCGGGGACCTGGACGGCCTCCACATTGGCGGCGTAGTCGCAGGTCGTGCAGCGCACGTAGGTGTCCTCGCCGACCTCGGCCTTCGCCAGGAACTCCTCGGACTTCGAGCCGCCCATCGCGCCGGCTGTCGCCTTGACGATCACGTAGTCGAAGCCGAGCCGGTCGAAGGTCTTCACGTACGCCGCCCGGTGCGCGGCGTACGAGGCGTCCAGGCCCTCTTGGCTGGTATCGAAGGAGTAGGAGTCCTTCATGATGAACTCCCGCCCGCGCAGCAGCCCGGCGCGGGGACGCGCCTCGTCGCGGTACTTGGTCTGGATCTGGTACAGCCAGACCGGCAGGTCCTTGTAGGAGGAGAAGAGGTCCTTCACCACCAGGGTGAACATCTCCTCGTGGGTGGGACCGAGCAGGTAGTCGGCGTCCTTGCGGTCCTTGAGCCGGAAGATGCCGTCGCCGTACTCGGTCCAGCGGCCGGTGGCCTCGTAGGGCTCCCGCGGCAGCAGCGCCGGGAACTGCAGCTCCTGCGCGCCGATCGCGTTCATCTCCTCGCGGATGATCCCCTCGACGTTGCGCAACACCTTCAGACCCAGCGGCAGCCAGGAGTAGATCCCGGGCGCGGCGCGGCGGATGTAGCCGGCCCGGACCAGCAGCCGGTGGCTCGGCACCTCCGCGTCCGCCGGGTCGTCGCGCAGGGTCCGGACGAACAGGGTCGACATCCTGGAGATCATGAGGGGCAGGCTATCTGCGCTCGGTGCCGGACCGCGAAGCGGTTATGACCCCTGCTCGGGCGTTACCAATTGGTAACCACTGCCTCCTTGCCGCGTGAAAGGGGCCGCCCCTAGGGTCGAACCCATGGCAGTAAGAGACAAAATGGCGGCGCAAGCACAGCCGCATCTGCGTGAAGGCGAGACCATCCAGGCCGTCTTCGGGTCCCAGACCGCGAGTCAGTACCTGTTCGTCGCCGGCTGGCTCCCCTTCATCATCGTGAACAAGTACCGCATGGTCACGGTGACGAACCAACGGATCATCGTCTTCGACACCGGCAGGTGGGGGATGGTCAAGGTGAAGTCGGTGGCCTACGAGCTGCCGCGCACTACCCAGCTCGGGCCGGGCTCGAAGATCTGGCACGTGATCAACACCGGCTCGGAGAACCTGCGGGTCCACCGCCGGTTCTTCAAGGACCTCGCCGAGGCCGACCGGCTCTCCGGGGCGGCCGGGCCCAGCGCCTGAACCCGGGCCTGACCCAGGTCAGCGGCCAGCGCGCAGCGCCGCGCGCATCATCGGGAACTGCATCGGCAGTCGGGCGAACGACGCCACCTTGAACGGCACGTTGTCGGACTTCGCGGCATCGGCTGCCATCTTCAGGTTGCCCACGAAGACCCCGGCGAGCACGGCCGCGCTCGCGCGGCCGGCGATTTTCCGGGTCGGCCGCAGCGCCAGCCCGGCGGCGCACAGGATCTCCGCGACGCCCGACCAGATGATGACGTCGCGGTGCGCGGGCACCCACTCCGGCATGAGCGGCTCCCACACATCCGGCCGCACCAGGTGCACGGTCCCGGAGGCCAGGAACCCGGCGATGAGGAACTTGGCGTCGCGGCGCAGGGGTGCTGTCATGCCGCCACCCTAGCGACGGCTCCCAGCGCGCGTTGCCGGCTCAGAACATCAGGGTCGAGAACGTGGTCGTCTGGGTGAACCCGACCTTGGCGTACGCCGCCCGCGCCGGCGCATTGTGCGCGTTGACGTAGAGCGCGACGGTAGGGGCGATCTCGGCCCGGGCGATCGCCGCCACTGCGGCCATTCCACTGGTGCACAGGCCTTCCCCGCGGCGGGACGGGTCGACGTACACACCCTGGACCTGGCAGGCGAACGGCGAGGCGCACGCGATCTCGGCCTTGAATAGCACCTTGCCGTCCTCGATCCGGGAGAACGACCAGCCGCGGTTGACCAGCTGGGCGACCCGGGCCCGGTAGAGGTTGCGGCCGCCGTCGGCCTCGGGAGAGACGCCCACCTCCTCGCGGTACATCGCCACGCAGGACGGGTAGAGCTGCTCGATCTCGAACGGCTCAGTCCGGCGTACGGCGGGGTCCGGAGCGACCAGCGGGTCCTCGGAGATCGCCAGGTGAGGTTGGTCCCAGCGCTCGTCACGAGCCGGGCCCCAGTGCGGCGACAGCTCGTCCCAGAGCAGGCCGACCGCGTCACGTGGGCCGACGATCGTCGAGCTCATCCGCCGCTGGCGCAGCGCCCTCGCGGCGAACGCTGCGCATGCTTGTGGGGTCGCCTGGACGGGCACCAGGTTGGCGCCGACGTGGCACAACGAGACGAGCTGGTCGTCTTCGAGGTAGCCCCACATCTGTCCGCCCAGCCAGCGCTGGTCGAGCTGGGTGATCCGGCTGCGGTAGTCAGCGAACACGTTGGTGACCGGCTCAGCCTCCAGGACCTGCAGGGCCGACGGCAGATCAGCGGGGCCCAGGACACGCACGGTCGAAGAGCGGCCGACGGGCCGCTCGGCGTCCGGTCCGGAAGAAGCGAGCACTCCGCGAGCCTAGAGGACGATCCCGTGCGCGGGCACCCCTCGATCGACCAACCGGCTGCCCTGCCCGCGGTTGGTCGCTACGGTGTCAGCATGCGTCGTCTGGCACCGGCGGCCCTGCTGGGGGCCGTTCTCGTCTTGAGCGTGGTGACCGCCGGATGCGGCGCCCAGCCCAAGGCTGCTCCGACGCCGACAGGCCAGACGCTGAAGCAGTGCCATGACCAATGGCGCGACGTCGCCCAGGACGTGGCCGGGCTCGATCAGGACACCGATCCTTCGGCGTTGGCGACGCGGTGGACGAGCGTGATCGCGACGATCGCGTACTACCGGGCGTCGACGTCGGCGCAGGGCTGCCCGGACGACATCGCGACCGAGGTCGCCGCGATCAGCGCGCTGCGCCAGTTCAGTGCCCGGCTACGCCCCTACGACATGGCCTACCAGCTGACCACGATCACGCCGTCGGTCGATCTCTATCTTCAGCAGCCGCTGCCGGCCCCGACCCGGGAACCGAAGGGCAAGAAGGTCGCCCCGCCGACGAAGGCAGCCGTGACTGCGGCGCTGGCGACCCTGACGTCGAAGGCTGCGCCGGCGAACGCCGACCTGCAGCCGGGGTGGGAGCAGATGGCTTCGGTCGAGCTGACTGACGCGACGGCCGTCGACTCGGCTATCCAGGACCTGCAGTTCCTCGCTCAGGACAGTCCGAGCTGGCTGGCATGCGCGACGGCACTGAAGACGCTCGCCCTGGCTGTGCACGACCAGGATCCGACGGGTACGAGCAGTCCGAGCCCACGTTCCAGCGAAAGTCCGACAACGAGCCCGACCGGTACGCCGGCCAGCTGATCGATCGGGTCCGGTGAATCAGGAGACGGTGACCTCGGCGCCAGCGCCCTCGACCGGCTCCATCTCTTCGGCGAGACGCATGGCCTCCTCGATCAGGGTCTCAACGATCTGCGACTCGGTGACGGTCTTGATGACCTCGCCGCGGACGAAGATCTGGCCCTTGCCGTTGCCGGAGGCGACCCCGAGATCGGCTTCCCGTGCCTCGCCGGGCCCGTTGACGACGCAGCCCATCACGGCGACCCGGAGCGGGACCTCGAGACCTTCGAGTCCGGCCGTCACCCGCTCGGCGAGCGTGTAGACGTCGACCTGGGCACGCCCGCAGGACGGGCAGGAGACGATCTCGAGCTTGCGCGGGCGGAGGTTCAGCGACTGCAGGATCTGGATGCCGACCTTGACCTCCTCGACCGGAGGCGCCGAGAGCGAGACCCGGATCGTGTCGCCGATCCCTTCGGAGAGCAGCGCACCGAACGCGGTGGCCGACTTGATCGTGCCCTGGAACGCCGGGCCCGCCTCGGTCACACCGAGGTGCAGCGGCCAGTCGCCCTCGGCTGCGAGCAGTTCGTAGGCCCGGACCATCACGACAGGGTCGTTGTGCTTGACGGAGATCTTGAAGTCGTGGAAGTCGTGCTCCTCGAACAGGGAGGCCTCCCACTTCGCCGACTCCATCAGCGCCTCGGGCGTCGCCTTGCCGTACTTGGCGAGCAGGCGCGGGTCCAGCGAGCCGGCGTTGACACCGATCCGGATGGAGGTGCCGTGGTCCTTGGCGGCCCGCGCGATCTCCTTGATCTGGTCGTCGAACTTCTTGATGTTGCCGGGGTTCACACGGACCGCTGCGCAGCCGGCCTCGATCGCGGCGAAGACGTACTTCGGCTGGAAGTGGATGTCGGCGATCACCGGGATCTGCGAATGCTGGGCGATCTCCGGCAGTGCTTCGGCATCGTCTTGGGACGGGCACGCTACCCGGACGATGTCGCAGCCGGCAGCCGTGAGCTCGGCGATCTGCTGCAGGGTGCTGTTGACGTCGGAGGTCAGCGTCGTGCACATCGACTGCACGGAGACCGGCGACTCGGAGCCGACCCCAACCTTGCCGACCTTGATCTGGCGCGTCTTACGTCGGGGCGCGAGCACCGGCGGCGGAGCCTCGGGCATGCCGAGCGAGATCGAGGTCATGCCTCCAGCCTACCGGCCTGCCTGCACTGGAGAATCTGAGCGGTCAGGCGACCGGGATGACGATGTCGGCGTACACGAGGAGCACTGTCATGAGCAGGAGCACGCCCGCGGTGACGTACGCCACCGGGAGCAGTTTGGCCACGTCGAAATGCCCTGGATCGGGCCGCCCGAACAGCCGGGCCCAGCCGCGTCGGAGCGCCTCGTAGAGCGCACCGGCGATGTGCCCGCCGTCCAGCGGCAGCAACGGCACGAAGTTGAACATCCCGACGAACAGGTTCACCCCGGCGAGCAGGGTGAGCACGAAAGCGAGACGGTCACCGAACCCGACCTGCTTGTCCGAGGCCACCTGTCCGGCCACCCGGCCGAC
>DASRRQ010000044.1:0-13577 GCA_035695505.1 Marmoricola sp. | reverse complement strand
ACCCGAGCCGACCAGCTTCCCGACCGCCTCGGTCCCGGTCCCGTGGTGGTGGCAGCACCTCGACGCCGACGGCCGGGTGCTGAACTCGACCGGGGAGCGCCAGGAGTTCCCGACCCGCAGCGACGCCGAGTCCTGGGTGGGGGAGTTCTGGTCCGACCTCGCCGAGGAGGGCGTCTGCGCCGTCACCCTCTTCGAGGGCGACCGAGAGGTCTATGGCCCGATGGGATTGGGAGCCTGAACAGCCGAACTACTTCGGCTGCCCGCCGATCTTGACCTGCGTCTTCGGCACCCGCAGGAAGCGCGGGGTCAGCGTCCGGGTGACGGCGTAGAAGGTCAGGCCCTTCTGGTTCTCGTCGGGGAACCTCTCCCGCACGGCCCGGCTCAGCCGGAACCGGATGTAGGCGATATCGACCAGGAACAGCAGCAGGATCGCCAACTGCAGCCCCGAGGCGAGTCGCCCGGCCTGCGAGGTCCGTGACCCGGTCGCGGAGAGCACCAGGATGAAGATCATCGCGGGCACGATGAACTCGGTGAACGTCACCCGCGAGTCGACCCAGTCGCGGACGAAGCGCCGGACCGGGCCCTTATCGCGCGCGGGCAGGTAGCGGTCGTCGCCGGTCTTCATGCCTTCGCGCATCTTCTTGTTCGAGTCGGCGCGGCGCTCCTTGAGCATGCCTGCCGCTGCCTTCTTGTCCATCCCGGCGCGGGCGCGCTCCTTGGCCGCTGCCTGTGCCTCCTTGCGCGACGGCGTCGGCCGGCCCTTCTTGTCTGCGGGCGGCGCCGACGTAGCGGTCGCAGTGGACGACTTCGCCGGGGTGGCCTGGTCAGTGGGCTTCTCGGTACGACCGAACAACTTCTTGCCTCATCAACGAAAGGAGGGACGGATCGGTTGAAGACTACCGGTCAGCCGTCCGATGGGCCGCGTACTGGTTCGAGCTGCGTCGGTCCTGAGCCCTACGGCGTGGTCAGGAACTTCGCCTTGAGGGCTGCCACGGTCGCATCGCTGATCCGCAGCCCGTTGCGGACGAAGTTCGCAACGGTGCCCCAGGTCGTGTCCACGGAGTCGAACCAGCCCTCGAGCCAATCACGCTGGACCGAGCCCGGACCGCGGTAGACGTTGCTGAGGTCGAAGTCGTCGAGGACCGTCTCGCGCGGGACGCCGAGCACGGTCAGCAAGATGGCGGTGGCGACCCCCGTCCGGTCCTTGCCCGCGCTGCAGTGGATCAGGACCGTCTTGCTCGACGCCTCGGCCGTCAGCACGTCGTGGAACGCGTCCAAGGCGCCGTGATAGCAGGCCTCCAGCGGGTACGTCGCTGCCGTGAACGCGTCGTCCGGGTCGTCGAGGCTTCCCAGGATCTTCACCGCGTTCCAAGCCACCGACGGGTTCACGCAGTGCAGGGTGTCCAGCAGGTCGTTGAGCGTCGGCAGCGTGGTCGGCGGCACTGCGAACACATCTGCCACCTGATAGCCGACGCCGGCCGGCACGGTGTCCGGCGCGTCGTTGCGCTCGCTGATGTTGCGCAGGTCGACGACCTGGTTAACGCCACGCGCCGTCAGCGAAGCCCACTCCGCACGGGTGAGACTGCTGAGCTGGCCCGAACGGAACCCGACCCCGGTCCTGACCACATGACCGTCGGTCGTCGCGTAGCCGCCGATGTCGCGGGCGTTGGGCGCGTCGGCCAGGTGCAGCGAGCGGTCGAACGTGCCCGTCGGGTCGGCCGCGCCCGACGGGTCGGCCACCAGGATGGCTCCGCCGGAGAGCAGTGCGACGGACACCAGGGCGGTCAGGGCGAGGGACAGGCGTCGTCGGATCACGGCAGGACGCTCTCGCACCTGCGCGATCCGCGGCACCCCGTCCGCGCGAACGTCGGGCGAACGTCTCCCGAACGGTCGTTCCGCGGGTCGGTCCTCAGTCCTTGCTGCTGCGGCCCGGCAGATCGAGCATCCGCTGGAGCGCGACCTTCGCCCACTTCTCGGTCTCGCCGTCGACCTGGATCTGGTTGACGACGGTGCCCTCGACCAGCGACTCCAAGGCCCACACCAGGTGCGGCAGGTCGATCCGGTTCATCGTCGAGCAGTAGCAGACGGTCTTATCGAGGAAGACGATGTTCTTGTCCGGGTGCGCTGCGGCCAGCCGCTTGACCAGGTTGAGCTCGGTGCCGATGGCCCACGACGATCCGGCCGGAGCAGCCTCGATCGTGTTGATGATGAACTCGGTCGATCCGACCAGGTCGGCCTTGAGGACGACCTCGTGCGCGCACTCGGGGTGCACCAGGATCTGGACGTCGGGGATGGTGGCCCGCAGCTCGTCGACGACCTCGGCCGAGAACCGGCCGTGGACCGAGCAGTGGCCTTTCCACAAGATCACCTTGGCCGCGCGCAGCTCCTCGACCGTGTTGCCGCCGTTGGGCAGCAACGGGTTCCACACGATGCAGTCCGCCAGCGCGTAGCCGAGCTTGAGGACGGCGGTGTTGCGGCCCAGGTGCTGGTCGGGGAAGAACAGCAGCTTGGTGTCCTCGCCATGCTGCGCGAAGGCCCACTCCAAGGCGACGTCTGCGTTGGAGGAGGTGCAGACCGCGCCGCCGTGCCGGCCGCAGAACGCCTTGATGTCCGCGGAGGAGTTCATATAGGTGATGGGCACCACCTGGTCGACGACGCCGGCATCGGCGAGGGCGTCCCAGGCATCCTCGACCTGGGCGAGTCGGGCCATGTCGGCCATCGAGCAGCCGGCGCCCAGGTCGGGGAGGATGACCTTCTGCTCGTCGCCGGTCAGGATGTCGGCGGACTCCGCCATGAAGTGCACGCCGCAGAAGACGATGTACTCGGCCTCCGGCCGGGCGGCCGCGTCCTTGGCCAGCTTGAACGAGTCGCCCATCACGTCGGCGAACTCGACGACCTCGTCGCGCTGGTAGTGGTGGCCCAGGATGAAGACCTTCTCGCCGAGGGCCGCCTTCGCCGCGACCGCGCGCGCGACCAGGTCGGGGTCCGAGGCAGCCGGCAGGTCCCCGGGGCACTCCACGCCGCGCTCGGCGGAGAGGTCCTTGCCTCGTCCGAGAGGAAGCAGCGGCAGGTCGATCGTGGTCATGGGTCAATCCTTCCATGCGGGCGCGACGCCAGCGCCGGGGCTGGCATCTGGACAACCGCGCCGACCCCCGCACCCATTCCGCAGGGGTCGCGCGCACTATCGTCGCGGGATGCGCGTCGTCGTGGCTCCGGACAAGTTTGCTGGGACGTTGAGCGCCGTGGAGGCGGCTGCGGCGATCGCGGCCGGCTGGCGACGCCGGGTGCCGGACGCGGACGTGCTCGAGATCCCGATGTCTGACGGTGGACCTGGATTCGTCGACGTGCTGCATGCCGCCCTCGGCGGCGAGCTCGTGGTCGCGACGGTGCCCGACCCGTACGGCGAGGCCGTGCCGGCAACGATCCTGCTGGCCGACACCACGGCGTACGTCGAGACCGCGCAGGCGGTCGGCCTGCACCTGACTCCGCCCGAGCACCGTCGCGCCACCGTGGGTTCGAGCCTGGGTGTCGGCCGGCTCATCGCCGCTGCCGTTGAAGCCGGAGCCGAGCGGGTCGTCATCGGCGCCGGCGGCACCGCCACCAACGACGGGGGAGCCGGGCTGCTGGCCGGCCTCGGCGCCACGGCGACCGGCGCGGTGCTGGACGGCGGCCCGCTCGGGCTCCGGGACCTGGCGGCCGTAGATCTGGCGCCTGCGGTCGCCGCGGTCTCCGGGGTCGAGCTGGTGCTGGCCTCCGACGTCGACACCCAGCTCCTCGGGCTCGTCGGCGCGACCAAGACCTTCGGCCCTCAGAAGGGCCTGGACGAGGAGCAGATGCTGGTGGTGGACGGCCTCCTGCAGCGGTTTGCCGAGCTGACCGACAGGAAGGCGGCCGCCGCGAAGGGCGCCGGGGCAGCCGGCGGCATCGGCTTCGCGCTCCTCCTGCTCGGTGCGTCCCGGATCCCCGGGGTCGAGGTCGTCGCCGACGCGGTCGGGCTGCCGACGGGCCTGGCGGGCGCCGACCTAGTGATCACCGGCGAAGGCGCCTTCGACTTCTCCTCCCGCTCCGGCAAGGTGCCGTACGGCGTCGCGCAACTCGCCACCGACGCGCTGGTCCCGTGTATCGCGCTGGCCGGGCAGGTGCTGGTCGGGTCGCGGGAGATGCGGGCCCTCGGGATCGAGGCGGCGTACTCGGTAGTCGAGCGGGTGGGTGAGGAGCGGGCGTTCGCAGCCCCGGCGGAGTCGCTGGCCGAATTGGCCGAGCGGGTCGCGCGCACCTGGGGCCGTTGAGGTCCCCGGAGCCGGACTCCGAGGCTGTGCTTCGAGGGAATACGTGCCCGTGTGAGACCATTGAACCTACGAAGAGGTCCGTGAACGGGCCCCGTAGTCACCCACCGAACACACCCGGGAGAGCACCATGACCGAGCAGGTCGAGACCGCCAGTACCGTCCGCACCGACAGCATCAACGTCACGCCGACCGCTGCCGGCAAGGTGAAGAGCCTGCTGGAGCAGGAAGGTCGCGACGACCTCGCCCTCCGGATCCAGGTGCAGCCCGGCGGCTGCTCGGGTCTGCGCTACCAGCTGTACTTCGATGAGCGCACGCTCGACGGCGATGTCCTCACCGACTTCGACGGCGTGAACGTCGTCGTCGACCGGATGAGCGTCCCGTACCTGAACGGCGCGACCATCGACTTCGTGGACTCGATCGAGAAGCAGGGCTTCACGATCGACAACCCGAACGCGACCGGTTCCTGCGCCTGCGGCGACAGCTTCCACTGAGCCTGCCCACGGCAGGCACGTAACGGCAGACGCCGAAGGGCGGCACTCCCACCAGGGGGTGCCGCCCTTCGGCATATCCGGGCAGACCCGGAACGTCATCTCAGTCGAGGTGCAGGTGCAATCGCGAGGCCAGGTGCGCGGCTGCCTCGCTGACGGTGATCTCGGGCTTGCGGGACTCGCGCGCGTCGTACTCGATCGAGGGCGCCTCGGCGATCGACTCGAGGGTGACGCGCTGGTCGGTGATCCCCATCTCGGTCGCACAGGCGTGGCAGTCCGTGCTCATCTTCACGGCCGTGTCCTGGTCCTCATAGGCAAGGCGCTGGTAGCTCATGCCAACGACGTTATTGGCTACTTCCGAGTACTCCTACGGGTACTGACCGGTAGGCTCCAGAGTTCATGACGCGCTCATAAGAACGCAACATCTGCCCCCCGTTTTCCTTCCCAGACTGAGGACTCATGCCGCTCCTGATCGCCGGTTCCATCGCTACCGACCACCTGATGACCTTCGACGGCAAGTTCGAGGACTCCCTGGTCGTCGAGCAGCTCGACAAGCTCTCGGTGAGCTTCCTGGTCAACGACCTCGAGATCCGCCGCGGTGGCGTCGCGCCGAACATCTGCTTCGGGCTCGGCCAGCTCGGGCTCTCCCCGGTCCTGGTCGGTGCGGCCGGCGAGGACTTCGCGGACTACCGGTCCTGGCTCGAGCGCCACGGCGTCGACTGCGAGTCGGTGCACATCTCCGACTCCAAGCACACCGCGCGCTTCGTCTGCACTACCGACACCACCATGGCCCAGTTCGCCTCCTTCTACCCGGGTGCAATGAGCGAGGCCCGGCTGATCGAGCTCGCTCCGATCGTCCAGCGCGTGGGCGCCCCCGACTTCGTGCTGATCGGTGCCGACGACCCGGACGGGATGCTCCGGCACACCGAGGAGTGCCGCCAGCGCGGCTATGCGTTCATCGCCGACCCGAGCCAGCAGCTCGCCTTCGGCGAGGGCGACCTGATCCGCAAGCTCATCGAGGGCGCGACGCTGCTGTTCAGCAACGAGTACGAGTCGCACATGATCGAGCAGAAGACCGGCTGGAGCTCCGAGGAGATCTTGGCGCTGGTCGGTACGCAGGTGATCACGCTCGGCAAGAACGGCGTGAGGATCGTTGCGAAGGGCCAAGACCCGATCGTGGTCCCGGCCCTGGACAACGTCAACGCAGTCGAGCCGACCGGTGTCGGCGACGCCTTCCGCGCCGGCTTCCTCGCCGCGACCGAGTGGGGTCTCTCCCACGAGCGCGCCGCCCAGGTCGGCTGCACCATCGCGGCGTACGTCGTAGAGACGGTCGGCACCCAGGAGTACGGCTTCACCCGCGAGGAGTTCGTGGCCCGTCTCGGAGCCACCTACGGCGACGACGCCGCCGCCGAAGTGGGCAAGCACCTCAACTGACCCTCCACGCAAATCCCGAGCGGCACCCGAGCCGACGTGTCAGCGATCCCGGCACCGTCCGCACCCGACCGCCAGACCACCCCGAGCCAACCCTCACCGAATGCGCCGCACCCGATACCCCGGCACGCCCTCAACGTCCTCGACCCCGACGTACTCCTGCGCCCGCATCCGGCACCATGCCGGTACGTCGGTCGCCGCCGCAACGTCGTCGGCCAGCACCAGCACCTCGCCTCCGACAGCGACGTCCTCGATGTGCCGGGCCAGCTCGATGATCGGACGGGGGCACAGCATCGCGGTGCAGTCGAGCACCAGCTCGCTCACAGCCCGGCGTCCCTGCGGATGCCGGCGACGACCTCGGGCAGCGCTGCCAGCAGCCTGTCCACGTCGGCCTCGGTCGTGGTCCGCGTCAGCGAGACCCGCAGGTTGCCGTGGGTGAGTGCGCCCATCGCGGTCAGCACGTGGCTGGGCTCCAACGTGCTCGCGGCGCATGCCGAGCCGCTCGCCACCGAGAAGCCGAGTCGGTCGAGCTCGGTCACGATCGCCTCGCCGTCGACGTAGAGGAACGAGAACGTCACCAGGTGGGGGAGCCGGCGTACCGGGTCACCGACGACGTCGGTGTCCGGGATCAGCGCGACGCCGGCGCGCAGCCGGTCGATCAGCTTTGCCTGACGCTGCCCGGTCCCGGTGCGTTCGGCGACGACGGCTTGCAGGGCTGCCGCTGCGGCAAGGGCACCGGCGACGTCCTCCATGCCGGTGGCCCGCTCGTCGACGCGGTCGTCCCCGGGGAACGGGTTGCGCCAACGCACGCCCTTGCGCACCAGCAGGACGCCGACGCCCGCCGGGCCGCCCCACTTGTGCGCCGAGGCCGCGGCGCTCGACCAACCCTCAGGAAGTGCGACGCGTCCGGCCGCCGCACAGGCGTCCATGAAGACGGGGGCGTGCTCGGTGAAGGCGCTGACGTCCTGGATCGTGCCGACCTCATGGTTCGCCACCTGGACTGCCAGGACGGTCGCGCCGGCGCCCGACGACGGGTCGGCCCGGCCGACGCTGTCGACCGCGAGCGTGCTGAACGCACCGCCGTGAGCCTCGTGCCACTGCCCGGCGTGCATCACCGAGGCATGCTCGACGCCGGTCGCCGCCAGCCGGTCGCCCTGGCGAGCGTGACCAGCCAGCAGGCCGAGCACGCCGAGGTGCACCGCGTGGGTGCCGCTGGGAGTGAAGGTGACCTCGTCCGCGCGTACGCCGAGCGCCTCCGCGGTCGCCTCACGGGCGTTGTCCAGCAGGATCCGGGCGTTGCGGGCCGGGCCGTGCAGACGGCGCGGGTCGGCATACCCGACGTCGAGGGCATGCTCGAGGACCGAGCGCGCGGCAGGATGCAGCGACTCGCCCGAAGCCGAGTCCAGGTACGTCGCGCCAGGGGGCTGCGCAGGGGATGTCACAGGGGTTGTCACAGGGGAAAACTAGCCCCCGCCACGCGGGTCAACCGACGTGGCGAGCGCCACGCGTCTTAATGAGGCCACCTGCAGCACGACCCCGGTCACCTCAGTAGTAGGGTTCGCTTGTCCGTCTCAAGCAGTTGTCCGGTCAAGAGAGAGGGCTCGTTCGTGGGTCTGGAACTCCCCAAGCGTGCGCGGAAGCTGGCACTCGGAACCACCGCCGCTTCAGCCATGCTTTTCCTCAGCGGCTGCTCGGTCGACGACCACTCGCAGATCAAGCGATTGGCCATGCCGATCCCCGCAACCAAGGAGGCTCAGCACGTCTTCGACCTCTGGGCCTGGACGTGGCTGGCGGCCATGGCGACCGGCGTCATCGTGTGGGGCTTGATGTTCTACGCGGTGATCAAGTTCCGCCGTAAGAGCGAGACCGAGATCCCGGTCCAGACGCGCTACAACCTGCCGATCGAGATCTTCTACACGGTCGCGCCGGTGATGATGGTCATCGTCTTCTTCTTCTTCACCATCCACGCCCAGGACGACGTGCTGCATGCGCCGAAGGACCTGGTCAAGGCCAATGCCGAGGCGCACTCCAACGTGCTGGTCGTCGGCCAGCAGTGGTCGTGGACGTTCAATTACACCAAGGGGAGCTCGGTCGTCGCGAACGAGCCGGTCTGGGAGGGCGGCACGCCCGACCACATCCCGACCCTGTGGCTGGTCAAGGACGAGAGCGTCTCCTTCGACCTCTACTCGCCCGACGTCATCCACTCGTTCTGGGTGCCGGTGTTCCTGTTCAAGATGGACGTCGTCCCGGGCCGTGCGAAGTTCAACCACTTCACGTTCACGCCCGATCGCTACGGCACGTTCGACGGTCGCTGCGCCGAGCTCTGCGGCGTCTACCACTCGCGGATGCTCTTCAACGTCAAGGTCGTCGACCAGGCTGACTTCGACGCCCACCTCAAGCAGCTGCAGGCCGAGGGCAACACCGGCCTGAACGCCCCGGGCAACTACGCGAACGAGGTGGTCGGGCGCGAGACCCTGCCCGCCGGACTCACTGGAGGAGAGAAGTGACCGCGGTCTCTGACCCGACCATCGTCGGCACCCCTGAGCGCACGCTGGGGCAGCAGGTCGTCCGCATCCTCACGACGACTGATCACAAGCTGATCGGCAAGCTGTACCTCGGTACTTCATTCGCGTGGTTCATGGTCGGCGGCATCATGGCGCTGCTGATCCGCTCCGAGCTCGCGTTCCCGGGCCAGCAGCTCGTCAACGACGAGGTGTACAACCAGCTGTTCACGATGCACGGCACGATCATGCTGCTGCTGTTCGCGACGCCGCTGTTCTTCGGCTTCGCCAACGTCGTGATGCCGCTGCAGATCGGCTCGCCCGACGTCGCGTTCCCGCGGCTGAACATGATGAGCTACTGGATGTTCCTGTTCGGCGGCCTGATCGCCGCCTCGGGCTTCCTGACCCCCTCGGGTGCTGCTGACTTCGGTTGGTTCGCGTATGCCCCTCTCTCGGACGCGGTCCGCTCGCCCGGTGTTGGTGGCGACCTCTGGATCATGGGTCTATGGCTCGCCGGTCTGGGCACCATCCTCGGCGCGGTCAACTTCATCACCACGATCATCTGCATGCGCGCGCCCGGGATGACGATGTTCCGGATGCCGATCTTCGTCTGGAACACACTGGTCACCAGCTTGTTGGTCCTGATCGCGTTCCCGATCTTCGCCGGGGCGCTGCTCTCGCTCGAGGCCGACCGCAAGTTCGGAGCGCACGTCTTCGATGCGGTCCATGGCGGCCCGATCCTCTGGGAGCACCTGTTCTGGTTCTTCGGGCACCCCGAGGTGTACATCATCGCCTTGCCGTTCTTCGGCATCGTCACCGAGATCCTTCCGGTCTTCAGCCGCAAGCCGATCTTCGGGTACGTCGGCCTGGTGGCCGCGACGCTCGGCATCGCGATCCTCTCGGTCGCGGTCTGGGCGCACCACATGTTCGTCACCGGTGCCGTCGACCTGCCGTTCTTCTCCGGCATGACGTTCTTGATCGCGGTGCCGACCGGCGTGAAGTTCTTCAACTGGATCGGCACGATGTGGGGGGGATCTCTGTCCTTCGACACCCCCATGCTCTGGTCGATCGGCTTCCTGACGACCTTCCTGTTCGGTGGCCTGACGGGCATCATCCTGGCCTCCCCGCCGCTGGACTTCCACGTCTCGGACTCCTACTTCGTGGTGGCGCACTTCCACTACGTCGTCTTCGGCACCGTGGTGTTCGCGATGTTCGCCGGCTTCTACTTCTGGTGGCCGAAGATGACCGGCCGGATGCTCGACGAGCGGCTCGGCAAGATCCACTTCTGGCTGCTGTTCATCGGCTTCCACACCACCTTCCTGGTGCAGCACTGGCTCGGCGTCGAGGGCATGCCCCGTCGCTACGCCGACTACTCGCCGAAGGACGGGTTCACCACCCTGAACCAGATCTCGACGATCGGCGCCTTCCTGCTCGCATCCTCGACGCTGCCCTTCCTCTGGAACGTCTACAAGTCGCGCCGCGGACCCAAGGTCACCGTCGACGACCCGTGGGGCTGGGGCCGGTCGCTGGAGTGGGCCACGAGCTGCCCGCCGCCGCGGCACAACTTCCACAGCATCCCGCGGATCCGCTCGGAGTCGCCCGCGTTCGACCTCCACCACCCGGAGATCGCAGCGCTGGAGTACGAGGACAACCCGGCGCTCGAGACCGTGGGTGCCGTCGCCGATGCTCCCCAGATGGACGGGCGCAAAGACATGCTTGAAGGAGATGACGCCTGATGAAGGCTGAGACCTGGATCTTCGTCGTCTGCACGTTCTTCTTCCTGCTGTTCGCGCCGGCGTACTGGTTCGTGACCGGTGATCCGACCGGCACCTCGGCGCTGGTGATGACCACGCTGCTGACCGCGCTGATGAGCTTCTACCTCGGCTTCCACGCGACCCACATGGAGGAGCGTCCGGAGGACCGCAAGGACGGCGAGATCGCCGACGGCGCGGGCGAGCTGGGCTTCTTCCCTCCGTACAGCTGGTGGCCGCTGTGGTGCGCGATGACGCTGGCCACCATCGTGCTCGGCGTCGTCGTGGGCTGGTGGCTCTTCGTCATCGGCGCCGTGTTCGGCGTCATCGCCCTCAACGGCCTGATCTTCGAGTACTACCGCGGCGAGCACGCTCACTGAGCGTGGTCTCCTGTCCGTAACGTCACCCCTCGTCGCGTTCTGGGCCGAGGGGTGACGTGCTTGTTGGGCTGGTTGCGGTCCACGAGCGGGTGCCGTTGTTAGGCTGGGCAGGTCTGTTTCGGCTACATCCTGGGGGAGAACCATGCGCTCGCGACGTACCTGGGCCGTGGTTTCCACGGCTCTCCTGCTCGCGGCGGCGACCGCGTGCGGCGGCAATGACGCCACCACGAACGGCTCGCCCTCGGCCCACGACACGTCATCCTCGACGCCTCCCGGCTCGACAGCTCAGATCACCTCGAGCATCCCAACGGGCGCGACCGGTGTGAGGGTGAACCGCTCGATCCGACTCAACGTCAGCCACGGCACCTTCTCGAACGTCGCCGTGCGGACCAAGGGAGTGACCGTCAAGGGCGCGCTGTCGGCCGACAAGCTGACCTGGCAGAGCACCGACCGGCTCCAGCCCGGCCAGGTCTACCGGGTCAGCGGCACCGCTGCCGACGCCTCCGGCAACGAGCAGACCTACGCCTCGACGTTCACGACCCAGAAGCTCGGGCTGAAGAAGCAGACGTTCCCCAGCTTCTTCCCGACCTCGGGATCGACCGTCGGGGTGGCGATGCCGGTCGTGATCCGCTTCGACGTTCCGGTGACCGACCACGCCTCGTTCCAGCAGCACATCTCGGTCACCAGCTCGCCGGCGCAGTCCGGCGCGTTCCACTGGATCTCCGACACCGAGCTGCACTGGCGCCCGCAGAACTACTGGAAGGCTGACACGAAGGTCACCGTGGACGCCGACGTCGACAGCATCCCTGCCGGCAACGGGGTCTTCGGGCAGACGAGCCGGACCAGCCACTTCACGATCGGCCGCCGCCAGGTCCTCAAGGTCGACACCACGACCGACCAGATGAAGGTCATCCGGGACGGCGTACTGATCCGGACGCTCCCGGTCACGACCGGCGAGCAGCCCGAGTTCACCACCCGGTCGGGCACGAAGGTCATCGTGGAGAAGGACCGGCGCCACGACATGAACTCCGAGACGATCGGCATCGACCCCAACGGGCCCGAGGGCTACAACCTCAAGGGCGTGGAGTTCGCGATGCGGCTGACCTACTCCGGCGAGTTCATTCACGCGGCCCCATGGTCGGTCGCCTCGCAGGGCCATGCCAACGTCAGCCACGGCTGTACCGGCATGAGCACCGAGAACGCCGGTTGGCTCTACAACAACACCATGATCGGCGACCCGGTCGTGTACACCGGGACCTCGAAGCCGATGACTCTCACCAACGGCCTCGGCGACTGGAACCTGCCCTTCGACCAGTACGCCCAGAAGACCGCCCTGTAGCGATTGCCGAGGTCAGGCGTCGGCGCCGTGCAGGTTCTTCGCCGTGGGGGAGGCCTTGACCTCGCCCGGATCGGGGTAGGTGCCGAAGATCCGGTCCGCAGTGGCGGTGCTGGTCACGGTGAACCAGTAGTGCTCGTTCTTGTAGTGGTGCAGCCGGTGGTTGCGCCACACCGCCTTGTACGCCGCCGTCTGCGGCTTGTAGTCGCTATGGATCAGGTAGTGCGTCCACTCGTAGACCAGCCCGACCAGTGCGAGCGAGAACATGAACGTCAGGCCCTGACCCAAGCGGGGGAAGGCGAAGATGGCGATCGCGAAGTCGCTAGCGATCACGGCGATCAGCGAGCGCCACGGGATGAACACCAACGGCAGGTCGCGCGGGTCGGCGTGGTGCCTGCGGTGGTCGCGGGCCAGCTCGCTGTCGATCTTGACGCCGACGACCTTGCGCGGCCGCCAGTGCAGGATGAACACGTGGATGACCCACTCGAGCACCGGGAACAGCGCGACCAGGATCACCGGCGCCCACAGGTCGGAGAGCCGCCAGTCGCCCTCGGCGACCCGCCACACCGAGGCAGTGATCAGCGCAGCCGAGATCATCCACGGGCTGGGGTGCTTCCAGAACTCGGCTGCAGTCGTCGCGAGGCTCACGGTCGTACGCCGGGAGCCGGTGATCCGGGTCTCCTCAGCTGCGAGTCGCTCCTGGGCGAGTGCCTCGACGTCGGGGCTGGCAGGTTCGAACGGGTTGCGTGTCATCGTGCTTCTCCTTCGGAGTGGGTCTCGGGGGCGATCTCCGGGTCGTCCTCGTCGTAGGCGTCGAGGAAGCCGACCATCGTCTCGGTCGTGGGTCGCAGCAGGTCGTCGGCCGCCTGGCTGGCCCCGGGGCCGTCCCCGTCGAGCACGGCGGCGCTGATCGCGCGGTAGGCGGTGACATTGCTGACCTCGCCGTCCAGCAGCAGTGCGAGCGCCTCGATCGCCGGCTCGTAGGCCTGTCGGAGGTTGTTGAGCATCATCCGGAACACGATCGAGTCGGCCAGATCGACCACGGCGTCCCAGAAGGCGAGGGCGGCGTACTGGCGGGCGACCGGGTCGGGGGCCGCAGCCAGGGCAGCCACAGCCCCCTCCAGGCTCCCACGGACGCCTCCCGGGGCGCGGGCCGCACGCTCCGCGGCCAATCGGGCGACATCCGGGGCGATCGAGAGGCGGGCCTCGATGATGCTGCGCGCCACCGCCGGGTCGAGCTCGCCGTTGCGGACCAGCAGCCGGGGGAGCAGGTCGAGCCCGGCGTGCCGCTGCATGTCCCGGACCGTGGTGGCGCCGCCGTGGCGGACCTCCACGAGCCCGGTGGCCGACATTCGCTGCAGTGCTTCGCGAACGGCGGGTCGTGAGACCCCGAGCAACTCCG
>DASRRQ010000043.1:0-5257 GCA_035695505.1 Marmoricola sp. | reverse complement strand
TGGCGAGCAACTACAACCACGTGCCTCGACCTCCGGTGGTGGCGGTGCGCGACGGCGCCTCGCGCGTGATCGTGCGCCGCGAGACCGAGGCCGACCTGCTCGCATTGGATGTTGGATGAGCGACGATAAACCGGTCCGCCTCGCTCTGCTCGGCTGCGGCACCGTGGGTACGGAAGTGGTCCGCCTGCTCCACAACCAGGCCGGCGACCTGACCGCCCGGATCGGTGCGCCGCTGGAGCTGGCCGGCATCGCCGTCCGGCGGCCCTCCCGCCAGCGAGGCGATTTGCCGGTCGACCCGGCGCTGTTCACGACCGACGCGCTCAGCCTGATCAAGCGCGACGACGTCGACATCGTGATCGAGGTCGTCGGCGGCATCGAGCCCGCGCGCACCTGGCTGGTCGAGGCGTTGCGGGCCGGCAAGAGCGTCGTGACGGCCAACAAGGCGCTGCTCGCCGAAGACGGTGCCGCGCTGCACGACGCGGCGGCCGAGGGCGGCGCCGACCTCTACTACGAGGCGTCGGTGGCGGGCGCGATCCCGCTGCTGCGCCCCCTGCGCGAGTCGCTCCACGGCGACCGGGTCACCCGGGTCACCGGCATCGTGAACGGCACCACCAACTACATCCTCTCCTCGATGGACTCGACCGGAGCCGGCTTCAGCGAGGCCCTCGACGAGGCCACCGAGCTGGGCTATGCCGAGGCCGACCCGACCGCCGACGTGGAGGGCTTCGACGCCGCCGCCAAGGCCGCCATCCTCGCCTCGCTGGCCTTCCACTCCCGGGTGACCGCGGCCGACGTGTTCCGCGAGGGCATGACCGGGGTGACCGCGGGCGACATGGCCAGCGCCAAGGAGATGGGCTGCACGATCAAGCTGCTCTGCATCGCCGAGCGAGGCCCCGACTCGACCGGCCACGAGTCGGTCAGCGTGCGGGTGCACCCGGCGATGATCCCGCGCAGCCACCCGCTGGCCGGGGTCGGCGACGCGTTCAACGCGGTGTTCGTCGAGGCCGAGGCGGCCGGGCAGCTGATGTTCTACGGCCGGGGGGCGGGTGGCACGCCGACCGCCAGCGCGGTGCTCGGCGACATCGTGGCGGCGGCCCGCAACCGGCTCTCCGGCACCCGGGCGCCGAGCGAGAGCAACTACGCCCACCTGCCCGTTCGCTCGATCGGCGAGGCGGTCACCCGCTATCACATCAGCCTCGACGTGGCCGACCGGCAGGGCGTGCTGGCCACCGTGGCCGGTGTCTTCGCCCAGCACGAGGTGTCGATCGCGACGGTCCGCCAGTCGGGCCGGGAAGAGGACGCCAAGCTCGTGATCGTGACGCACGGCGCGCCCGACGCCAACCTGGCCGCGACCGTCGAGGAGCTGTCGGGTCTGGACATCGTGCGCTCGATCGCGAGCGTGCTGCGTGTCGAGGGTGGAGCCTAAGTCCCAGGTAATGGACACTCGTCCCAAGATTCGGAGAGTTGCGGCACCCTGGGCTCGGGAAACGACGAGAAGGAGACGGCCATGTGGCGGGGACTGATCGAGGCGTACCGGGATCGTCTGCCGGTCACCGAGGCCACCCCGGTGGTCACCCTGCACGAGGGGAACACGCCGCTCGTGCCCGCTCCGGTGCTGTCCCAGCGGGTCGGCGCCGACGTCTATCTCAAGGTCGAGGGGGCCAACCCGACCGGCTCGTTCAAGGACCGCGGCATGACCATGGCGGTCTCCAAGGCGGTCGAGGACGGTTCCAAGGCGATCATCTGCGCCTCCACCGGCAACACCAGCGCGTCGGCCGCGGCGTACGCCGCGCGCGCCGGGCTGACCTGCGCGGTGCTGGTTCCGCAGGGCAAGATCGCGCTGGGCAAGCTGGCCCAGGCGCTCGTGCACGGGGCCAAGCTGCTGCAGGTCAGCGGCAACTTCGACGACTGCCTCGCGCTCGCCTCGAAGCTGTCCCAGGATTTCCCGGTCTCGCTGGTCAACTCGGTCAACATCTTCCGGCTGCACGGGCAGAAGACCGCCTCGTTCGAGATCGTCGAGGCGCTCGGCGACGCGCCCGACATCCACTGCCTCCCGGTCGGCAACGCCGGCAACATCTCGGCCTACTGGATGGGCTACCAGGAGGATGTCGAGGCCGGAAACAGTACAAAAACCCCCAAGATGTACGGCTTCCAGGCCTCCGGCGCCGCCCCGATCGTGAGCGGCAAGGTGGTCGAGGAGCCCTCCACGATCGCCACCGCGATCCGCATCGGCAACCCCGCGAGCTGGACCAAGGCGCTGGACGCCCGGGACGCGTCGGGCGGCCTGATCGAGGCGGTCACCGACCGCGAGATCCTCACCGCCTATCGGCTGCTGGCCCGCGAGGTCGGCGTCTTCGTCGAACTGGCCAGCGCGGCCAGCGTGGCCGGGCTGCTGCAGCAGGCGGCGGCCGGCCGGGTGCCGGCCGGCTCGACGGTGGTCTGCACGGTCACCGGGCACGGCCTCAAGGACCCGGAGTGGGCGATCTCGACCGCGCCGTCGCCGACCACGATCAGGAACGACGTGCTGATCGCCGCCCGCGAGCTAGGCCTGGCCTGATATCTCCTGCTCGGCCGCCCTCACCAACAGGGCGGTCGCGCGGCCGATCACCTCGAGTTCCTCGGCTGAGAACCGGCTGAGGAGCCTGCGCATCTTTTCCTGCCCGGCGTCGACGATGCTCGCGATGATTTTGGAACCCGTCCGGGTCAGCCCGATCCGGCGCACCCGCCGGTCGTGTACGTCTTCGGTGCGCGCCACCAGGTCCTGCACCACCAGCCGGTCGATCATGCCGCTGGAGGTGGCCAGCCCGACCCCGAGCATCCGGGCCAGCTCGCCGCCCGACAGCGTGCCGTGGCGCGAGAGCAGCATGAGGATTTTGAGCTGCGACAGCGTCAGGTGTGAGCTGAAGAGGGGGCCGGAGCGGTCCGCCGCAAAGAGGCTTCGGAGCCGTTGCTGCACGCCCATAATGTCGGCGATGAGCTGCTCGTTCTCGGCCACCGCAAACCCCTTGAGTGTCGCGCGCTGATCGGACGGTACCAGCGACCCCGATCGAAAACCATTTGTTCGGGTCGGGCAAACTATTAGCACAGGACGAACCTTTACCGGGGGAGCGCCCATGTCCTTCCTGACTCGGCTGAGCCTCGCCAATCGAGGTCTCGTAGCCCTGATCGCGGTGGTGATCGCCGGCTTCGGCGTGGTCGCGATTCCGTCGCTGAAGCAGCAGCTGTTCCCGTCGATCGAACTGCCGGCGGCGTTCATCGGCGCGTCGCTTCCGGGCGCCAGCCCGGAGATCATCCAGGACCAGATCACCAAGCCGATCGAAGACGCGGTCAAGGGGACCGACGGCATCGACACGGTCACCTCCACCACCAAGGAGGGCTCGGCCACTGTCACCGTCGCCTTCGTCTACGGCACCGACATCGATCAGGCGGTCAACCAGCTGACCACCTCGGTCAACCGGATCCAGTCGCAGCTGCCCGACAGCGTCACCCCGACGATCTTCGCGGGCAGCACCGACGACATCCCGGCGATCGTGCTGGCCGCCTCGGGCGGCAGCGACGAGACCGACCTGCTCAACCGGATCAACCAGACCGTCGTCCCCGAGCTCAACGGGATCACCGGGGTGCGGGACACGCAGGTCACCGGCGCGCGTTCGGCCCAGGTCGTGATCACGCCCGATCCGGCCAAGATGGGCGCGGCCGGTGTCGACGCCCGGTCGCTGACCACGGTGCTGCAGGCCAACGGCGTCTCGGTGCCGGCCGGCGCGGTCACCGACGGCCAGCAGTCGCTCAGCGTGCAGGTCGGCACCCCGATCACCTCGGTCGACGACCTCAAGGGCGTCTACCTGGCCGGTTCGCGCGGGCCGGTCAAGCTCGGCGACGTCGCTACGGTCGAGAGCAAGCTGCCCACCGCGACCTCCTTCACGCGCACCGACGGCGCCGACAGCCTGGGCATCGCGGTCACCGCGAAGCCGGACGGCAACCCGGTGCAGATCTCCCAGACGGTGCGCGACCAGCTCGACAAGCTCCAGAAGGACTCGGGCGCCAAGCTCACCGTCATCGTCGACCAGGCGCCATTCGTGCAGCGCTCGATCAAGAGCCTCACCACCGAGGGCCTGCTCGGCCTGCTGATGGCCGTGATCGTGATCCTGATCTTCCTGCTCTCGGTGCGCTCGACCCTGGTCACGGCCGTGTCCATCCCGCTGTCGGTGCTCATCGCGCTGATCGCGCTCTGGATCGGCGACTACACCCTCAACCTGCTCACCCTCGGCGCGCTGACCATCGCGATCGGCCGGGTGGTGGACGACTCGATCGTCGTCCTCGAGAACATCAAACGACATCTTGAGTACGGCGAGGAAAAGGTCCACGCGATCACGTCCGCGGTGCGCGAGGTGGCCGGTGCGGTGACCGCCTCGACGCTGACCACGGTCGCCGTCTTTGCCCCGATCGCCCTCGTCGGCGGGCTGGTCGGGCAGATCTTCGCGTCCTTCGCGATCACCGTCACGGTCGCCCTGCTGGCGTCGCTGTTCGTGGCGCTCACCGTGGTTCCGGTGCTGGCCTACTGGTTCCTCAAGCCGCCGGCCGCCGGGGCCGGGAGCGAGGCGATCCGCCGGGCCGCCGAGGAGAAGGAGAAGCGCAGCCCGCTCCAGCGGGCCTATCTGCCGGTCATCCGGTTCGCCACCAAGCGCCGCGTGAGCACCCTGCTGATCGGCGTGATCGTGCTGGTCGGCACGCTCGGCCTGGCCACCAGGCTGAAGACGAACTTCCTCGACCAGTCGGGCCAGGACAGCCTGTCGATCACCCAGACCCTGCCGGTCGGCACCAGCCTGGCCGCCACCGACGCCGCGGCCAAGCAGATCGAGGGCGTGCTGTCGGGCCGGTCGGATGTGAAGACCTACCAGGTCACGGTCGGCAACGGCGACTTCAACCCGTTCGCCGGCTCGAGCGGGGCCAGCACGGCCAGCTTCTCGGTGGCGCTCGACGAGAACGCCGACAGCGCCAAGGTGAGCGACGAGCTGCGGGCCAAGTTCGACTCGATGAGCGGCCTCGGCGAGGTCAAGCTCGGCGACGACAGCTCCGGTCTCGGCGGCAGCGAGCTCTCGGTCGACGTGCAGGCGGCCGACGCCGACGTGCTCGCCTCGGCCACCGAGCAGGTGCGCCAGGCGATGGCCGGGGTCAGCGGGGTCAGCGACGTCAGCACCACGCTGGCGGCCAGCGTTCCCCGGCTCGACGTGCAGGTCAAGCGCGACGTGGCGGCCCG
>DASRRQ010000042.1:0-24035 GCA_035695505.1 Marmoricola sp. | reverse complement strand
ATGTCATGCCCTGATCCAACAACTCCAAGAACCGAACCCGGGAAGCAGAAGGGCGCCGTCCCCGATAAGGACGACGCCCGTTCTTGTTCTGCATAGCAACTCCTGATCAATCAGGTGTTGCATCGACCCCTAGAACCCAAGCATCGCCGGGGCCGTTCGTCGTTGTCTGAGCCTGAGGTTGAGCCTGGGTCAGCTGCGTAGCAGCCCTGCCGCCTCGAGCGCCCAGTAGGTCAGGACGATGTCAGCGCCGGCGCGGTGGATCGAGGTGAGCGACTCCAAGATCGCGGCCTCGCGGTCGATCCAGCCCTGCGCAGCAGCCGCCTCGACCATCGAGTACTCACCAGAGACGTTGTACGCCGCGACCGGGACCTCGACCGCCGCCTTCACCGCGGCGAGCACGTCGAGGTAGCCCAGCGCCGGCTTGACCATCACGATGTCGGCGCCCTCGGCGACATCCAGGCGCGCCTCGCGGACTCCCTCAAGCCGGTTGGCCGGGTCCTGCTGGTAGGTCCGCCGGTCGCCTTGCAAGGAGGAGTCGACGGCCTCGCGGAACGGGCCGTAGAACGCCGAGGCGTACTTCGCCGAGTACGCCAGGATCCCGACGTCGGTGAACTCGGCCTCGTCCAGGGCGCTGCGGATCATCCGGACCTGTCCGTCCATCATCCCGCTCGGGCTGACGAGGTCGACGCCAGCGGCTGCCTGGGCGACCGCCATCTGCGCGTAGATGTCGAGCGTCCGGTCGTTGTCGACGTTGCCGTCGCTGTCCAGGACACCGCAGTGGCCGTGGTCGGTGAACTCGTCGAGGCAGAGGTCCGACATCACGGTGAGCTCGTCGCCGACCTCGGCGACCACGTCGGTAAGAGCGAGGTTGAGGATCCCGTGCGGGTCGACCGCGCCCGAGCCGGTCTCGTCCTTGCTCTCCGGGACGCCGAACAGCATCACCCCGCCGAGCCCGGCAGCGACCGCCTCGTTGGCGGTCTTCTTCAGGGATTCGCGGGTGTGCTGGACGACGCCGGGCATCGAGGCGATCGGGACGACCTCACTGGCACCCTCACGCACGAACAGTGGCAGCACCAGCTGGCGCGGTGCGATCCCGGACTCCGCCACCAGCCGGCGCAGGGCCGGCGTACGACGGAGGCGGCGGGGGCGGATGTCCGGATAGGTCATGCCACCAATCCTCTCAGGTCACCGCATCTCGACAAGCTCGATGAACGGGCGCGCTACTTCGAGCTGGCCCGGCGACGACCTGCCGGACGGCGCTCGGAGGGGCGGGTGACCGGCTGGCCGGCCTCGAGCAGCGAGGCGCGGCGGGCAGCACCGAAGTCGGCAAGCGCCTCGGCGAGCTCCTCGACCGACGGGCTCGGCGCCATCACGTCGACCCGTAGCCCGTGCTCCTCGGCGGTCTTCGCCGTGGCGGGTCCGATCACCGCGATGATCGTCGAGGCGTGCGGCTTGCCGGCGATGCCGACCAAGTTGCGCACCGTCGAGGACGAGGTGAACACAACCGCGTCGAAGCGGCCCGACTTGATCGCCTCGCGGGTCGGCGCCGGCGGCGGGGCCGCCCGGACCGTCCGGTACGCCGTCACGTCGTCGACCTCCCAGCCGAGGTCGACGAGGCCGGCGACCAGGTTCTCGGTGGCGATGTCGGCGCGCGGCAGGAAGACCCGGTTGATCGGGTCGAGCAGCTCGTCGAACGGCGGCCAGTCCTCCAGCAGTCCGTGTGCGGACTGCTCGCCCGAGGGCACCAGGTCGGCGCGCAGGCCCCACTCGGCGAGCGAGGCCGCGGTCTTCTCGCCGACAGCAGCGATCTTCAGGCCGGAGAACGCGCGGGCGTCGAGCCCGTACTCCTCGAACTTCTCCCGGACTGCGCGCACGGCGTTGACCGAGGTGAACGCGATCCACTCGTAGCGGCCCTCGACCAGGCCACGGACGGCCTTGTCCATCTGCTGCGGGTTGCGCGGCGGCTCGACCGAGATGGTCGGAACCTCCTCCGGCTCGGAGCCGAAGCTGCGCAGCCGCGTCGACAGCGAGGCGGCCTGCTCCTTGGTGCGCGGCACCAGGACCCGCCAGCCGAACAGCGGCTTGTTCTCGAACCAGGACAACTGGTCGCGCAGGTCGACCACGGCGCCGACGACCGTGACGGCAGGCGCCTCCATCCGGGCGGCGCGGGCGTCAGCGGCGACGGTGGCCAGCGTCGAGACCAGGGTGCGCTGGCTGGTCACGGTGCCGGTCCTGGTCATCGAGACCGGGGTCTCGGCCGGGCGCCCGGCGGCGATCAGATCGCGGGCGATCTCGCCGATGCTGCCGACGGCCGAGAGCAGCACCAGGGTCGGCCGGCTGACGTACTGCGACCAGTCGATCGCTGCGCCGCTGCAGGACAGGATGGTGACCTCGCGGTGGTTCTTGGTGGTCAGCGGGATGCCGGCGTACGCCGGGACCGCGTTGACCGAGGAGACACCGGGGACGACCTCGAAGCCGATCTCGGCCTTCGCGCAGGCCTGCGCCTCCTCGGGACCGGAGGCGTAGAGGAACGGGTCGCCCGACATCAGCCGGACCACACGACGGCCGGACTTGGCGTGTTTGATGACGACCTTGGCGCGGGCGGCGTGGGTCAGCGGCTGGCCATCCTCGCCGAAGCCGCCGTCGACGAAGAGCGGGCCGTCGTCGGCGGCGACGACCTCGAGCGGCTCGCCGTCCTCGCCGTACTCGGCCGGCGCGGGTACGCCGAGCAGCGATCGGACCAGACTCTCGTGCTCAGGGAGCTCGGTGATCACGATCTCGGCGTCCTTGAGGAGCTCGACAGCGCGCACGGTGAGGAGGTCGGGGTCGCCCGGTCCGGCGCCCACGAAGGAGACCCACCGGGACTGGCGGGCGGGCGTGGAGGATGCAGTGTTGGTCACAGTTGCCTTCTTGCTACTTGCCGCTTGCGTGATGGGAGGGACTAGCTGGTTCGAGATCGTGCGCTGGTGGATCGGTGGCGCCGGCGTCGAGCAGGGTGCTGGCACCTTCGGCGATCATCTCTGCGGCGAGCCGGCGGCCCACCCCGATCGGGTCGTCGGCAGGACCGGACGCGGAGAGACGGACGGCGAGAGCGCCATCAAGAGAGCTGGCCACGGCGCGGATCCAGAGCTCCTCGCCGTCCTCGCCCTCAACCACCTCGGCGAGCGCGCCGACCGGGGCCGAGCAGCCGGCCTCGAGCTCGGCGAGCACGGTGCGCTCGCAGAGGACGGCAGCGCGGGTGGAGGCATCGTCGAGGGCATCGGCGAGCTGGGCGACCAGGTCGCTATCGGCTGCCCGGCACTCGATCGCCAGGGCGCCCTGGCCGGGTGCCGGAAGCACCTGGATCGGATCGAGCACCTCGGTGACCTCGTCCAGACGGCCCAGCCGGGCCAGTCCGGCACGGGCCACCACGACCGCGTCGAGCTCGCCGCTGGCGACCTTGCCGACGCGGGTATCCACGTTGCCGCGGACGGCGACCAGCTCCACACCGAGGCCGAGCGCCTCCAGCTGCGCGACCCGTCGCGGCGCTCCGGTGCCGACGGTGCTGCCAGGAGGCAGCTCGCCGAGCGTCAGTCCGTCACGGGCGACCAGCACGTCGCGCGGGTCCTCGCGCAGCGGAACCGCCGCCAGCGCGATGCCGTGAGCAGGGGCCGTCGGCAGGTCCTTGAGCGAGTGCACCGCGACGTCGACTTCGCCGGCGAGCAGGGCGTCGCGTAGAGCGCTGACGAAGATGCCGGTGGTGCCGAAGGCGGCGACCGGAGCCGAGCTGACATCGCCCTCGGTCGAGACGGTGACCAGCACGGTCTCCCGGCCGGTTCGTGCGGTGATCGCATCCGCCACCAGGCCGGACTGGGTACGCGCCAGCGTCGAGGCACGGGTGCCGACGCGCAGGGCCGTTGCGGGTACCTGGCTCATACGCCCTCCACCCGGGTAACGGCCTCGACCGCGTCGGGGTCGAGCGAGAACAGCTCGGCGAGGGCGGCGGCGTAGGACACGGCACCGGTGGAGTTGGCCAGCTCCTTGACCCGCACGGTCGGCTGGTGCAGCAGCTTGTCGGCGACACGGCGTACGGCGTGCTCGATCTCGGCCCGGGCCGTCTCGTCGAGGTCCGGCAGCCGGCCGGCGAGGCGGGCGAGCTCAGTCTCGACGACGCCCGTCGCCATCGTCCGCAGAGCCACCACGGTCGGGGTGACCGCGGCAGCGTGCCGGGCGGCGAGGAACGCCTGCAGCTCCTGGCCCACGATCCGGCGTACGTCGTCGACCTCGCTGCGCTCGCCGCTGTTCTCCAGCCCAGCAGCGAGGGTGGCCAAGTCGATCAGTGCGACGCCCGGCTCGTAACCGACGGCGGCGTCGACATCGCGTGGCAGGGCCAGGTCGATGATCGCCACCGGCCGGGCTCCGGCGCGCGCCGCACGGAAGCGCTGCACGTCGAGCTGGATAGCGGTGGAGTCGGTGCAGGTGATGACCAGGTCGACATCGGCCACCTCGTGGGGGATGTCGGCCAGGCCGACCGCCCGGGCGCCGTACTGCTCGGCCAGTCGCTGGGCGCGCGCGGTGGTGCGGTTCGCGATGACGATCGAGGACGCCGGTCCGCGCGAGAGCGTCGCGACGGCGAGGCCGGCCATCGCCCCGGCACCGATGACGAGCGCCTTGAGGCCCTCGGTCCGGCCGAGGTGGGCCTTGGCCTGCGTCAGGGCGGAGCCGACCAGGGACGCACCTGCCCGGTCGATATCGGTCTCGGCGTGCGAGCGCTTGCCGACCCGGAGCGCCTGCTGGAACAGCGAGTTCAGTGCGGGCCCGACGGTGCCGCTCTCCTGGCCCAGGCGCAGCGCCTCGCGGGCCTGACCGAGGATCTGGCTCTCGCCGACGACCATCGAGTCCAGGCCGGAGGCGACGTGGAAGAGGTGCGAGACCGCACCGTCGTCGTAGTGCACGTAGAGGTGCGGCACGAACTCCTCGGGAACCCCGCCAGCGCTCTCGAGCAGGAGCCGCGAGATCGCCTCGACACTGCCGTGGAAGCGGTCGACCTCGGCGTAGACCTCGATCCGGTTGCACGTCGAGAGCACCGTCGCCTCGACGACATGCTCGGCCTCGGCGACATCACGGATCAGCTTGTGGGTGCCCTCAGAGTCCCGGGCGATCCGCTCCAGGATCCGCACCGGCGCCGAGTTGTGAGAAACGCCGACCACCAAGACACTCATGCGACCACCCCGTCATCGGCGGCGGGCGAGGCCTTGCGCTGCTCGTGATAGGCGAGGATCTGCAGCTCGCTGGACAGATCCACCATCCGCACGTCGACACCCTCGGGGACCGCGAGCACGGTCGGTGCGAAGTTGAGGATGCTGCGGATGCCGGCGGCGACCATGTGGTCGGCGACCGACTGAGCGGCGGCGGCAGGTGTCGCAATGACGCCGATCGCCACGCCGTGCTCGTGCACGATCGCCGCCAGCTCACCGAAGGAGCGGATCTTCAGTCCGGCGACGAGCTCCCCGGTCCGGGTGTCGTCGGCGTCGAGCAGAGCGACCGTGCGGAAGCCGCGCGAGGAGAAGCCGGAGTAGTTGGCCAGCGCGTGCCCGAGGTTGCCGATCCCGACGATGACGACCGGCCAGTCCTGGGTCAGGCCGATCTCGCGGGAGATCTGGTAGCGCAGGTACTCCACGTCGTACCCGACGCCGCGGGTGCCGTAGGAGCCGAGGTGGGAGAGGTCCTTGCGGAGCTTGGCGCTGTTGACACCGGCGGCACTTGCGAGCTCCTCGCTCGAGCAGGTCCGGGTGTCGGCCTCGAGCAGTGAATTGAGTGCCCGCAAGTACACCGGCAGGCGTGCGACTGTCGCCTCAGGGATACGTGTAGGGCTCACGGTCAACTCTCCAGCGACGCGCTCCGGGCTCGGTAAGGGAGCCTGTCTTCAAAGCGGTCAGCCCAGCCACAATAAGAGTTTGTGAACGCGGGAACAAACCGAGAGTGGACCGGTCCCCCGCGCCGACTAGCACAGGTGAGATCTTCGCCACTCGGCGGGGTCAGCGGCGCTGCGCCCGTCTAGAGCCCGCCCTCAGCGAGGGCCGCCCGCAGCCGGGCCTCGTCGACCCGCCAGAAATCGTGCTGGTCGCCGTCCACGAAGGTGACCGGGATCTGCTCGCCGTACTCGCGCATCAGCGCGGGGTCGGTGGTGATGTCGATCTCGTCGTAGGTCGTCTGGGTCTCGGCGCAGACCCGCGCGATCACGGCGCGCGCCTCGTCGCAGAGGTGGCAGCCGGGCTTGCCGTAGAGCAGCACTCTCCCCGGAGCGGTGGCGGTCACTCCAGCAGCCCCAGGGCCCGGCGCCGCTCGGTGGCGCGCAGCCGGCCCTTCTGGACCTTGCCGGTCACCGTGTACGGCAGCGCAGCGACGATATGGATGACCTTGGGCTGCTTGAAGCCGGCGAGCCGGGCCTCGCAGTGCGCCCGCACCCGGGCCACCAGATCTGCCTCATCGACTTCGTGGGCAGGCTTCACGTAGGCGACGACAGCCTCGCCGGTCAGCTCGTCCTCGCCGCCGATGACGGCGGCCTCCGCCACTTCGGCAAGCTCGGTGATCACGTCCTCCACCTCGCTGGGGTAGACGTTGAAACCCGAGACGATCACCAGCTCCTTGAGCCGGTCGACGAGGAACAGGTCGCCCGCCCCGGACACGTAGCCGACATCGCCGGTCGCCCACCAGCCCTCGGCATCCGGGCCGTCGGCACCGTCAGGCCAGTAGCCGGAGAAGAGGTTGTCGCCGCGGATGTGGATCTCGCCGCCGTCCTCGTCCTCGGGCTCGTTGCCGTGCTCGTCGCGCAGCCGGACCTCGATGCCCGGCAGCGCAGCACCGACCGAGCGCGCGTCGGGATCCGCGCTGCACTGGGTCGAGGTCACCACCGGCGAGGCCTCGGTCAGGCCGTAGCCCTGCTGGATCCGCAGACCGGTCCGCTCGGTGAACGCGGCCGTGAGCTCAGGGGCCAACGGGGCCGAGCCGGACAGGATCGTGCGGACGGGGCCGAGCCGCTCCTCGAGCCCGGGCACCTGCATCCAGTAAGCGAAGACCGGCGGCGCGACCGGCAGTACCGAGATCGCCTCGTCCTCGATGATGTCCAAGGAGCCCTCGGGGTCGAACCCGTCGACGAGCACCATCCGTGCGTGCTGGCGCAGCACCTGGCCGAGGACCGCGTTGAGCCCGTAGACGTGGAACAGCGGCAGGACGCCGAGGACGACGTCGCGGCCATTGATCATCGGCGGCACCACGGCGGCAGCCTGGGCGATGTTGGCGGCCAGAGCCCGGTGGCTGAGCATCGCCGCGCGCGGCCGGCCCGAGGTGCCGCTGGTGTAGAGCAGCACGGCCAGCGACTCGGGGTCGGTGCTGCCGGGGACGGCCGGACCGCTGTCGGTGACCAGCTCGTCCCAGGTCCGCTCGCCTTGCTCGGCCGGCGTACCGACCACGACGACCCGCGGCCGCGGGGAGGTGGCGGCGGCGTCGGCGTCCAAGACGTCGCCGACTCCGGCGACCGCCTCGCGCACCGTGCCGATCGTGGTCACGTCGGCGACGACCATCCGGGTCCCGGAGTCCACGAGCATCCGGACCACCTCGCCGGTGACGCTGCGGGGGTTGATCGGGACGGCGACCATCCGCGCACGCAGCACGCCGAGGTAGGTCGCCACGAACTCGATCCGGTTGGTGACCGCGATCATCACCCGGTAGCCGGCGACCATGCCCTCGGTCGAGAGACCGTGGGCCACGCGGTCGGCCAGATCGTCGAGACCGGCCCAGGTCACGGTGCGTCCGGTCGCTGCCTCAGACAGCGCGATCTTCGTCGGCTCAGCACGTGCGGCAGCGGCCAGGAGATCGGCCACGTTGGTCTCCATCGGGGGAGTGTTTCACATCTGGGCGGCCCGCCACGGGCGAACACCACAGGCCCGATCCGCCCTAGGATCGAGGCGTGCCACCCGCCAAGCGCCCAACCCAGATGAACCTCAAGCGCCGTTCGCAGCTTGCGGGCGAAGCGGCTGCGGCCAGCGCCGAGGTGGAGAGCAGTCTGGCCGTCGACGCTGACAGCACCAGCGCCGCCTTCTTCGATGTCGACAACACGGTGATGCAGGGCGCCTCGATCTTCCACCTCGCCCGGGGCCTGCACCGGCGCAAGTTCTTCACCACCGCCGACATCGTCGGAGCCGCCTGGAAGCAGGCCTACTTCCGGATCGCCGGGATCGAAGACCCCGAGCACATCGCCGAAGCCCGCTCCGCCGGTCTCGCCTTCATCGCCGGCCACACCACCGAGGAGCTCGAGTCGCTCGGCGAGGAAATCTTCGACGAGGCGATGGCGCACCGGATCTGGCCGGGCACGCGGGCGCTGGCCCAGCTGCACCTCGACCAGGGCCAGCGGGTCTGGCTGGTGACCGCAGCGCCGATCGAGATCGCCTCGATCATCGCCCGGCGGCTCGGCCTGACCGGGGCGATGGGCACGGTGGCCGAGCACATCAACGGCGTCTACACCGGCCACCTCGTCGGCGAGATGCTGCACGGCCCGGCGAAGGCCGAGGCGGTCAAGGCACTGGCCGAGCGCGAAGGCCTGGACCTGAGCCGCTGCTCGGCGTACTCCGACTCCGCCAACGACCTGCCGATGCTCTCCTTGGTCGGCGACCCATGCGCGGTCAACCCGGACGCCAAGCTGCGAGCGGTGGCCAAGGAGAAGGGCTGGCGGATCCGGGACTACCGCACCGGTCGCAAGGCCGCGCGCGCAGGTGCGTTCACGGCCGCAGTCGCCGGGGCCGCAGTCGGTTCGCTCGCCGCCGGTACGGCGATCCGGCGCCGGCTGCGCTGAAGGCCTCCTCGAGACCTCCTGGGAGGCCTCCTCGGCGGCCACAACCCCGACCTGAGGAATCCGGCCGGTATTTCGGAACTGGTCTGGACATACGGGCCTTCGGGAGGGCGATTTGTCGAACTTCATTCCCAAATATCGCCCTCGGTGTCTATCCTCAGGAACGTGAACCTGGCGGGGGGCCGGGAGGGAGAACTGTTCATGGGAGTGAGCCGGGAGTACGCGCGCGGTCTCGCAGCGCTGCACCGCGCCGTGACCGAATTCTCCCGTGCCCCGATGCTGGTCCCGTCCTTGGCTGCAGCAGGCGCCCCCGGACTCTCGTGGCTCGACAACGACCGGCTCCTGATGAGCTCGGCAGTAGCTGGAGCTCGACGCCGCCACGCGGCAGGCAACCCGCCGGCACGCAAGGCCGGGAGCGCCGCCGACGGCGGCGCGGCCCCCGAGGCCGGCCCTGAGCCCGGCCCTGATCACGGCGACGGCGATCTCGCTGCCTCCTCCGCCGAGGACGAGGCGGTCGGTACCCGCTTGATTGCGCTGGTCGAACTGGCTCGCAACGGCGACAAGGAAGCCTTCGGCCAGCTCTACGACCACTACCAGCCATCGGTCTACCGGTTCCTCTACTACCGCGTTGGATCGATGACGCTGGCTGAGGACCTGACCGCGGAGACATTCTTCCGCGCACTGCGGAGCATGCACTCGTTCCGCTGGCAGGGTAAGGACTTCGGCGCCTGGCTGATGACGATCGCCCGCAACCTCACGGCCGACCACTTCAAGGCGGGCCGTACCCGACTCGAGCAGACCACCGAGGACATGCAGACCCTCGACACGACCTCGGAGAGCCCCGAGATCGAGGTGCTGTCCTCGCTGACCAACGAAGCGCTGCTCCGCGCGCTCGGCGAATTGCCGACCGAGCAGCGCGAGTGCCTGATCATGCGGTTCCTCCAAGGACTCTCGATCGCGGAGACCGCCGAGATCCTCGGTCGCAGCAGCGGCGCCGTGAAGCAGCTCCAGCTGCGCGGGGTCCGCAACCTGGCCAAGCTCCTCCCGGCAGGTGAGCGCGAATGAGCACCTCCAGGATCACGAACGCGATTCACAGCCTCACCACAGCAATGCGTCCTGCATCACGCATAACCCCGTACGCCGTCCCCTCGTTGGACTTCACGTACGAGCGTCCGGTTTACCGCGGCAATCCCGCGGGAAGGCTGGACGTCCCCTCCCAGGAATCAGGACAGATCTCATGACCCCGCTCAGCCCGGCGCGCAGAGAAGCCGAGGCGTTCGCTCTTGCGGTCGAGGACCGCAGGCGCGTGGCTGACAGCATCCGAGGAGATGTAGCCGACCGCTACGCCGATCTCCTCACGTGCGTAGACGTGATGCGCGAGCAGGAGAACCCTGCGCCGCGCGCCGATTTCGTGGCCGACCTCCGGATGCGGCTGATGGACGCCGCCGACACCCTCCTCCTCCCGGCTGACGCCGAGCTCGCCCCGGTGGTGCCGCTGCGCACCTCGGCCGCTGGACGTCGTCAGCGCCGGATCAGCATCGCCGCCGCGGCGTTCGTCGTGATCGGCGGCACCGCAGGCGTCGCCGCCGCAGCCGAGAGCTCGCTGCCCGGCGACCCGCTGTACCCGATCAAGCGCGGCATCGAGAGCGCCCAGGTCTCGCTGAACTCCAGCGACGCCGGTAAGGGCCAGGACCTGCTCCGCCAGGCGAACACCCGCCTCTCGGAGGTCAGCGGCCTGCTGCATGCCAAGGAGTCGCCAGCCCGGATCAACACCACGCTGACGGCGTTCGGCCACAGCACCTCGCACGGCGCCGACCTGCTGTTCGACGCCTACCAGCGCGACGGGGACAACACCGACATCACCGACCTGCGCCAGATGCTCGGCAACCAGTTGGAGAAGCTGGACGCGCTCTCGGCGGTGGCCCCGGATAGCTCGCACCCGGCGTTCGCCGCGGCTCGGGAGCTGCTCAACGAGCTCGACCAGCAGGCCAGCGTGCTCTGCCCGGACTGCGGCTCGGGCATCTCGGACCCGACATCGTCGCCGGCCTCGGCTCCGACGCTGGCGACCCTGCTCAGTGCCCCGGTGATGGCTGCCGCGCAGGCGCAGGCTGACGCCGCGAACCAGCAGACGCTGGCCGACCGCGCCGGCAACGTCGCGAAGCAGACCCCAGAATCCGGGACGCCGACCGACACCTCGACCCCGCCCTCGGGCACCACCTCTGGGCCGACCCTGCCGGGCGTCCCGCTGGTCAGTCCTGGCGCGGACCCCGTCGGTGGCGTCGTCGGCGGTCTCACCTCCGGGGTGTCCTCGTTGCTCAAAGGAGTCGGGGCTGCCGGGGGCAGTGCACTGGCTCCGCTGACCGACCCGCTGACCGACACCCTGGACCAGTTGACCAAGGGTCTGCTGAAGTAGCAGACGCGTCAGCGGCTGCTACTTCCCGGTGGTCCACTTCGACAGGCTCAGCACAAGGAGCAGCGAGCGCCGGAGCGAGGTACGAGCCCGGCGACCGAGCGTGTCGAGACCTGGTGACCTACGCGCCCAGAGGTGATCAGCCAAACACCGACTTGCGCTGCATGAGCAGCCCGTACAGCGTCTGCTGGATCGTCTCGCGCACCTGGTCGGTGACGTTGAAGACCAGCATCGGGTCCTCGGCCGCGCCCGCGTCGTACTCGTCGGTGCGGACCGGCTCACCGAACTCGATGATCCACTTCGAGGGCAGTGGCACCAGGCCGAGCGGGCCGAGCAGCGGGAAGAACGGCGTGATCGGGATGTACGGCACCCCGAGCAGCCGGGCCAGCGACGGAATGTTGCCCACCAGCGGGTAGATCTCCTCAGCGCCGACGACCGATGTGGGGATGATCGGCACGCCGGTACGGATCGCGGCCGAGACGAACCCGCCGCGTCCGAACCGCTGCAGCTTGTAGCGCTCGCTGTACGGCTTGCCGATGCCCTTGAACCCCTCCGGCCAGACCCCGACGATCTCGCCGCCGGACAGCATCCGCTCGGCGTCCTCGTTGCATGCCAGTGTGACGCCGCCCTTGCGGGCCATCTCGCTGACGACCGGGAGCTTGAAGACCAGGTCGGCACCGAGTGGCCGCAGGAACCGGTGGGCGTGGTCGTGGATGCTGACCGCGGTCATCAGACCGTCGATCGGGATGGTGCCGGAGTGGTTGGAGACGACCAGGGCGCCGCCTTCGGCGGGGATGTTCTCGACGCCGCGGACCTCGATCCGGAACCACTTCTCGGCCACCGGGCGGATCGCCGACATGAAGAAGCGCTGAGTGATCTCGGCGTCGAAGCCGTATTCGTCGACGGAGTAGTCGCCGGTCAGCCGACGCCGCAGGAACGCCAGGAACGCCGCCAGACGCGGCTCCCAGTTGTCGCCGAAGACCTCGACTGCCGCGGCACTGAATCCGGCGAGCCAGTCGACGGCTGGGATGCCCGCCGTGGGGTGCCGGTGGTCGACCGGCTTCTCATCGAGGACCGGCGTACGGGGCGACGGCACGTGCTGGACCTGCGGCGCAGCTGCCTCGGGCGAGTCAGTGCCCTCGGCCGGAGCGGCCTTCGCGGGCTTCTTCAGCGGCGCCTTCGCCGCGAGGCCACGAGCCGAGCTGGACGGCTTCGCGCTGCCGGTCCCCCGGCCAGGCTTGCCACGCGTCCCGATCGGGATGATCTCCGCATCACCCATGACTGCCTCCACCGATGGCTCCCATCACTGCGGTCTCGGCAGCGCGGACCCGGCCCTCGGACAGCAGACCCGGCTCGAGCGAGGCGGCGAACTCCGCAAAAGCCTGCTCGGTGGTGCGCGCCGGCGAGAAGCCGAGGACCTCGCGCATCCGGGTGGTCTCGACGCCGCGTCCGTAGGCGAGGTACGCGACCTGCTCGCGGGAGAAGTCGGCCACTCGCGCCTGGCGCATCGCCGAGCCCAGCGGGCCGACCGCGAAACCGGGCAGCGGCAGCGCAGGGCGGCCAAGGCGGCGGATCGCCTGGGACAGCATCATCACGCCGTCACCGGCGATGTTGAACGTCCCGGCCACATCGGCCAGAGTCGCGTGCTCGACGGCATCGAGAAGGTCGGTGTCGTTGAGGAACTGCATCCGCGGGTCGAAGCCGAGGACGGTCGGGATCACCGGGAGCCGGAAGTACGCCGCAGTGGGCGTGTTGAGCCCAGGCCCGAGCGCCGGCGCGGTCCGCAGCGTCGTGGTCCGTACGTCGGGCCGACGGCGGGCGAACCCGCGTACATAGCCCTCGACCTCGTTGATGTCCTTGGTGAACCCGACGGCGGCGCTGCGCTTGGCGTTCATGCCCTCGGAGAACATCGCCGGGTCGCGGTTGGAGGAGCCGTAGACGGCGGTGCTCGATTTGAGCACGAAGTGCTCGAGGTCCGGCGACTGCTGGCAGGCGGCGAGCAGCTGCATCGTCCCGATGACGTTGAGCTCCTTGGCCGCTGTGCGACCGGCGGCGCCCGAGGAGGGCAGCACGCTCATGTGCACGACAGTGTCGACATGCTCGCGCATGATCACCTTGGCGATGATCGGGTTGCGGATGTCGGCCCTGACGAACGAGACCGATCCGAGGTCCCCCCGGGGCGGTTGCACATCGACGCCGATCACCCGGTCGACGGCAGCCGAGGCAGCCATCTGACGGGCGAAGCGGCGGCCGAGGTCGCGAGCGACCCCTGTGACGAGCACGACACGGCCCACGGGAGTCTCCCCCAATGCCTTAGGAGTGTCCTACTTGCCGAGACGACGGCGCTGGACGCGCGTCTTCTTCAACAGCTTGCGGTGCTTCTTCTTCGCCATGCGCTTGCGGCGCTTCTTGATGACTGAACCCACGGGTGACCCTTTTTCTAAAGACAGCGTCTACGAAGGACTCAGCCTATCGGTACCTCGGGGGACAAACGAATCGGACGTGGTTCGTCTCACGTCCGCTTGTCCTGACCGCAGCTGTCGTCCTGCCCGAGCAGGTTCACGACATCCGCGGAACGGCTTCCCCAGCCTGGAACTCAGCCAGTCTGGAAGAAGCTGTTACGCAGGTACTCGTTGACGTCTTCTTCGCTCACGCGGAAGGAGCGCCCCACGCGCACAGCCGGCAGCTCGCCGCCGTGCACCAGACGGTAGACCGTCATCTTCGATACCCGCATCACCGAGGCAACCTCGGCAATCGTCAGGAACTTAACCTCGGAGATGTCTCCGGACAGGTTCGAACCCATCTCACGCACCGCACTTTCCATGGGCACGCTCTCCGGCTTCCCCACCGGAGGTCACGCGTGCTCGACGTCCCGACAATAGGGCCTAGTGTTACCAATGGGAAAGGGGTGAATTCAGATTACTTCTGATCCGTCCAAAATCCTGATTACCAGGACACCGGGTCCAAACCGTGCTCTGGGAACACGGCGGAACGCGTTTCGCTGATCGCACGGTCCAGCCAGCTGTCCGGGTCGTAGCCCTCGCTGAAGTCGCGGTAGGCGGCATCCGCGCCGTCCGACATCCGCGCCGGTGTGCCCACCCCGAGGCGCTTGCCGACCTCCGCACGCCACGCGGCCGGTACGTCGGTCTGCGCCGGCAGCGGCTCGCCGCCCACGATCGCGAGCAGATGCGACCAGGAACGCGGGACGACGTCGGTGACCGCGTAGCCCCCGCCTCCGGTCGCCACCCAGCGTCCGCCGCAGACCTCGTGGGCCAGGTCGTGCAGTGCGAGGTAGCTGGCGCGATGGCCGTCCACGGTCAGCATCAGGTGCGCCAACGGGTCGTCGCGATGGGAGTCACAGCCGTGCTGGGTGATCAGGATGTCCGGCGTGAAGGCGCGCACCAGCGGTGGAACGACGGCGTGGAACGCACGCAACCAGCCGGCGTCGCCCGTACCGGGCGGCAGCGCGACGTTCACCGAGGAGCCGACCGCATCCGGGCCGCCGCTCTCGACCGGGTAGCCGGTGCCCGGGAACAGCATCTGGCCGGTCTCGTGCAGGGAGACGGTCAGCACCCGGGGGTCGTTGTAGAAGATCCGCTGGACTCCGTCGCCGTGGTGGACATCGACGTCGACATAGGCGATCCGCTGCGCGCCCGCGTCGAGCAGCCACTGGATCGCGACCGCGACGTCGTTGTAGATGCAGAACCCGCTGGCTGCGTCCGGCATCGCATGGTGCAGCCCGCCGGCCACGTTGGCGGCGTGCAGCGCCTGCCCGGTCCAGACCTGCCGGGCCGCCTCGAGGCTCGCCCCGACGATGTGCCGGGCAGCAGCGTGCATGTTCAGGAACGTCGGGTTGTCATCGGTCCCGAGCCCGAACCTGGGCTGGTGCTGGCTCGGATCGGCGCCGCTGCGGCGTACCGCCTCGATCAGCGCCGCGTCGTGGACTAGCAGCAGGTCGGCGTCGGTCGCATCCGGGGCGGCGACCGCGACCAGCCCGTCGGGCCGGTCCAACACGCCTAGCGCCCGGGTCAGCCGCATCGTCAGATCAACCCGGACCGGGTTCATCGGGTGCGCCGGGCCGAAGTCGTAGCCGGTCAGCGTCTCGTCGTACACCACGACGGAGCGGCCGCCGCACCCCGCGGGCGAGGTCATCAGTCCAGACCGGCTGCCAGCGCGCCCGACCGATCCCGTGCAGCCTCCATCGCGGTGATGAACGCCGCGCGGACCTTGTGGTCCTCGAGCTGCCGGATCGCGGCGGCCGTCGTCCCGCCAGGCGAGGTGACCTGCTCGCGCAGCACCGTCGGGTGCTCGCCGGTCTCGCGCAGCATCTTCGCCGACCCGACCATCGTCTGGACGACGAGCTCGGTGGCCGTGGTGCGCGGCAGGCCGAGGTGGACGCCCGCCTCGATCATCGCCTCGACCACGAAGAACAGGTACGCCGGCCCGGAGCCGGAGATCGCCGTCACCGCGTCCTGTTGTTTCTCCGGGACACGGACAACCCGTCCGGTCGCCGCCAGCAGGCCCTCGGTGAGCACCAGGTCCTCCTCGGTGCAGTGCGAGCCGGGCGAGATCGCTGCCATGCCCTCGTCGACCAGCGCCGGGGTGTTGGGCATCACCCGGACCACGGCGACGCCGGCAGGGACGTGCTTCTCGATCGCGGCGGTCGTGATACCGGCGGCGAGCGAGACCAGCAGCTGGCCGGGACGCAGGTGCGGCGCGATCTCGATGAGCACATCGGTCATGTCCTGCGGCTTCACGATCAGCAGCACGGTCTGCGCAGCAGCCGCCTCGATGTTGCCGACCACCTCGACGCCGTACTTCTCCCGGAGCTCGGCGGCACGCTCGGCGCGCTTCTCTCCGACCAGCAGGTCCTTGACCTGGTGACCGCCGCGGATCAGGCCCGAGAGCAGGGTCTCCCCCATCACGCCGGCTCCGATGATGGCGACCGTCATTGCGAACTCCTCACTTCTGCCTGCCCTACTTCTGGGACAGCAGCGAACGCAGGAAGAATGTCAGGTTCGCGGGCCGCTCGGCGAGCCTTCTCACCAGGTAGCCGTACCACTCGGTGCCGTAGGGGATGTAGACGCGCACCTGCTCCCCGCTCGCGGCGAGCCGTTTCTGCTCCTCGCTGCGGATGCCGAAGAGCATCTGGAACTCATAGCTGCCCGGCGCGCGGCCGAAGCGCGTCGCGAGTGCTGCGGCGATCTTGACCAGCCGCGGGTCATGGGTCGCGACCATCGGATAGCCCTCGCCGGCCATCAGCACCTTCAGGCAGCGGACGTAGGCCCGGTCGACCTCGTGGGAGTCGCCGAAGGCAACCGTCTCCGGCTCGTCGTACGCGCCCTTGCAGAGGCGGACCCGGGACCCCTCGAACGCCAGTGCCCGGCAGTCGTCCTCGGTCCGGCGCAGGTAGGCCTGCACCACCGCGCCGGTCTCCGGATAGTCCTTGCGCAGCTCGCGCAGGGTCTCCAGGGTGCGGTCGGTGGTGGCGTGGTCCTCCATGTCGAGGGTGACCGTCGTGCCGACTGCGCGCGCCGCCCGGGCGATCCGGCGGGCGTTCTCGAGGCTGACCTTCTCGCCGATGTCGGGCAGCGCCTGGCCGATCGCGCTGAGCTTGACGCTCACGTCAGCGTGCCGCGCAAAGCCGGCCGCAGCGAGGGCGTCGAGCAGCTCGAGGTACGCCATGACGGTCGCCTCGGCGCGGTCCTCGTCGAGGGTGTCCTCGCCCAGGTAGTCGATGCTGACCGCGAGTCCGTCGGCGACCAGGGCGGAGGTCGCGCCTACGACGTCGGCCGTCCTCTCGCCGGGGACGTAGCGGGCCACGACCCCGCTGGTGACCGGGAGCCTGGTGGTCAGGTCCTTGACCCGGCTGCTCCGAGACAGCGAGAGCAGACCCTGACGAAGCACGAAGACCTCCCGACGCATACCCGCGGCACCCCGTTGTGCCGCGACCTCACGCTACCCCGGTCAGTCTGACTGCCGACGCAGCGTCAGCGCCCCGAGCACGAGAGAGGCGACGGCGAAGGCCGCGACCAGGCCGAGGTCGCCGAGGACGTGCGGGTCGGAATCGTGGGACACCTTCGTCATCGCGTCGACCGCGTAGGACAGTGGCAGGCAGTCCGAGACGCCGTGCAGGAAGCCGGGGAGCTGGTCGCGGTGCACGAACAGCCCGCACAGCAGGATCTGCGGGATCACCAGGACGGGCATGAATTGCACGGCCTGGAACTCGGTGCGGGCGAAGGCCGAGACGAACAGGCCCAGCGCGGTGCCGAGGACCGCGTCGAGCACGGCGACGACCAGCAGCAGCCAGGTCGGCCCGACGACGTCGAGGTCGAAGCACCAGATCGAGAGCCCGACCGCGAGCAGCGACTGGACCGTGGCGACCACCCCGAACGCGATCGCGTAGCCGGCCAGGAAGTCGCCCTTGCCCATCGGCATCGCCAGCAGCCGCTCCAAGGTCCCCGACGTGCGCTCGCGCAGCGTCGTGACCGAGGTGACCAGGAACATCACCACGAACGGGATCAGAGCGAGCAGCGCCGGCGCCAGGCTGGAGAACCCAGGCCCGGGCTTGTCGGTGAACATCCACCACAGCAGGGTCATCACCGCGCACGGGAGGACCAGCAGCATCGCCAGCGTCCGTGGGTCGCGACGCAGCTGGATCAGCACCCGCCCGGCAACGGCGAGCGTCATCCGCGGCGTCACTTCGCCACCGCCACGAGCTGCAGGAACGCGGCCTCGATGTCGTCGGTCCCGGTCTGCTCGAGCAGCGCGGCGGGCGTGTCGTCAGCGATCAGCCTGCCCTCGCGCATCAGCAGCAGCCGGTCGCAGCGGGTCGCCTCGTCCATGACATGGCTCGAGACGAAGACCGCGGCACCGGATTCGGCGAGCTCGTGGAACGTCTCCCAGAGCTCCTTGCGCAGGACCGGGTCCAGGCCGACCGTGGGCTCGTCGAGGACGACCAGCGCCGGGTCGCCGAGCAGTGCCACGGCCAGCGAGACGCGGGATCGCTGTCCGCCCGAGAGGCGGCCCGTCAGCCGGCCGCGGTGCGACCCGAGGTCGACCAGCTCGATGCAGCGGCCGACCCGATCGCCGGAGACGCCGAGCACACGGGCGAAGAACGCGAGGTTCTCCTCCACGGTGAGATCGTCGTACACGCTAGGCGCCTGCGTGACGTAGCCGATCCGGCTGCGCAGCGACCGGCTGCCGGCGCGCTCCCCGAAGACGGTCACCGAGCCGCTGCTGATCCGCTGGACGCCGACGATCGAGCGCATCAACGTGGACTTGCCGCAGCCCGATGGACCGAGCAGGCCGGTGACCTGGCCCGCGTCGACGGCGAAGCTCAGGTCCTCGAGCACCGGATTGCCCCCGCGCACGACGCAGAGATCGGCGACCTCGACTCCGTTATTCATCATACGATGAATATATGCCGACGTCAGACCGGCGGCAAGTCCCCGGTCAGATAGCGCTGGAGCGTCGGGCCGTACGTCGCGGCAAGCTCAGCGGCCGGCATCGAGGCCAGTGGCTCGACGGCGATCAGGTAGCGCATCAGCACGATGCCGATCACCTGGCTGGCGACCAACGGCATCCGACGCGCAGGCTCGTCGATGCCCAACGCCTCGCCGAGGGGCCAGATCACCACGGTCAGGAACCCGTCGCGGACCAGCGGCGCAGCGGCCGGATCGAGTACGCCGCGTGCGAAGCCGATCATCGAGTCCTGCAGTGCAGGGTCGTCCCAGACCGAGACGAACGCCCGGACCAGCCGCTCGCCGGCGCCCTGGGGACCGTCCGCAGCGATCGCGGTGACGACGTCGCGCGGGTCGATCGGCAACGACAGCGCGGCGATGAACAGCGCATCCTTGGTGCCGAAGTAGTGGTGCACCAGGGCAGCATCGACGCCGGCTGCGCTCGCGATCGAGCGGACCGACGTACTCGAGAAGCCCTGAGCAGCGAACAGGCTCCGGGCCGCCTCGAGGATCGCCGCCCTGGTGTCCGGCGATCCGGGGCGCCGTCCCCGGCTGGCGCGCTCGGCGGTCATGACGTCCCCGGCTCTGCCGCCGCCGCGAAGTGCAGCTTGCCGAACGCCAGCGACTCCAGCAGGTCGGTCTCGCGGGCCTCCTTGGTGCCGGCCCGGCGGGTGTTGATCTCCATCACGATGTGGCCGGTGAAGCCCCGGGCCGCGAGGCGTTCGAGGAACTCCCCGCACGGCTGCGATCCCCGGCCCGGCACCAGGTGCTCGTCCTTGGCCGAGCCGCTGCCGTCGGTCATGTGGATGTGCCGGAGCCGGTCGCCTAGCCGCTCGGCCATCTCGATCGGGTCCGAGTGCGCGGTGGCCGCGTGCGAGAGGTCGATGGTCGTGTTCGCATAGTCCTCACGGCTGGGGTCCCAATGCGGCTGGTAGACGTCCATCTCCCGGCGCGCGGTCGCCCGCCACGGGTACATGTTCTCCACGGCGAACGCGATCCCGGTCCGCTCTTCGAGGTCGGCGATGCCCTCGACGAACCCGGCGGCGTACTCCTTCTGCCAGCGGAACGGCGGGTGCACCACGACGACATCAGCATCGAGCAGGTGCGCCATCTCCGCACTCCGCTCGAGCTTGACCCAGGGGTCGGTGCCCCAGACCCGCTGGGTGATCAGCAGGCACGGCGCGTGCACCGCGCACACCGGCACCTCGTGATAGTCGCGCAGCCGGCGGACCTTCTCGGCGTCCTGGCTGATCGCGTCGATGCTGACCATCACCTCCACGGCGTCGTAGCCGAGCTGGGCGGCGTACTGGAAACCGTCGGCGACCGACTCGGGATAGACCGACGCGGTCGAGAGCGCGAACAGGGGGCCGGACGTCACGCCTCAGCCCAGCAGGCTCAGCTTGTCGAGACGATCCAGGATGATGCCCTCGCGTAGGGCCCACGGGCAGATCTCCAGCTCGGTGAGCTCGAAGATATCGAAGACGGCCGAGGCGACGAACGCGCCGGCGACGACCTGGTGGGCGCGGTCCGGCGAGACGCCGGGCAGATCGGCGATCTCGTCGCGGGTCATCTCCACGAGCTTCGGCAGCCAGCTCTCCAGCTCATCGGCGGAGAGCATCCGGCGTACGTGCGGGCCCTCGCTGGACGGCGCAGCACCACAGATCCGCGACAGCGAGCGGAAGGTCTTCGAGGTCGCGACCGCGTGGTCCAGTGGACCGCCGCGCAGCATGCTGCCGGCGTCGCGGGCGATGTCGGCGCGGATCGAACGGCGCAGCTCGCGCAGCTTGTCCTCATCGGGACGGCCGCCGGAGAAGTAGGTGCGTGCCAGTCGGCCGGCGCCCAGCGGCAGCGACCAGGCCACGTCGGGCGCCTCCGCTGCGCCGGCCGCCACCTCGAGCGACCCGCCGCCGATGTCGAAGACCCCGAGCCGGCCCGAGGACCAGCCGAACCAGCGGCGTACGGCGAGGAAGGTCAGCCGGGCCTCGTCCTCACCGGAGAGCACCTCGATCCGGGCGCCGGTGTGGGTGCGGACGTGCTCGAGCACGGCGTCGCCGTTGACCGCTTCGCGGACCGCGGACGTCGCGAAGGCGTAGATCTCCTCGCAGCCCTTGTCCTCGGCAAGACGCAGCGCGTCACCGACGAACGCGGTCAGTGCGTCGATGCCCGTGTCCGAGACGGCCCCGTCCTCATCGAGGTGCTCGGCGAGGCGCAGCGGCTCCTTGTACGACGAGGCGGGGCTCGGCGCAGCGCCACCGTGCGCATCCACCACCAGCAGATGGCCGGTGTTGGAACCGATGTCGAGGACGCCTAGACGCATAATGTCGAGGGTAGCCGTTTGACGCACCGCGCTCCGCGTTCGTCGGGCCTGTCGAGACGCGCGTGCTTCGCCCGCCTAGGCTGACCCCGTGCCCGAGGTCGACCTGAACTTTCCGCGTGCCTGGCTCGAGTTCGTCGATCCCGCCGACCCCGAGCAGGTCTTCCGCTGCGACCTGACCTGGCTCACCTCCAATTGGACGTGCATCTTCGGCAACGGCTGCGCGGGCATCTACGAGACCTCGCCGGACTCGGGCTGCTGCACGCTCGGCGCGCACTTCTCGGGCGAGGAGGACGAGGAGCGGACGGCGACCTGGGTCGAGCGGCTCGACGACTCGCTGTGGGAGCGGCGAGGCGAGGCGCTGACCAAGAAGGGCGTGATCTCGCGGAAGAAGTGGACCGAGGTCGAGGACGACGAGCGCAAGACCCGGGTCGTGGTCGCCGCGGACGGCAGCCAGGCCTGCATCTTCCACAACTCCCGCGACTTCGCAGGCGGGTACGGCTGCGCGCTGCACGCGCTGGCCCTGCGCGAGGGCATCCACTTCGTCGAGACCAAGCCCGATGTCTGCTGGCAGCTGCCGCTGCGGCGTACCTTCCGCGACGTCGAGCGGATCGACGGGACGACGTACTCCGAGGTCAGCATCGGCGAGTACGACCGGCGCGGCTGGGGCCCCGGCGGCCACGACCTGGACTGGTACTGCTCGGGCAATACTGAGGCGCACGTCGGTGCTGAGCCGGTGTACCTCTCCAACGCCACCGAGTTGATCGCGCTGATGGGCCAGCCGGCGTACGACGTCCTGGCCGACGGCTGCGAGAACCACCTGCGTTCACGGTCCGCACTCGCCCTGCATCCGGCGACGCCCCCTCCCTCCTAGGCCTGTCGCAGAACCGGCACCCCGGTGTGTGACCTGGATCGCGTACGGGCGAGAATCGTTGGCATGCGCCTCGACCACATCGTCTTCGCCGCCGGACCGGACGGCCTTGCCGCGACCGCCGAACGACTCTCGAAGATCCTCGGTGAGGAGTTCGACGACGGCGGCGTGCACCCCCGCTTCGGGACCCGCAACCGGATCCTGCCGCTGACCGACGGCACCTACCTCGAGGTCGTCGAGGTGCTGGACCACCCGGCCTCGGACAAGGTGCCGTTCGGCCAGGCCGTCCGCGCGCGCTCCGAGCTCGGCGGCGGCTGGATGGGCTGGGTCGTCGCGGTCGACGACATCACCCCGCTCGAGTCGCGGCTGGGCCGCGAGTCGGTGAAGGGCAACCGGCACCGTCCCGACGGCACCGAGCTGCTCTGGAGGCAGTTGGGCGTCAAGGGTCTGCAGTCCGACCCGCAGCTCCCCTTCTTCGTGCAGTGGGAGAGCGACGCGAGCCTGCACCCGTCGGCCGGCGCGAGCGGCAGGATCTCGCTGGAGGCTCTCGAGATCGCCGGCGACCCGGCCCGCGTCAGCGAGTGGCTGGGCGCTCCGGTCGAGAAGCCCCTGGAGGATGTGAAGGTCGACTGGGTCGCCCCGAACGGCACCCCGGGCATCGTCGCGGTCGCCCTGCAGACGCCGAACGGCCTCGTCCGGCTCTAGTCGGTCCCTCGAGCTTGTCGAGACGGCGGTGACGGACGCGGTGACCGACGCACCCGGCATCCGCCGCTCCCCCAACATCTGGGACAACCCGGCGGTCTATGAGATCGAGAACAACGGCGTCGATCGCGCCGGCCTGATCGAGTCGACGATGCGCACGGTCGCCGACTGGTCGGGAGCCGACGTCCTCGACATCGGCTGCGGCACCGGGTTTCACCTGCCGCGCTTTGCTGAAGCCGCACGATCGGTCATCGGCGTCGAGCCACACCCGCCGCTGGCAGCGATCGCGCGCCGGCGTACCCGGCGGGCCGACAACGTCGTGGTGCATGAGGGCTCGGCCGTGGCGCTGCCTCTCGAGGACGCGTCGGTCGACTTCGTGCACGCGCGCTGGGCGTACTTCTTCGGCCCCGGGTGCGAGCCCGGGCTGGACGAGCTGGAGCGGGTCCTGCGGCCGGGCGGCACGGCGTTCGTGATCGACAACGACCCGACCGCCTCGACCTTCGGCGGCTGGTTCCGGCGCGGCTTCCCCGAGGTGGACCCGATCGCGGTCGAGCAGTTCTGGACAGCCCGCGGCTGGTCCCGTGAGCGGCTCGGCATCGCCTGGGAGTTCTCCAGCCGCGAGGACTTCGAGGCCGTCGTCCGGATCGAGCTGCCGACCACCGTGGCCGAGGCGGTGCTCGTCGAGCACCCGGGCGCTACGGGCGTCGACTACGCCGTGAATCTGTGGTTCCGGGCCTTCTGAAGACCGTCGATGCGGCGTAGCCTCGAAGGATGGCAGACGTTGCAGAGCGGGTCCAGGTCGAGCTGACCTCCGACGAGATCAAGCTCGTGATCACGGCGCTGCGCCGGTTCGAGCCCTACTGGCCCGCAGACATGGACGACCTGTCCCGTGCCGATCTGCTGGCCGGCATCCGGTCGGCGATCGACCGGGTCACGACGTCGTTGGCGTGACCGCCTCGTCGTCGGCGGCGTACTTGTAGCCGATGCCGTAGACCGTCACCAGGTGCTGCGGGGTGCGCGGATCGGGCTCCAGCTTGCGGCGCAGGTTCATCACGTGCGCATCGACGGTGCGCTCCAGGGCGTCGTTGTCGAAGCCGAAGGCGACCTCGAGCAGGCGGGCCCGGGTGAAGACCTGGCCGGGACGGGCCACCAGCTCGCGCAGGATCCGGAACTCCGTCGGGGTGCAGTCCACCGGCACCCCGTCGCGCGAGACCGTGTGCCGCGCCTCGTCGATGACCACCGATCCGGCCGCGAGCAGTTCCGGCTCCGCATCGGGTCGGGTACGCCGCAGCACGGCCTCGACCCGCGCGACCAGCTCGCGCGGGCTGAACGGCTTGGTGACGTAGTCGTCGGCGCCGAGGGCGAGGCCGGCGACCAGGTCGTCCTCGGTGCTGCGCGCGGTCAGGAAGATGATCGGGACGTCACCCTCGGCACGCAGCAGGTGGCAT